>JBKPRH010000462.1:0-18001 GCA_046765795.1 Acidobacteriota bacterium | reverse complement strand
GTGCAAGTGTGGCCTCGCCCTGCGGGAATTGCTCCGGATCAACGATCACCGTCTCAACATCTGGGTCCGAACGGTTGCGGCTCCAGACCCGTAACACGCCGCCCTTGTCCGAGACGTATGCGTAGCGACTGCCGTCGCGGTTGAACGCCGGCTCCGATTCGTTACGCGATGTCGACACGAGTTTCCGCGGCGGACCGCCGTCGAGCGGGATATCGACCAGATCGAAATCGATCGATTCCGATGCGAACGCCATGCGCCGCCCATCGGCCGTCACATTGGGCCAATTCTCGCTGCCTACCGTCGCCGTGACCGGTGTGCTCGAGTCGGCCGTAGTATCGGCCTTCCACAGATGCATACCCGTCGTGGCAGGGTCCCAGAGCGAGACGACGATGTTGCGCGAGTCGGGAAGCCAGTCGAACGAAACGGCCGCGGGTGTGGCGCCGGTCAACGAGGGGAGCACCTGCGTGGGTTTTCCATCGGGCCACGGAATCATCCAGAAGCGTGTCGCGGGAATGTGCGCCGGTAATTGCTGGCCGTACCAGCCCCAACCCCAGACGAGCAACTTGGTGCCATCCGGCGAGAACTTCATCATGCTGTCCACGAACGACGTTTTGTCGAAAGGCGGCTGCATGAAGCGTCGTGGCGCCCCACCATTCACAGGACTGAGCCACAACTCCCGCTCCAATCCGAATTCCGAGAGACTCCCCGCCGCATCGCGGAAGAAGGCAAACGTTTGGCCGTCTGGCGAGATGACGGCGTTCTTCGCGTTCGTCAACACCAATTCAGGACGGCCGCCCGCCGCGCTGATCGACCACAAGCCCGTGTTTTCTTCCGCTTGCGAGTGGTAGTAGATGCGCGAGTTGTCCGGCGACCAGAACGGATTCGACGCGTTGAAGCCACCGTGCGTGATCTGCAGCGGCTGCGCCGATGAGACGCTCCGTGTAAAGACCTGAAGAATGCCGTCCACGCCGGAGACGTACGCCAGCGCCTTCCCATCCCGTGACCAGGCGGGTGTCCCCTGAAAACCGCCGTCTGTGACGAGTGGATTGAAACGCTTGGCCTGTGGCGTTGGGCGTGGCATCAGCGCGAGCGCCGCGACGACTCCGATTGCGAGTGCGGCGACTCCAATGCCGAGCGGCACCATCAACCGTCTGCGCGCCGGCGCGGCAATGGGTTTGAGATCCTCACCCGTAACTTCTGCGAGACGTCCCTGTAGCGTCGTCAGATCCTTGAGCAGGTCCGTCGTCGAGGCGTAGCGTTCGGCCGGGTCCTTGGCCATGCATCGCTCGATGATCCAGCGCAGGACGGTCGGGACCTTGGGGTTGATCTCAGCGATCGGAGGCGCCTCGTCGGCGATGATTGCGGCCATGGTCTGCGGCGAGGAGTCGCGGCGGAATGGGTGCTTGCCCGTGGCCATTTCGTACAGCGTCAGTCCGAACGCGAACTGATCCGATCGAAAGTCCACGTCCATGCCGCGTGCTTGCTCGGGACTCATGTACTGCGGTGTGCCTGAGACCGTTCCCGGTATCGTCACCGTGATCGCTTCGTGCGCAGACGAACTCGCCGTGGAGGGGGCGAACGCTTTCGCGAGACCGAAGTCCACAATCTTGACGCGGCTGTCGCGCGTCAGCATGACGTTGGCCGGTTTGAAGTCGCGGTGCGCGATGCCGGCGTCGTGCGCGGCGCGCAGACCCGACGCGATCTGGACGCCCAGATCCAGGAGGCGTTTGATCGTGAGCGGTCCCCGGACGACCTCGTCTCGGAGGTTCCGACCCTCGATCAGTTCGGTGACGATGAACGCCACGTCCCGATCTTCGCCAACGTCGTACACCGCGAGGATGTTGGGATGATTCAGTCCGCCCGCGGAGCGGGCTTCTTCGATCAGACGATGACGACGGGCTGGGTCACCGGCCACTTCATCGCGGAGAATCTTCAGGGCGACTTCGCGGCGGAGGCTCGGATCCCAGGCGCGATACACCTGGCCCATGCCGCCAGCGTCGAGCGGTCCGACGATTTCGTAGCGGCCAATCCGCTGACGCGATTCATCTGGCATGGAGTGCAGCGATTAAACGTTGCGATCTTGCGCCAGTCAAGCGCGCAGGTCTAGCGTGATAACGTTCCGGCAACAGGATTCTGAACACATGACACGCCTTTTCTTGATCCTGATCGGACTTTCGGTTCTCACAATTTCCACGGGCGGCCAGGCTGCCGATCCGCTGCTTGCGCGCGTGAAGCAAGAGCGCGGCGCGTATTTGAAGACGCTGCAGGAACTTGTGTCGATCGAATCGGGAAGCCGTGATACCGAGGGGCTCAATCGGATCTCGGAGGTGATTGCCAACCGTTTGCGCACGCTGGGCGGCGAGGTCGAGTTCGTGGCGCCAGGGTCCGAAGCCCGCTTCGACGATACGCCGGCGCGCATCGGCCGCATGGTGCTCGCGCGCTTCAAGGGCACAGGCACGCGCCGCATCCTGCTGCTCGCGCATATGGACACGGTGTACGAACGGGGAATGGGCGCGAAGCAGCCATTCCGCGTCGACGGCGACCGTGCCTACGGCCTGGGCATCGCCGACGACAAACAGGGTGTCGCGCTGATCCTGCATTCGCTCGCGATCGTTCAGGCGATGAAGTCGCAGCCGTACGCGCTGCTCACGGTGCTGATCACGGGCGACGAAGAGATCAGCGCACCTGGATCGCGCGGTGTGCTCACGCGTCTCGGTCGCGAGCACGACGTCGTGTTATCTGCGGAGGGCGGAGGTGCACCGGGCAACGACCGCATCGAGTTGGCGACGACCGGAAGCGGCGCGCTCTTGCTGCGAGTGACGGGCCGTGCCTCGCACGCCGGACAGGCGCCCGAGCAGGGGCGGAACGCGCTCTACGAGATGTCGCATCAGATCATGCAGATGCGCGACCTCTCCGATCCCGCCACAGGCATCAAGTTGAATTGGACGGTGGCGTCGGCAGGTACGGTGCGCAACATCATCCCGGCGTCAGCGCAGGCGATGGCCGACGTTCGCGTGCAGAAAGTGGCGAGCTGGGATGTGATCGAGAAGCGTGTCCGCGAGCGGGTGGCCAAGACGCTGATCCCGGACACGAAGGTCGATGTCGTGCTCGAGCGGCGGAGGCCGCCACTCGAACCGACTGACGCGTCGCGTGCGCTCGCGCAGCGGGCGCAGAAAGTTTATTCGGAGATTGGACAGACCTTGCGAGTGGCAACCGAAGGGCAGGGAGGAGCGACTGACGCGGCCATTGCGGCGCTCGAAACTCGCGCTGCGGTGATCGAGGGATTAGGTCTGCTAGGTGCCGGCGCACATTCCAACGACGCAGAATACATTTTTCTCAGCTCGCTCGAGCCGCGCCTGTATCTACTCTCGCGGATGATCATGAACAACTGAAGCAGGGGAAGGGGGGAGTTCTTCCCCTGCTCCTGTTCCGTCAATTCGGAAGGACCACGCTGTCGACGACGTGAATCACTCCGTTTGACTGGAACACGTTTGCCTGCGTAATCCTGGACGAGGCACCCTTCTCGTCCTTCAGCATGATGTCGTTCCCTCTCATCGACGCCCACAGCATTCCGCCGCTGACGGTTTTCAGCGTCGCCATGCCGTTCTCTTTCTTGATCATTTTCTTCAGATCCGCGCTCGAGATGCGGCCGGGCACGACGTGATACGTGAGTACCTTCGTCAGCATGCCCTTGTTCTCGGGCTTGAGCAGGGTGTCCACAGTGCCGGCCGGCAGCTTTGCGAACGCGGAGTTTGTCGGGGCGAATACGGTGAACGGTCCGGGACTCATCAGCGTGTCCACGAGACCAGCAGCTTTCACAGCAGCGACGAGCGTCGTGTGATCCGCTGAGTTGACCGCGTTCTCGACGATGTTCTTGTTCGGGAACATCTCTTTGCCACCGACGACGGGATTCTTCGCGGCGTAGCCAATCGTTGCGACCATTGTCACGATAGCCAGCGCCGTTCCGCACAACCTTGAAAGCGTCATTTCTTGTCCCTCTCTTGAACCACCAACCACCAACCACGAACCACGAACCACGAACCACCAACCACGAACCACGAACCACCAACCACGAACCACCAACCACGAACCACGAACCAACCAGTAACCAACCACTAGGCGCTACGCGCGGGCAGCGACATCGGATTGGTTCACGGCACAGTCAATCCGGAACCGGGGCAGGTGCGTAGGTCTGTTGTGCGCAATCGAGATGTCATGCCTGTGCCGCAGCCGCCGCGCTCGACGCGGCGTGAGCTGCTGAAGATGCTCCCGGTGGCGGGTGCGGCTGTGCTGCTTCAACCGACGTGGCGGTCGCGCGTCATCGCGCGTGGATTGGCGCTGAGCGATGCGATCTCAGAGCGGACGTTCGACGCGAGGTTGGCTGCGCCCACGTATGCCGACGCCGAGGTGACGCCGTTCGATCGGTTCCCGCTGAACTCATATCTCGTGGACGATCCCGAGATCGATCTTGATGAATGGCGTCTGGAGATATCGGGTCTCGTCGCCAAGCCTGGCCAGTACACGCTTCGCGATCTGCGGTCACTGCCGCGCGTGCGGCAGCACACACGTCATATCTGTATCGAGGGCTGGGATGTGATTGGCAGCTTCGGCGGCAGTCGGCTCGGCGATGTGCTGACGCTCGTTGGCGCGGATCAGCGAGCGCGCTTCGTCGAGGTCATGTGCGGAGACGACTACTACGAGTCGCTCGACATGGCCACCGCGCGTCACTGGCAGTCGCTCCTGTGCGATGAGATGTACGGCCGCCCACTGACACGTGAGCACGGGGCGCCGTTGCGTCTCGTGCTGCCTACCAAACTTGGCTACAAGCAAGCCAAGTACATCGTTGGGTTGCGCGTGAGCGACGCGCTCGGCGTGAAGCGCGGCTACTGGGTGGACCAGGGCTACAGCTGGTACGGAGGACTCTGATGCTGCCTGACCGGCTCGAGCATCCGGCCATCGTGCGCGTCTGTCATTGGACGTTCGCGCTGTCGCTCCTGGTGTTGATCGGCAGCGGCCTCGAAGTCTTCGCCGCGTTTCCGTCCTTTGGCGAGAAGCTTCCCGCGTCAGATCTTCCGGTGCCGCCCTCGATTCTTCGGATCGGCGGATGGCTCGGCGGGGCACTGCAGTGGCACTTTACGTTTGCTTGGTTGCTCGCGACTGCGATGGTGATCTACTTCACGTATCAGGTCGTGAGCGGCAATGCCCGCCAGGTGCTGTTCGCGCGTCGCGACGCCCGCGGCGTGTGGCCGATGGTCCGGTACTACATGCTGGTCGGTCCGAAGCCAGACATGACCGAGACCTACAATCCGCTGCAGAAGCTGGCCTACACGATCGCGCTGCTGCTGATCGTGGTCAGCCTTGTCACCGGCTTCGCGCTCTACAAGCCGGTGCAATTGTCGTGGCTGGTCTACGCGTTCGGCGGATTCCGGCTGACGCGCATCTGGCACTTTGCCGCGATGTGCGGCCTGCTTGCGTTCATCCCGGGGCATCTTCTGATGGTGGCCCTTCATGGATGGCGCAACTTTGCTGGAATGTGGACGGGAGGCGAAGGTTCGCGTTTTTGAGCTAAGGTGTGCACCATGCGTACCTTCACTCGTCGCGAGCATCTGAAGGGGATGCTCGCCCTGGCGGCGCTGGCGCCGCTGCAGACGCCATCGCCCGACACGGTCGTGCCTGCGGCTGGCATTGGACGCAGGATTCGTCACCTTTCATACAGCGATCAAGGTGGACGGCCGGACGGTGTGCAGGTGATGGTCAACCGGCGTCACGTCTACGTCGGACACATGTTCAGTGACGGCGTGACGATTCTCGACGCCACCGATCCACGGCGGTTGAAGCCGGTCGGCTTCTTTACCGCCGGTGTCAACACGCGCACGCATCACCTGCAGGTGGCCGACGATGTGATGCTGCTCGCCAACGGCGCCAACATCGTGGCCATGCAGTCGTATGACAACCTGCGTGGCTATTTCGAGAACGCGCTGGTTGACAGCATTACCAACAAGAAGA
Source organism: Acidobacteriota bacterium (assembly GCA_046765795.1). Lineage (GTDB taxonomy): Bacteria > Acidobacteriota > Vicinamibacteria > Vicinamibacterales > UBA2999 > Gp6-AA40. The sequence continues at coordinate 11,995 of JBKPRH010000462.1, read as the reverse complement.
AGTTCCGGTCGGGCCTGAGCATTCACGACATCTCGAAGCCTGGCGAGATGCGAGAGATCGCGTTCCTCGAGATTCCGGGATTCGGCGTCAACCGCCTCTCATGGATGGGTGGACGCTACGCGTACCTCTCTGCGCATTTCGACGGCTTCACTGACCACATCTTCTGCATCGTCGATCTGCAGAACATGACGAAGCCGGAGATCGTATCGCGCTGGTGGCTGCCCGGCATGCATCGGGCGGGCGGTGAGAAATCGACGGTGCCGCAAGGGAAGCGCGTGGCACTTCATCACGCAATCATCGCTGGTGATCGCGCGTATGGCGCATGGCGCGATGGCGGTCTGACGATACACGACATCAGCGATCGCTCGACGCCGAAGCTGGTGTCGCACATCAACTGGTCACCGCCGTTTCCCGGCGGCACTCACACCGCGTTGCCCTTACCTGGGCGCAACCTTGTCGTCGTCGCCGACGAAGCGAATGCCGAGCGCTGCGCCAAAGGCACGTTCCACACGTTCATTGTTGACGTGCGCGCGCAGGAGAATCCGGTGCCGATTGCCACGCTGCCCACGCCGAAGGATCGCGATTTCTGCGCGACGGGGACGTTCGGCCCACACAACCTGCACGAGAACCGCCCGGGATCGTTCCGCAGCGAAGAGATGATCTTCGCGACCTACAACAACGCCGGAGTCCGTATCTTCGACATCAAGGATCAGTTCGCGCCGAGGGAAGTGGCCTCATGGGTGCCGCCGGTGCCGAAGCGGCTGGTCGATCCGCGGCCGAACGTCTCACTCGCCGCAAAGACTGCCGACATCTTCGTGATGACCGACGGTTTGCTGTTTGTGAGTGATTGGAACGCGGGACTGAACGTGTTGCAGTACGAGGGCTGATCCGAACTCCCAACGACCAACTCCCAACTTCCAACCACGCCCAACTCCCAACGGCCAACTCACATTGGGAGTTGGGAATTGGGAGTGGTTGGTAGTTGGAAGTTGGAAGTTGGGAATTGATCTACTTCACATACCAATGACCGGCAATGGTGAAGCCCATGCCGCTGGGCTCGAAGCCGATGAACGGCTCGGGCTGATGGAGGTAACCGACGTCCAAGCTGACCGCGAGCTGCGGCGCGCTGGCGAGCGAGAACTCAGCACCAACGAAACCGCGAATGCCCATGGTGTTGGCCGACTCCGCCACCACGCCCGGGAAGATCAAGTACGTACGCGACGAGCGGGCGAAGTGCGCGCCGGCGCCAACATAGGGACGCACCCAGAGCGTATCGGTCACGTGGTCGTTCAACGCAAACAGCAGGCCTGGCGCGATGTCGGTCACCGTCGCACGGCTCAGCAGGTCCACGCTGTCATACGTGAAGCGCGACACCGCGACCTGCACGCCGAGACGGCCCGCTTTCCACCCACGCGCGCTTCCGCCGAAGCCACGGGACGAGCCGGTCACCGCGCCCACACCGAAGATGTGCGTTGGTGCGACGTAGTGCGTCCCAGCCTGCGGCACGCGCGGCTGTGACACCGGGATTTGCTCGCGAACCGCGACCGGCGCCACTGACGGTGCTGGCGTCACGGCCTTCGCGCTCACCGACGTCGGGGCACCGGCCGCTACCTTTGCCCCCGCAGGAGTCACGGCGACTTGCGCCAGCGCGCTCTTGCGAACGTAGCCAACGCCATCGGCAGACGAGGGCCACGCGATCTTGACCCAGTCGCCGACTTCACGCGTCACGACCAGCTCGGTCCCGCGCGGTGCATTGCCAATCACGGGGCTGGCGACGCTGGGGGTCTTGTGCACAGTGGCCGACGCCTCGTTCACGATCGGCTTGGTGCTCGGCGCGTTCTGGGCATGAAGCGGCGACGCACTCAAACAAAGAGCAATCACGGTAGCCGCAGCCTTGCGAATCATCGGAATTTCCTCCCTACACGTTCCCCACATACGAACCTGGTGGCCCGACGACGGTTCTGTCATCGTCCGGCCTCGCCAATCGCTGGTTCTGGCCGGAAAAGCGTGTGCGGGAGCGATCAGAGCAAACGGCGTGCTTGGGAAATGGGCGAGCGTGACGATGGGAGAGGATGCGCAGGTCTGAGCCCGGGGGATTCAAGACCTGCGTCAGAGCTCCTGTTGACTCAATCAGGCAGCGAGAGCGCGACGAGCTCACCGGGATACTGCCGCCCGGAGATCGCGACGACGATGTACTGCTTGCCTCCGACCATGTAGGTCATCGGCGCATTGCTGACGCCAGCGGGCAGTTCCATCTCCCACGCGATCTTGCCGGTCTTCTTGTCGAAGGCCCGGAACATCTTGCCGCCCCAGTTTCCGCCGGGAGGCAGACCCACACCGGCGTCGCTGCCTTCACCCATGAAGACGAATGACTTCGTCACGAGTGCGGCATTGCGACCTGGTGTGCCGATCGGTGGAAGGTTGAGACCCTTGAACGCGGGGTGGTTGCGGATGCCATCGCCGTTGGCAACCGACCAGAGAATGTCGCCTTTGTTCAAATCGATCGCGACGAGACGCGAGTACGGCGGCTTGAACGGATCGGGCAGACCCTGCGGACCGAATGGCCACGGCGCCTGCTGCTTCACGTACGGCAGCGTCGATTCGGGATGCTGCGATTTGCCCAGCGCGACAACCGTCGGCATATGCGCAGAGGGCACATACAGAATGCCGGTCTCTGGATCGAAAGCCGCGCCGCCCCAATCCGCGCCGCCATTGGTGCCCGGCACGAGCAGCGTGCCCTTCGGTCCATCCGCGCTGCCGAGTAGAACCGGTGGCGTGTAGAGCGGTCCAGACTTGTACTCGCTGACGATCTTCTTCGCCTCGGCTTTCAACTCTGGCGTGAAGTCGATCAGGTCGTTCTCTGTGACGCCCTGCTGATCGAATGCTGGTGGCTTCGAAGGAACCGGCTGTGTCGGTGAGTACCACTCGCCGGGCACGTTGCCTTGAGGCACGGGCTTCTCGACGATCGGCCAGACGGGTGCGCCCGTCACGCGATCGAAGACGAACACGTACGCCTGCTTTGTGACTTGCGCGACGGCTTTGATGCGACGGCCGTTGACGGTGATGTCGCCGAGCACGGGCGGGGCAGGGATGTCGTAATCCCAGATCCCGTGATGCAGCGTCTGGAAGTGCCACACGCGCTTGCCGGTCTTCGCGTCGAGACAGACGATCGATTCAGCGAAGAGATTGTTCCCTGGGCGAGTGCCTCCGTAGTAGTCGCCCGTCGCTTCTTCGAACGGAAGATAGACGTAGCCGAGTTCCTCGTCCGCGCTGATGAGCGACCATGCGCCGCTGTTGCCTGAATAGGTCCACGAATCGTTCAGCCACGTCTCGTTGCCGAATTCGCCCTTGCGCGGAACGACGTGAAACGTCCACAGCAGCTTGCCGGTCCGCACGTCATAGCCACGCACATCGTCGGGCGGCATGTCCTTCGGTGCGCGCGTGCGTTCGTTGAGGATGTCGGTCGCCGGTGATGGCACGCCAGCGACGACAACGACGTCCTTCACGACCATCGGGCCGCTGCTCCAGCGCCAGCCGGTAATCGGACGCTCGAAGCCTTTGGTCAGATCGACTTGGCCGTTCTCGCCGAAATCTGGATAGCGCTTGCCGGTCTTGGCGTTCAGCGCGACGAGATTGGCGCCGACGTTGGTGACGATGCGCGCGTCGCGGCCGTCGGTCCAGTACGCGAGGCTGCGTGTCGAGCCGCCCCGCGCCAGGCCCTGACCGTCGGGTCGCGGCGGCAGCGAGTCGAACCAGAGCGTCTTGCCGGTGGCGGGATCGAGCGCGACGACCGCGCCCACCGAGCTGCTCATATAGAGCACGCCGTCCACCATCAACGGGGTGTGCTGATAGTTCGCTGGGGCATTCGCATCGGGGAACGAGGTCTTCAGCTCGTCGGGCACACCCGGCTTGCGCCAGGCGATCTTCAGATTCTTGACGGTGTCCTTGTTGATCTGATCGAGCGGCGAGTACTTCATGCCGCCTTTGTCGCCGCCATACGCCGCCCAGTCCCGGTTCTTATCCGCCGCGCGGCCAGCCAGTGTCCAGAACCCGAGCGCGACAACGACGATCAAACCGAAAGGCAACAACGTGCGGCGCATGAATGGCCTCGTGAAAAGGGGTGTGGGAGGGAGTGTAGCCCACGTGATAGCTTATCCTCGGACCGCAACACTGCTATGGCAGCGTGAAGCGGTCGAGGGAGCACTTATACATGAAAACGGCACGAATAACCGTGGGCGCGATGGTCGTGATTGCTGCCGTGGCGATTGGCATGTCACTCGGCGACAGCGTCCTCGCGCAGGGTGGCGGCGGCCGCGGTGGTGGCAGAGGACGCGCCGCTGGACCACCGACGTCAACGACTCCACCGGCAGGCGTGACACCACTTCCGGTCGATCTCTTTACCACGAAAAACTTCTATCTCGATCAGAAGTACTGGCTCGATAAACGCTACTCCCGCTGCAACACGCCGCGGCAGCTCACCGACATGTGGGCGCGCGAGAACCGGCCCGGTCACTGGGGCGACTGCAACCTCGATCGGCCCATCAATCAAATCGCCAGCCCGTATCCCTACAAGACCGCCGCCGAACATTACCAGGCACTGATGGCCGAAGCGAAGAAAGCCGGCGGGCCCACTGTGCACACCCGGCAGACGATGCCCGATTGGGACGGCTGGTATCAGCGCGGCGCGCGCGGCGAACAGTGGACGTGGGGACGCAACCTCCAGACCGCGACGATGCTCTCGTTGCTCACGCCCGAGTATCAGAAGCGCATGGTGCAGATGAATTATCACGAGGCCGTCAGCAACGCACCGCAGTGGATGGCAGCGTTCTGCTATCCCGAAGGCTTCATGCGCTGGTGGGCGGAAGCCGCACATGGCGGACCGATCGAAGTGATGGTCACGCCGAATCAGGTGCAGTTCCTCACTGGTATCGCCGACAACCTGCTGCGCCGCGTGCTCGTTGGCCGCAAGCATGTCCAGAAGGTCCCGCAGTGGTTTGGCGAGACCGTCGGCTTCTGGAACGGCAACACGCTCGTCGCATGGACCGCGAACGTACAGGGCTGGACGCTCTCGCACTCGATGTTCGAGTTCAGCAACAAGATGGAAACGATCGAGGTGTTCAAGCCATCAGCCGACGGCAAGACGATCACCGTGGAGACGACCTTCTACGATCCCGAAGCATTCACTCGTCCGCTACACATGGTGACGCCATGGGAAAAGACCCGGTCGCTTGATGATCCCGAGCAGCGGTTCTCCTATGTCGAGTGCCGTGTGCAGAGCACGATCGTCAACGGCGCTGACGGGCGTCCAACGCAGATGACGCCCGTGGACGAAGGTTATATCGATTACTTCGGACGTCCGTGGGCGCAGAACTGGGAATCAAAGTTCGAGCAAGGTTGGAAGAAACCGGAGAACGAATAGTCATGTCACAAGGCGTACAACGAACTGGCTTCATCATTGCGGGTTTCATCATTTGGCTGTCGCAATCGGCGCTCGCACACCATTCATTCGCGATGTACGACATGACGAAGAGTCAGTCGATGACCGGCAAGCTCACACGGTTCATTCCCGGCGGCAATCATGCGCAGCTCGTCTTCGAGGTCCTCGGTGACGACGGCAAGCCGCTCAAGAAGGACGGCAAGGTCGTCGTGTGGGGAGTCGAGACGGGGTCGGCGGCGAACATCGCGAGGAACGGGATCACCGTGGAGAGCTTTCCGCTAGGCACCATCATCGGTGTGACACTCCATCCGCTGAGGGATGGCCGTCCATTCGGTGCCGTCGGAGGAGCAATCATCCATTGCGGCATGACGATGCCGCCAGGCGGCTGCACCGAGAAGACCGGAAAGGCCTTCGGCGCACCGGCGAACTGAGTACGTTGCCGAACTGAGCTGTAGTAGGGATACGATCGGCGCGGTGGACGCACTAGACCGCGTATGAAGAGGGCGTTTGGGCTGCTCGCGGTCTGGTGTGTCACGGTCATCCTGCCCGGATCCGCGTTCGCTCAGGCCGACACGGCTCAAATCATCGGGACAGTACGCGATGCACAAGGGGGCGCGATTGCCGATGTGGCCATCGCTGTCCTCAACATCGATACCGGCTTCCTGCGGCGTGCAACGACCGACAACGACGGCCGGTATCGCGCCACGGCACTGCCGCCCGGACGTTATTCGCTGACTGCGGACCGGCAAGGGTTCAGAACGGTCGTCCGCGACGGGTTGATCCTGCTGCTCGGCGCCGAGCCCATCATCGACATCGAGCTTCCTGTTGGCGGACTGAGCGAGAGCCTCGTCGTCACCGCCGACGTGCCCATTGTCAATACAACGACGTCGGCGATCGAGATGCGGATCAACCGCGAGCAACTCGATCTCCTGCCGCTCTTCGGGCGCAACTACCTTCGACTGCTCAGGCTCACGCCGGCCGCGCAGGCCTTCGGTGACACGTTTACCGGATCTCGAGACCGATCGAATGAGTTCACGCTCGACGGCGTAGACAACACCAGCGACATCAGCGGCTTTCAGCGAATGGCGGTTGCCCTCGATACGCTGCAGGAATTCCAGGTGCTCGCCAACAACTATGACGCCGAGCATGGCCGGGCGTCCGGCGGAATCATCAACGTGGTGACGCGTTCGGGCATGAACACCCCGAACGGCAGTGTCTTTCTCGCACTCAGCGACGACGCGCTGAATTCACGCAGCCCCTACGCGAGCCGCCAGGTCCCCGAACCGCCGTATTGGTTGACGATATTTGGTGGCAATGCCGGCGGGGCGTTGAAGCGCGATCGCTGGCATTATTTCGTCGCGTATGAAGGATTCAGCGAGGACACACAGTCCGAGGCCACACAGGTTATGCCCGCGTCCACGGCCGCGTTCTCCGATGTCACGCGCGGGTTTCTCTCGGCCAACGGTATCCCGCTCTCGATCTTCGGGGCGGGTGGCCTGATTCGCCAGGTGCGTCCGGAATACAACGACGGCCACAACATCACCGCACGCATCGACGGCACGCTGACGCTCACGCAGACGCTGACCACGCGATACACGTTCCGGCGTTCGGCGACCACAGCCGGTGAGGGCGGCACCCTGTTCGACTACAACGGCAACACGTCGCTCGTTCGCGACAACTACGTTGTGGCGACGCACAAGTGGGTGCCCGCCTCGAATCGCCTCAACGAGCTGTATTTCCAGGGCGGCCACACGTACTCGGACTTCGACGTCAGGCAGCCCTCGCTTACGAACATCGTCGTTCAGGGCGCGTTCTCGTTGGGCGGCAGCACGTCGTTCCCGCAAGGACGACGCGAGCCGCTGTTTCAAGTCGTAGACAACTTCACGCTGATTCGGAGCGGCGGGCGGACCGGTGATCATGCGATCAAGGTCGGCGGAAACGTGAAGGTGTTTCGATCGGACAGCTTCTTCGATGCCGACTCGCGCGGCACCTACACGTTCGCGAATCTGGCACAGTTCCTCGCCGGCGTGCCCTTCCAGTTCACGCAATTCCGAGGCGATACGCGCCTGGATCGCCCGAACACGCTCTCCGGTTTCTACGTACAGGATGACTGGCGGCCGCGGCCGGACCTGACGCTGAACCTCGGGTTGCGCTACGACTACGAATCGGCGAAGACCGAAGCGCTCCGTGAGGTAACGGGCCAGCCTGGGCCGGGCATCGGCGGCGACAAGAACAACGTTGCCCCACGTGCCGGTGTTGTGTGGGCACCGGGCGGAAGCACCAGACACGCGATACATGCCGGCGCGGGACTGTATTACGACCAGGTCGTCCTGAACGTCCTCGGCAACGTGCGATTTACGCCACCCAAAGTCATCGGTGTCGTCATCGCGAATCCATCGTTCCCGGATGCGACGTCTGGCTTGGTGAGCGTCCCGCCACCAGCCATTCAATCGATCGACCCGGATCTGACGACACCGTACAACCTCAATACATCGATCGGGTATCGTCGCGAGCTCACGACCAACCTGGGGATAGACATCAGCTATGTCTATAACCGCGGCTGGGATCAGGTGATGACGGTCGATCGCAATGCCGGTATTCCTGGCACGGCAAACATCTTCGGTCAGGGTGCGCTCGGCAGGAATCCGTCGATCGCGAGCGATACTTTCAGCACGAACCTCGGGTTCATTCGTTACAAAGGATTGCTCGTCGATCTTCGGAAACGATTGAGCCGCGGCATCCAGGGCGGTCTCGCATACACGCTGTCGAAGACCGAGGATAACGGCCTCAGCTTCGGATCCGTCATTCAGGTGCCCTCGCGACCCGATCTCAATGACGGCCCGGGGGCGAACGATCGCCGACACGAGTTGAAGGCCCATCTCGAAGTCGATTTGCCGTTCGACATTCAGTGGGCGGGGATCCTCGAGCATTACAGCGAGGCGCCGCTCAATGTGAATGCCGCCCGTGATATCAACGGCGACGGCCTGCTGAACGACTGGGTGAACGAGGAGATCTGCCGCACAGTCTCGTGCCCTGGTTTCAACTACTCCCGCAACAGCGTGCGCGAGCTATCCACCGAGGACGCGAATCGGCTGCGGTCGCTATTGGGACTCGCCCCAATCGCGGAGTTCGCCAACAACCCGAAGTATCTCAATCTGAACATGACCCTCCAGAAGACGGTCCGCTTTGGCGGCCGTCGCGCACGCGCCACGATGGAGGTGCTCAACGTGTTCAACACGCCGCAGCGCGTCATCGGCTCTGCCAGCGCCACGTCCGCTCTTTTTGGCACCTACGTGGCCGTCGTCCAGCCTCGGGCCCTCCAACTCACGTTCCAGTTCGACTGGTAGAAATCGGTTCGTGGTGGGCGGTGGGTGGTTGGTGGTGGAAACCATAACCACGAACCACTAACCACTAACCACTAACCACGAACCACCAACCACGAACCAACTGAAACGTTCTTCCGGCAGATGGCACTTATCCGTATTCAGGGTCGAAGCCTGACATACGGGAGAACTCACATGACATCTGCGCGTCGTTCCCCCCTGTTCTTGACCGTGGCGCTGACCGTGGCGCTTCCGCTCGTCGCCCTGCCGGCAATCGCCCAAACGCAAACGCAGAAGCCACCCGCACCTGCGCGGCCCGCGACCGCCAAGCCGTCCACCGCCAAACCGTCCACAGCGAAGCCGACGCAACCGACAGCCAAGCCCGCTGCCCCAGAGCCGGCCAAGGCTCCGGCTCCACCGCCGCCGCAGGACGTCCGGTTCAAGTCGGTCTACACGAACGGCGAGATGAAGACCGAGAGCGTCACCTACATCAAGGGTGCACGCGAGCGTTTCGAGTTCCAGGACATGGTGCTGCTCAAGCAGCCCGATCAGAAGCGCACCATTCAAATCAGCAAGTCCGCGAACACATATCTCGTTGCTCCCGAAGGCATGCCCGCCCCAGGCGTCCCCGGTGCCGCGCCTGCAGGTCCTCCCAAGCCGCCTGGCGTGATCATGGTCGCCACGACCATCGTCGACACGGGCGAGCGCAAGCAGGCGTTCGGTCAGCAGGCCCGTCACGTAAAGGTGATGATCGACAAGCAACCGATGGCCGGTGCCTGCGACAGCAGCAAGCAGCGCATCGAAACGGACGGCTGGTACATCGACAACCCACCGTCGATTGCGAATCGTCCGTCACCGTCGGAACAGACGCCGCCCTCACCGGATGGCTGCACCGATCAGGTCCAGGCAACGAGCAACGGCGACCCGAAGGTCCTTGGATTCCCGATCGCCTACACGACGACGTTGACCGGTGACGATGGCAAGCCCGTGGTCTCGTCGATGGAAGTGACCGAGTACGAGCCGTCGACGCTCGATGCCGCGCTCTTCGAGATCCCGCCCGGTCTCAACGCTGCGATGAACATCCGTGAGATGTCGAAAGCACTCAGCGATGCGAACGAAGCGAAGCTGGTCGCGGCCAGTTCCGAGCCATCTGCGGCGCCTGCGCCGAAGACGCCGGGTGTCACGCGCATCGCCGTGCCCGAGTTCACGAACAAGACGACGCAGGCGGTGGACACGCGCGCACTGCGTCAGCGTCTGATCGGCGATCTCACCGAAGCGAAATTCGAGGCGGTGCCGATGGCCGCTGCGACACCCGCGGAGTTACAGAAGCGTGCGGGTGACATGGGCGCTGACTTTGTGTTGTTCGCGGAAGTGAGCGAGCTGAAGGTCAACAAGCCGAGCGCGTTTGGTGGATTGATGAAGGCGGCAGGCGGCGTCGCCGGAGGACGCGCTGGTGCGGCAGGCGCGGCCGCTGGTGCAGCGGCGGGCGCCGCGGGCGGTACTCCGCAAGGGAACACCGAATCCAGCGTCGCCGTGAAGCTCGTGCAGCCTGATGGCAAGCAGCGTCTCTCGACGACGGCGAAGGGGAAAGATGGCAGCGGCTTCAGCCTGAAGAGTGGTCTCGGCGTCGCGAAGTTCGCCGGCGGCATGTATCTCGGGATGATGGCCGGACCGATGATGTTCTCGAAGATGGCGGGCGCGGGCGCATTCAACAACATGGGCGGCATGGGCATGCTCGGCAACCCGATGCTGTATCGCATGCAGGGCGCCGGCATGAGCGGCTTCGGCAAGAACGTGGGTATGGATGCCACCGCTGGCGCCGCCGCATACATGATGCAGACGGGCATGGCGATGGACAACCTCGGTGGATTTGTCGGTGTGCCGGGTCAAGGGCCGTCGTACGACGAGTCGCTTGGCGAGGCCGTGCAGAACGCGGCGAAAGCCGTGCAGAAGGCTCTCGAGAAGAAGTAGGAGACCACCGATGTCGAAACCACTCGCCGTCGCGCTCTCGCTCACGCTCGCCGTCGGCGTCGCGCACGCGCAGAACGTGCGCACACCGGTCGCTCCGCAGGTCGCCGTCCCAGCGCAGGCCGACATGATGAAATTCCAGACCGCGATGGTTGCGGCGCAGGCCGCGGCGGTGAGGCCTGGCGATGAGGCGTTGCCCTGCGAGGCGTTGCAGAAAGAGCTTGTCTCGACAATGCAGGACCCCGCGATCCTGACGTATGCCGCGAAGACCAACGCCGCATACGCGAAGGAACTCGAGGCACAGCAGCAGAAGAAAACACCAATGGCTCCACAAGCCGCTGCGGCGATGGCCGCGGCGCTCGCGCCGGGCGCGGGCCTGGCGGGCATGCCGGCGATGCCGCAGGTGGCTCCAGGTCAGCCGATGACGCCGCAACAGATGCAGCAGATGATTGCGGCACAGCAGCAGGCGTCGATCGCGTACATGAATCAGCTCGCGCCAATCATGCCAGCGCTGATGCGAAGCCAGCGCGTCACGATGCTGGGAATGACGAAGAACTGCACGTGGGCCACGGGCGGTCTCAGCCTGAATCCGGGCGCGGCTGTGCCCGGTGCGACTCCGCCGGGAATCGCTGTCCCGCGTTCTCGCTGAAAGGGTGCGTCATGGCCAATGTCGTCGAACGTGCAAAGAGCGTGTGTCTCTCGCCAGATTCGACCTGGGCGGCGATTGCCACTGAGCGCGCAGAAACGGCGCCGCTGATCACGGGTTACGTGCTACCGCTCGCTGGCGCGGCAGCGATCGCGCAAGCGATTGGTGTTGCGGTGGTGGGGCAGAACTTCGGCCTGCTCGGCACCTACCGCATGCCCATCACGAGTGCCTTGGGTATGGCCGTGGCGAGTTTGGTCTTTGCCGCGGTCGGTGTAGTGCTGATCTCGATCATCATCGATGCGCTTGCGCCCATCTTCGGCGCCGAGAGAAGTCGCGAACAGGCGCTCAAGGTGGCGGTGTACTCAGCGACGCCTGTGTGGATTGCCGGGTTGTTACAGGTCGTCCCGGTCCTCGGCGTCCTCGCACTGATCGGAGCGTTGTATGCGCTCTACGTGCTCTATCTCGGGTTGCCTCGACTCATGAAGTGTCCCGCCGACAAGGCCCTCGTGTATTTCGGGACGGTCATCGCTTCCGCAATCGTCATCGGTGTGATCGGCAGCACGTTGATTGCGGGCATCTTCAGTCCCGACGTGTCCGCCCTGGTTCAATGAAGGCTGCGCG
>JBKPRH010000461.1:0-11766 GCA_046765795.1 Acidobacteriota bacterium | reverse complement strand
GCTTTCTGGGTCAGGGGTGGGTGCTTGAGGTGCGGCCGTTCCGGTCGCGATGAGTACGAGAAGGACTGCCGCACAAGCCAGGGAAGATTTCATCGAGGTATTTTAGGCAGGAATCGGGAATCGGGAATCAGGCCTCAGGGCTGGGCAAGGACGCCCAACCCTGAATCCTGACTGCTGAATCCTGATTCCTACTGAAGGGACACCGTCACGTTGCGCTTCGGCACGTACCCGACCTTGATGCGCGTCGTCTCCTTCATCGTCGCGACATCGACGACGGAGACGTCGTTGGTCACCGGGTTGGCAACGTAGGCCGTCTTGCCATCAGGCGTGAGCGTCACCCAACCCGCGCCCTTGCCAGTGAGTTCGGCGCCACCGAGCGGCTTCAGATCGGGCAACGAATACGAATAGAGGTAGTTGTTCAACCGGCTGCAGACGACGAGCGTCTTGCCGTCGGAGGTGACGGCCATGCCGTGCGACGGATCCGATCCCTGCGGGACGGTGGCCTTGCCCGGCGGCAAATCGGGATTCTGGATGCGACGGATCTCCTTCTTTGTCGCGAAGTCCACAACCGCGAAGCCATTGAATCCAGAGAGCTGCACGAAGATCCACTTCGTCGAGCCGTCCGGGTTGGTGTTGAAGGTCATCGGCCGAACACCGAGGTCCATGTCGATCGTAAACGCGGGCTCATTGGTCTTGGCGTCGATCACGTTGATCGTCTTTCCGACGATCGAGCCGGCGACGGCGTACTTCCCGTCCGGCGTCACGTAGACGTTGTGAATCGTGCCCTTCGTCGGCACGTTCTTGACCTTCTGACGCGTGGTCGTGTCGATCACGTCCACGCCACCGGGATTCCGGATGATGCCGACGTAGACATACTTGCCGTCCTTGCCGACGGCCATGTTGTTCGGATGGGCCGTCAGCGGGACGCTGGCGGTCACTTTCAGCGTCTTGGCGTCAACGATGTCGAGCGTGCTCTCGGCTTCGTTGCTGACGTAGATCGTCTTGCCATCGGGTGAGGCCCCGGCGCCGTGGCCGGCCTCTATGCCGGTGATCTCGCCGACGACCTTGTTCGTCTTCGGGTCGATCAGGCTGACGTTGTCACCGGCGCTGTTGGTCTGGATGATGCGGACCTTGTTCTGCGCGGCAATCGTGATCGTGCAGAAGACGAATGCGGCTGCGACGAGAAGAAGCTTTTTCATTTTGTCTGCCCCATCACGAAATTCCGCAAGAGCTGCCACTCGGGATCGCTCTGCGAAGTCCAGTGCTTGCCACCACTGTGATAGAAGTCGCCCCCGGCCGATTCGTCGAGCGGATGAATCAGCAACATGCTCTTCGCATTGCCGGCTATCGCCACTTTCTGTATGGCCGCGAAGTTCTTCCTGGTCTCTTCTTCGGTCCACGTGGTGCTGCCCTTGGCGAGCGGCTGCAGGGCAAACACCGGGCTGCCCTCGCCCGCGTGGCAGGAGGTGCACTTGGCGTGGCCGACGCGTTTCTTCACGAACACGGGCTGCACGTTCTTTTTGAAGTACTCGTAGTCGAGCGCCGGCGCAGCCGGCTGTTGCGCTGCCAATGCTGCAACGACCAGCACTGCGCTCGCGGCTATGACGTTGGTCATGCGAAGACTCCCATCGGTGCGAAGGTTCCTTTCAGCACGGCCTGCGTCTGGTCGTAGCCAAGCCACTCCTTGATTGCGGTCGCGTACACACGGCGGAAATCCGTCGTCATCTTCATGTTCCCGTCGTCCAGATCGGTGAGGCTCGGATGCTGACTATAGAAGCCGCCCTTGACCGCCTTCCCCACCAGGAACATCGGCGTCGCCGTGCCGTGGTCAGTGCCGAGGCTGCCGTTCTCTTCGACGCGGCGTCCGAACTCCGTGAAGATCATGACCGCCACATCGTCGCCTCGTCCGAGCCGCGCGACGTCGTCCATGAAGCCGCGGACCGCGTCAGCGGTGTACATCAGCAGGCGCGTGTGCAGGTCGGCCTGCTGCACGTGGGTGTCGAACGAGTTGCCCTGATAGGTGACGTAGTAGAGACGCGTCGGCATCTCGGCAGCGATGAGCGCAGCGACACGCTGCAGGTTGCCGGCGAGCCCGCCACCCTGACCGTAGTCCACGGGCGTGCGATAGCTGGTCGAGGCGCGACGAACGAAGTCAGAACTGTCCGTGGCGTTCTTGGCCGTATTCGCCAGAAAGTCGAGCGTCGCGTTCGTGGTCGTTCGCGATTCACTCAACATCGCGAGCGCGTGCTTCTCCTCGTCAGTCCCGTCGCGACGGAAGCGGCCCGGGTCGTCGAACACGAGCGGCGAATGCTGCTGGCCTCTCACGGCAAGCGACTGTGAGTTGCCAAGGTTCACGATGACGTTCTTCGACGCGGCGGGATAGGTCGCGTCAGCGAGACGGCCCAACCATCCGAGTGGCTCACCGCCGTTCGGCACGCCGGTGTGCCAGAACCCCATCGACGAGAAGTGCGACAGACTCGGATGGTCGTAGCCGCAGCCGTGCACGACAGCGAGACGACCGTCTTTGTACAGACGCTCGAAGCCGACCATCGATGGATGGAAGCCGAAGCCATCGGCGACCTTGATCACCTCGCGCTCGGTGATCCCGATCTTCGGCCTGGCGCGGTAGTAGGCCGGATCGCCGAAGGGCACGACGGTGTTCAACCCGTCATTGCCGCCGGACAACTCAATGACGACGAGGATGCGGTTCGGGTGCTTCTCGACGCTTGTGCCTTGGAGCGCTTCAGCGGCGAGCGCAGCCGATGTGCGGCTGAGAATCAGCGGCAGCATCCCGCCGACACCGATCCCATACATCCCTTGGACCAGAAAGTCTCGACGCGAGCAGTGGCATTTAGACATGATCACCACCAACCACGAACCACTAACCAAGCTGGTATTCGGGAAGACTCAACACGAGATACAACAGCTCGCGCAACGAGCTTTCGTCCGTGCGCTTGCTCTTCAGAAAGTCCACGAGCACCTGACGATCCTTCTCGGCGAGCGACACGCGCAGAAAGCGCCGAAGGAAATGATCGACGACCTTCTCAGGCGTGTCGGCGTGCGCCGCCTGGACCATCGACACGAGATCGATCGACACGGGCTGGCGCGGGATCAGCTTGGTGCGCTTGAACGCGATCTGATAGCCCGCCCACCCGCCGTAGCGCGTGTTGTAGTCCTCGTCGCGATCGATCATCTTGTTCGACTCGGCGTCGCCTTCGCGCGTCGCTTCAGTGATGTTCATGCCCATCGCGAGGCGCTCGCCGACGCGCTGATCCGTCGCCGACATCGCGCGGTCCGGCGGACGAAAGTTCTTGACGTCGGGGAACAGCACGTCACGGAACATGTTGCCGCGCTGCAGCAGCGTCGCGGGCGTGATCCACGTGCGACCGCCGGCCCAACCCGCGACATTCGGCGGATCGAACAGCGACTGACCGAGGCCACCAGTCATGCGTCCGAAGTCCGGAATCGTCGGCGTCTCGCGGAGACCCATCTTGCGATAGGTCGAGACGACCAGATGCGCCGGACTCTTGATCTGCGTCGCGTACGACGCCGGGCTATAGAAATCCTTCGAGAGCAGAATGCGTGTCATCAGCGGCTTGATCTGGTAGCCGCTCTCGCGGAACTCACGACCGAGTTGCGTCCGCACGGCCGGCGATAGTTCCTCGCGCACGAAGTAGCGATAGAGCTTGCCGGCGACGAACTCGCCGGTGACCGGCTGCTCGAGGATGATGCGGATGATGTCGTCGCCGTTGAACGTGCCTTTCCGTCCGAGGAAGGTCTTCTCGGCGAAATCGTGCTGCGCAGCATCGAATTTATAGGTGAGGACGTCGTTGGTCCAGCCGGTGAATGCGCGCGCGGCTTCGCGCACGTCGTGCTCGGTGTAGTTGCCGACGCCCATCGAGAACAGCTCGAGCAGCTCGCGGCCGAAGTTCTCGTTTGGATGCGACTTCACGTTCTCGCCGTTGTCGAGATAGACGAGCATCGCGGGATCCTTGAGGATTCCGATCAGCAGATCCTGCAGCCGGCCAGAGGCATTGGCACGCAGCATCAGGTTCTGCTGCAGCATCATCCGGTAGTCGCGAACCTTGTTCTCGCCAGTCGCGAAGTGCCCGTGCCAGAGGAGCGTGAGTTTCTCTTCGAGCGGTCGTGGCGTTGCGAGCATCCGATTCGCCCACCACAACCCGAGTCGCTGCGTCTCGATCTGGTTCGCGTACAAGCCGTAGAAGAACTTGTCGACGATTGGCTGCAGCCGGCGCGCCGAACCGGGCGGCAGCATTTTCTCGCCGAGTCCTTCACCGCGGTCGCGCGCGAGGCGCACCGCCTCGGCACGGCTGGGCGGGAACGGATCCATGCCCCGGTCCCAGATGCCGGATTCGTCGAACGGTTTCAACGCGCTGTTGTCGATCGACTCGTAGTTCACCAGCCACGCCACCGCCTGGTCAGGCGAAAGTGCGGCGAGGCGTTCGATCTCGGCGGGCGTCGCGCCGAAGCCGGCGCGCTCGATGAGATGCGCGGCGCGGTCGTAGTTCCAGTCCGCCTTGGTAATGGGAGTGAGATCGTCGGCCCAGGACGCCGGGCCGGGCGCAGTGGCCACGCGTGCCGCGAGCGTCAGCGCGACCGCGCACACGGCCAGACCTGCCAAAAGGGGGCGGACCAACGAGCGAATCATGGGCACCCTCGGGCGTGGATTATACGCGCGGCACGTCCAACCAGCCTCCGCTCTTTCGAGCATCGGCGGTCCGCCGTAGCCTTGGCGAAGGCGGAAAGGACGTGCCCTACCGCTCGTAGGGCCGGTCCTTTCGGACCGGCCGTAACCAAATGACGCTCCTGACGGTTTATCCTCTTTGACCGTCTAAATGGCCATGACGCTGCAGAGTCTCCGCGCCCGGAAAGAATGGCAGTTCTTTTCGGTCCTTCCCCGGGCAGATGCCGGACTGACCGTCGCCTGGTGGATCATCCTGATCGCCCGCGGCCTCCTGCCCGCACTGTTTGCGATCGCCATGGGGCAACTCGTCACTGCCGTGCAGAGGGGCACGAGCCTGACCGACCCGCTCACGTTGGTGGGCGTCGCATTCGTCCTCCTGCAGATCCTCGCGCCCATCCACCAGGTCATCAGCGCCAACCTCGGCGATCGGACGGCGGCGTGGCTCTACGATCGGCTCACCGAAGCCTGCGTGCGTCCGCCCGGGATCGGTCACCTCGAGGATCCGACGCTCACCGCCGATCTGACAGTCGCTCGAGACTTCGATCTGGGCATGACCGGTCCGCCGCTCTCGATCTCCTTGGACTTCATCGCCAGCGGACTCGTCGAGATGATTGGCGGGCTGGCATCGTTGGCCGTGCTCGCCACCTACACGTGGTGGGCGCCGCTGTTACTCGGCGGCGCGTGGTTCGCCACACATTACCTGCTGCGCGAGAGCGGCGTCTGGCGCGATCGCAATACCGACGAAGTGCGCAGCGCGCAGCGCGATGCCGATTACGCGTATCGCATCGCCGTGGACGCACCGGCCAGCAAAGAGCTGCGGCTGTTCGGTCTCGCCGAATGGGTCATCGATCGGTTTGTGTCGCGACGCACGCGGCTCCATCAGCTTCAGTACGAAGCGACGCGGCTGCGCGAACGGCCGGTGACACTCAGCCTGCTCGTCGTGGTCGCTGCCAACGTGATCGTGTTCTGGTCGCTCGGACGGGACGTACTGAACGGGCAACTCGATCTCGGCCGCGTCGTCATGTTCGCGCAGGTCGCGATCGGTGCGTCGATGATCGCGTTCGGCGGTCTCAACTGGGCGCTTGATGGGTCATCGGCGCCCGTCGCCGCGGTGCTGCGGCTGGAGCCCGCGATGGCACCGATCGGCGCGGTCGAAAAAGGGGATCGCGACGCGGGGCGGCGGCCGGCTCGCGAGATTCGCTTTCGCAACCTGACGTTCGCATATCCCGGTGGTGGCGCGCCCGTCCTCGATAACTTCGATCTCACGATTCCCGCCGGATCGTCACTCGCGATCGTCGGACAGAACGGAGCAGGCAAGACAACGCTCGCGAAGTTGTTGTGCCGGTTCTACGACCCGCAATCGGGCGCGATCGAAGTCGACGGGATCGACATCCGACAGCTCGAGCTCGACTCCTGGCGCTCGCGAGTCACCGCGGTGTTCCAGGACTTCACCCGCTTCGAACTTCCGCTGCGCGATAACGTCGCGCCCGCCGGCGCGCCCGACACCGAAATTCATGCTGCGCTCGAAGCAGCAGGCGCGGCGAAGCTCGCTCGCCTCGACACGGTCTTGTCGCGCGGCTATGCCGGCGGCACCGAGCTCTCAGGCGGACAATGGCAACGCGTGGCGCTGGCACGAGCGTTGTGCGCGGTGCAGCTGGGCGCCGGCGTCGTGATCCTCGACGAGCCGACCGCGCAACTCGACGTCCGCGGTGAAGCGGAAATCTTCAATCGCATCCTCGGCGCGACGAGACAGGTCACCACGATTTTGATCTCGCATCGCTTCTCCACCGTCCGTCATGCCGATCGCATTTGCGTCGTCGAGCACGGGCGCGTGATCGAGCTCGGCACACATGACGAACTAATGGCAAGGAACGGACGATATCGAACGATGTTCGATCTGCAGGCGCAGCGCTTTGGTGCCGTCGAAGGCGAGGAGGACATGAAGTATGACGTCCTCACCTAATGAGAACGTCCGGCTCAAGCTGGACACTACACACCGCGCTCCACACGACGTGAGCACGAAGCTGCCACCGGCGCTGCCGTCGATGTGGCGCTTGTGCAAGCTTGGATACCGCCACGAACCGGGACTCATGATGGCCGCGTTCGTGCTGTCGCTGCTCGGGGCGCTCCCCGATGCGCTGCTCGCGCTCTGGCTGGCGCTGCTCGGCAAGGGCGTGCTCGAGAAGAGTCCGGGCTATGTCATGACGGCCGCGATTGGCCTGGGACTCTCGGCCGCCGCGACATGGTTCTTGCGTACCGTCGGCACACGCGTGCAGCGGCGGTTCCGCGACAAAGTCACGATCGCGCTCGAGTCGCACGTTGCACGGCTGCAGGCCACGGTGGCGACGATCGCGCACCAGGAGCGGCCGGACTATCTCGATCTGCTCGACATGCTGCGGAACCAGGTGTTCGTGCTGGACCACATGTACATGTCGGTCTTTGCGACAGGCGGATGGATTCTGCGGCTGGTCGTCACCATCGCGCTGCTGATGTCGGTCCACCCCGCCCTGATCCTGCTCGCGGTGTTTGCGCTGCCCACCGCGTTCACCGCCACATGGCGTCCGCGAATTGAGCGAAAGGTCCAAGAGCTCAGCGCGCAAAGCAATCGGCTGGCGCGGCATCTCTTCACGCTCGCGACCACGCCGGCGCCGGCCAAAGAAGTGCGCATTGCCGGCATCGGCAGCAGCCTCGTCACCGATCGACGGCTCGCGTGGGAGCACGGCTATCGGCCGATCGGCAAGGTGCGCTGGCGCTCGGCCATGTGGCACACGCTCGCTTGGGCCATCTTCGGTGCCGCGTACGTCGGTGCCGTGGTCTTCGTGTCGGCATCACTGCATGCACCGGCGAGTAGCGTCCTGCTCGTGCTCGCCGCTGGCGCGCGATTGTCCGCGTACATCGGGGCAACCGTCGGCGAAATCGGATTCCTCGCGGGCTTCTGGATGTATGGCGCGATTCGCCTGGCGTGGCTTGAAGACTACGCCGCGGCCGTTGCTGCGTCGGCGGACTTGCCCGTGCCGGATCGCCTCACGAAGGGCATCCGTTTCGATCACGTCTCATTCGCATATCCCGGCACCGATCGTATCGTCCTCGATGACGTGAATCTGATGCTGCCGGCGGGCGCAGTCGTCGCCGTCGTCGGCGAGAACGGCGCTGGCAAGACCACGCTGGTGAAGTTGCTGGCCAAGATGTACGAGCCGCGAGCGGGTTCGATCCTGGTGGATGACACACCACTCGCGCGCCTGCGTGCCGATCAGTGGCGCTCGCGACTTGCCGGCGCGTTTCAGGATTTCTTCCGCTTCGAGTTCAAGGCCCGGCAGACGATCGGCGTCGGCGACGTGCCGCGGCTCGACGAGTCACCGGCGGTGATGACGGCAGTCGGACGAGCGGGCGCGGACGAAGTGATCGTGAAACTCAAAGCCGGCTTGGAGACACAGCTCGGACCGACATGGCCCGGCGGTGTCGATGTGTCGTTCGGCCAGTGGCAAAAGCTCGCGCTCGCGCGCGGCTTCATGCGGGACGAACCGCTGGTCCTTGTCCTCGATGAGCCGACCGCGGCGCTCGACGCGGAGACCGAACACGCGCTCTTTGAACGCTATGCGGCTGCTACCCGGAGCGTAGGGCCGGTCCTTTCGGACCGGCCGGGCGGCGACGCGCGAAGCACGAACGGCCGCATCACGATCCTCGTGTCGCACCGCTTCTCCACCGTGCGCATGGCCGATCTCATCGTCGTCCTCGACGGCTCACGTGTCGTCGAGGTGGGGTCGCATGAGGAGTTAATGGCGAAGCGCGGCCAGTACTCGGAGCTGTACGGTATCCAAGCGGCGGCGTATCGCTAGTCCGGCTGAAGCCGGACACTACATCGGTCAGGCGTAGTGTCCGGCTTTAGCCGGACCGTCGGACGCGGCCAATTGTTCGACGCGTTTTACGCCAGGTAGCTGCACGGTGAAGAACCGGTACAGCAGCAACGAGTCGACAATACCGACCGCGAACAAGACCAGGAATGCCAGGTTGCTCTCGACAACGCCGAGGCTTTGCAGCAGCGCCGACAACCCGAAGCCGACCACCCATGCGTCGAAACTCATACACACGCGGCGGAAGGTTTCCGGACGGATGCGCTGAATGAGATAGGCGCCGATCGGGACGCCGACAAAGATGCTGGGCAGGATGTATGGAATGAGGCCGAAGCTCTCGACGGTGTAGAGACCGGCGTAGTAATACGCCACCGCCGTGAACGACGACTCGGCGAGACGGATGAACCCGAGCGCAGCACGGAAGTTGGTCTTCGTCAGACCCTGGTTGCTCAGCATCACCGCAAGCGGTGGACCTGAGATCGTCGTCACCGAGTAGAGCACGCCAACACCGCCGCCGAACGCGAGGCCGACCGATTTCTCGGATTGAATCGGACGACGATAGCCGGCCGCCTGCACGAGGATCAACGGCAGCAGCACGATGAACGTGCCGAACTTGAGCCATCCCGGATTCACCTGCGACACGAGCGCCGTGCCAATCAACACACCGGGTGCCAGGCCAATCACGATCGGCAGCACGCGACGCCACACCGACGGAAGCGCCGCCCGATTCACCCACAACACGTATGCGTTGAGTGCGACCTCAATCGGCACGAGCGCCGGATTGAGGACGCGGTTGGTCAGGAACAACAGCGCGAGCGGCACGGTAATCGACGAGAACCCGTAACCGAGCGCGCCATTGACGATGGCGGCGCCAAAGGTGATGACGACGAGTGGGAGTGCGTAGTCCATGGTTCGAATCCCAACGAGGCACGCCCAAAAAGGACGGGCCCTGCGTGTTACCGGGTGCGGAGCGCCATGCGAAGCGTGACGCCGACGGTGCGTCCGTCACCAGGTTGACCCACATACAGACCGGTGTTGCCCGGCGCCGCCGTGAGCAACTCGAAGTAGTCCTTGTCGAGCAGATTGCGCGACCACAGCGACACCGTCCAGCCATCCGTCCAGCGGAAGCCGACGCGCGCGTTCACCAGTGAATATCCATCGACGATGAGATAGCGCGACGCGCTCGGGCTCGACGAGAACGATGAACGGTAGCTGGTGTCGAGTCCGAGGAAGAAATCGCCATTGCGGCTGAACAGGCGAGTCGGATTCGAGTACTCGGCGCCGAACGAGCCAGCCCACTTCGAGATGCCCGGCAGCACCGAGCCCGAGATGTCCTTCACCTGCGGCCCGCCGGTGTCCTCGAGCGGCGGCGGCGCATCACGGAACGTGATGTATCGGCCGTCGGTGTAGGCGGCGGCACCGTAGAGCGAAAGGTGACGCGTCAGTCGCGCGCTGCCGTCGAACTCCGCGCCTCGGACGCGCACCTTCTCGGCATTGGCGAGATATCCGCGCAGCACGCCGACGCTGGCGTTCACGACCTGCGCCTGATAGTCCTTGATGTCGGTGTTGTAGACCGTGACGTTCGCGGTCGTGTTGCGAAATGGCGTCGTCTTCACGCCGAACTCGTAGTGGTGCACGTCCTCGGGCTTCACCATCGCGGCCGACAGCACCGGACGATCCTGCGCGTCGGTCGGGACGCCGTTCAGGTTCAGCCCCACCGACTTGAAGCCTGTCGCATAAGTACCGAACGCGTTGACGCTCTGCAGCAGTCGATAGGCAACGGTCAGCTGTCCCGACAGATTGTTATCGCTCACGTCCGCCGCATACTTCTGCGGGGCGAGGATCGAACGCTGCAACGCGATCAGCGCCGGGTCGGTCGTCTGCAAACCGCCGTAGATCTGCTGATCGAAGTCCACTTGCTTCTGGTCGTAGTTGAAGCGCAGACCAGGCAACAGGCGCAGTCGATCGGTCAACGAGATCTCGAGCTGACCGTATGTCGCGGCACTTACGTTTCGGAACTTCAGATACTGATTGAACCCGTACCCATCGAGCAGCCCTGGCGTCGCTGCCGCCGCGCTGGGTGCGAGCAGGAAACGCGCGGCGGCGTCGCCCTGTTCCTGCTTAAAGGATGGATTCGAATCGATGCCCTGGTGGAACGCGAACGCGCCAACGACGATGCCGATGTGGTCGGTCAGATCGCCGGCATAGCGAACTTCCTGCGTCAACTGACGCTGCTTCGACGGTGCCGCCGAGATCGGCGTCACCGCCAGGCCGATGAAGTCGCGGTCATTAGATGGGTCCCAGTTCCAATAGCGCCAGCCGCTGGTCGAGGTGATCCGGCCGCGCCAGACCTTCCAGTCGATGTTCAGCGACGCGCCGCCCATGTCCTGATTCGATCGAAGCGGTGTGTCGATATCGGTGACGCGATCGAACGCGTTGAAGCTGGGCGGCGTGTAGTGCAGGTCAGCGGCAATCTGCGCGTACTGCCGATTCGGATTGCGCAGTGTGGGCGCGACACCGGCGACGACCTGCGTGTAGCCTTCCGGACGCTGCCTCGTGTGATCGAGCGCAAGCGTCACCGCCGTTCGATCGGACGGCGCGAACAGCACCTGACCGCGCACGCCGACGTTGTTCAGTCCGTTCTGATCGTCACCCGT
Organism: Acidobacteriota bacterium; assembly: GCA_046765795.1. Taxonomy (GTDB): domain Bacteria; phylum Acidobacteriota; class Vicinamibacteria; order Vicinamibacterales; family UBA2999; genus Gp6-AA40. The sequence continues at coordinate 553 of JBKPRH010000461.1, read as the reverse complement.
GACGACATTGTGAACCTGGCCCTGACGTGTGGTGCCCGAGAACGAAAGACGACCGGCAATCTTTTCGGCGAGCGGACCCGAGATCGACGCTTTGCCCTGCACGAAGCCGAAGTTCCCATAGTTCACTTCGACGTCGGTTTCGCGCGCGAACGTCGGCTTCTTGGTTGTGACATTGATCGCGCCCGCGGTGGTGTTCTTGCCGAACAACGTACCCTGAGGTCCGCGCAGCACTTCGACGCGTTCGACGTCGAGGAAATCGAGCGTCGCCGCGGCCGGCCGCGAATAGAACACACCGTCGATGTAGAGACCGACGCCGGGCTCGATGCCGTCGTTGGTCAAACCGAATGGCGCACCGAGTCCGCGCACGTTGACCGACGAGTTGCGAGGATTGGTTGAATAGAACTGAACCGTCGGAATCATCTCCTTGAGACGATTCACGTTGAATGCTCCGGCGTCAGCGATCAGATTGCCGGTGACCACTGAGACCGGGATTGGCACTTCCTGCACCGTCTCTTCAATGCGCCGGGCAGTGACGATGACAGCTTCACTGAGG
>JBKPRH010000460.1:0-23739 GCA_046765795.1 Acidobacteriota bacterium | reverse complement strand
CCGTCAGCGAGTACTGCGCGGTAAGCGTCGCGGCAGCCGCGATCAGTGCGGCGGCACAAGCGAGCGTGGTCAGCCTTCGCGGATGATGGCGCATGATGGGCCCTCTTCGTGAGTGGGGCCAATACTACAACAGCAGGAATCAGGTATCAGGAATCAGGCATAGGGAACAGGACTCAGGGAATCAGGACTCAGGGAATCAGGACTCAGGGAACGGGAATCGGGAATCAGGCGTCAGAAGGAATCAGGAGCCGGAGTCAGGGTGCTAGGATGGAGAGTCCTGCCCTCGAAGGCAGGGCTTGCCTGATGCCGAAATCAATCAGTCACTACCAAATCACCGGCACGCTCGGCGAAGGCGGGATGGGCATCGTCTATGCCGCCTGGGACGATCGGCTCAACCGCCCGGTCGCGCTGAAGACGATTCGCGCGAATGTATCCGACCCGGTCGCGACTGAACGGCTCCGGCGTGAGGCGCGCGCGGCGGCACGGGTGAATCATCCCAATATCTGCCAGCTGTACGACGTCGGCTCCGAGAACGGGCAGTTCTACATCGCCATGGAACTCCTCGAGGGTGAGCCGCTGTCCTCGCGCATGTCAGAGGGACCGCTGCCACTTGGTGAAGCGGTCACGATCACGCTGGCGACGTTGTCTGCGCTCGACGCGCTGCACCGGAACAGCCTCGTGCATCGCGATCTGAAACCGTCGAACATTTTCCTGACGCCGCACGGTGTCAAGCTGCTCGACTTCGGCCTCGCGCGTCCGCTCGACGAGCACGACGTGCAATTGACGACGCCAGGGATGTTGATGGGGACGCCGAGGTATCTCGCGCCGGAACAGTTGCAGGGGCAGCCTGCCGATCATCGGGGCGATCTGTTCTCGACCGGTGTCGTGCTCTACGAGATGATCACGGGCGAGCCGGCGTTCCGCGGACGGACAGTGCCGGAGGTGGTGCACGCCGTGGTCTACGACCATCCTCCCGCTCTCGGCGGCTCGGCCGCCGTCGCCGCCGTAGACCGCATTGTCCACAAGGCGCTCGCGAAGCAGCCGCAGGATCGCTACAAGACCGCGACGGCGATGGCCGACGAACTGCGGTCGGCGATTTCGTCCGCCGACACGGGTTCGGTGGCTCGTCCGCCTCGTCCCATCACACGGCTGATCGTCCTGCCGTTCAAAATGCTTCGAGCGGATCCCGAAGTCGATTTTCTCGGCTTCGGTCTTGCCGACGCGCTCACCACCTCATTGTCGGGACTGGACTCACTGCTGGTGCGATCCAGTTTGACCGGCTTGCAGTTCGCCACCGATGCAATCGATCTCGATGCCGTTGCGAAAAAGGCCGACGTCGATGCCATCCTGACCGGCACGCTGTTGCGAGCTGACGATCAACTGCGTGTGACGGCGCAGCTGTCAGAGATGCCGGGCGGAACGGTTCGTTGGTCGCAGTCGATGGTTGTGCGCGTCGTCGACGCCTTTCAGTTGCAGGACGCGCTCACCAGCCGCATCGTCGAATCACTCTCGCTGCCGCTGAGCGCGCACGATCGCCAGGTGCTCAAGCAAGACGTGCCGGCTAATCCGAAGGCATACGAGTACTACCTTCGCGCGAATCAGCTGGCCAATCACGTGCGCACCTGGTCTGTGGCCCGCGATCTGTATCGACAATGTCTCGAGGAAGACCCGCGCTACGCACCGGCATGGGCACGCATTGCGCGGCTCCACCGCATCATCGGCATGTATTCAGGCGCCGATGCGGACGAGGCGTATGCACAGGCTGAAGAGGCGTTCACTCGCGCGCTCTCCCTCAACCCTGACCTGTCGATTGCCCACAACCTGTATACGCTGCAGGAGATCGAAACCGGTCGAATCAAGCAGGCGATGCTCCGGCTGCTCGAGCGCGTGCGTCAGCGGACGTCCGATCCGGAACTGTTTGCAGGGTTAGTGCAGGCGTGTCGATACGCGGGGCTTCAACGCCCGGCTATCGCCGCACATGACCACGCCCGCCGTCTCGATCCGCAGATCCGGACAGCGGTGGCTCACGCTTATCTGATGACCGGCGAGTACGAGAAGGCCATTGCGTGTGATCAGGATGAACCGCAGCTCATCGCCATTCTCGCCATGGACCTGATGGGCGACCGCGAACGTGCGATCGCGCACGCGCGACAGCAGATCGCTCCTGGACTTCCGCTGATGTTCCGGCTGTTCTTCGAAGGCACACTCGCGGTGCTGGAAAATCGTCGTGACGACCTGCGGACGACCGGCGATCAATTGCTCAAGATGTGGTCGCTGCGTGACCCGTGCGGAACGTATTACTTCGCCCGCGCACTCGCGGTCGCGGAGCATCCCGAGGCGCTGTCGATGTTCAAGCGCGCGGTTGAAGGTGGGTTCAATTGCGCGCCGTTCTTCTGGCGGGATCCGTGGATCGATTCACTGCGCGGCAACCGCGAATTCGACGCGCTCATCGCGCAGGCGGAATCGGGATACCGCGACGCGGCCGCGGCGTTCGTCGCGGCCGGTGGCGAGCAGATGCTCGGACCGGTTGAGTGACGTTGACGGCGTAATGCAAAAGGCAAAATTCAAAATGCAAAAAACTGTGCGGTTTCGAGCGTTTGCATTCTGCATTTTGCATTTTGCATTACATGATTTTCTTGCCTACGCCGACACCGCCGCGAAGTCGAGGTTCTCGGTGATGCGCGTGCCGTCCTTGTGGAACGCATCCGCCAGCAACCGAATCCGCCGCTTGGCCTCGTTGAGATCCGAGTTGTTGAGATTGATGTTCAGCAGGTCGATGTACCACGGCAGCTTCACATCATCCGTGACGTAGACGTTCGCGATCTCGCGCGCGATGGGTAGCGTCGTCCGCTTGGAGACGTCGTGGACGTCGCGATTGCTCGCCTTCTGCAGCTTCTCGTATTCCTGCTCGAGCAGCTTCGCGAACAGCTCGCGTGTGAACGTGCTCCCGGCTTTCGCGCCGCTCTCGTCATCACCCGCGGTCAGCGACGCGCCCTTGTGCAGCCACTCCCACAGGATGCTGAGACGGATTTCGCCCGTGGCCATGTCTTCCATGAGATAGAGCACGTCGTCGTTGCCGAAGAAGTCGGCGGGCTTGAGCGCCGCGGCCTGCAGCCCCTGCAGGAAGGCGTTGCCATACTGCAACGCGACGCTGAGCAGATCGCGCGCGCCGCGAACGGTCCGAGGCGCGTCTTCCAGCATCACGAGGCCATCGGCGTCGGCGCTCGTGTAGGTGAGGGGCGGGAACTTCCGTCCGATCTGGTTGTCTTCGCCCACCTTCTCCCACACCGGCCTGACGATGTGGACCATCTTCCAATGGGCGACCCATTTGCCGCTCGCGCCTTCACGCTGCTCGCGCTCTCCGCCAGCGACGGCGCGCTTCATCGCGTTGGTGACGCCGGCTTCAGAGCCGACGGGGATGTTCGGCTCCATGCCGCCCTGCCACAGCGCGTACTGACCCTTCGCATCCGGCGTGTTCACGACGCGGCGAACGCGGTCCTCGTAAATGCGCATGTAGCCGTAGGTCATCGTGATGGCGTCGATGTTGGGGTTCACGAAATTCGGATCCCACGCCATCGCGTCCGAAACGCTGTTGATGTAATCCCATCGGCCGGTGTTGAAGCCGATGAAGTGCAGCCCGAGCGCGGCGCGAATCTCCATCAACTGAAAGCACGCTTCGATCTGTTCGACGAGCACGTAGACCTTGATCGTCCCGACGGTCAGACCGAGGTGACGCTCGAGCGTCGTCAGCATGTCGTTCCAGAGCGCCGCTTCTTCGGCGGTCTGAATCTTTGGCAGATACAACACGATCGAGGACCCCGACATCTGCAGACGTCGCTGGTTGTTGGTGACATAGAGCACCAGATCGACGATCGACGCCGAGAAGCTCTCACCACCGGTGTGTCGAACGTGGCGATCGTCGAGGTGCAGGCCGCGTGCGCGGAAGATCTTTGTCGTGAAGTCGAGCTGTTTCTGCCAGTCGGCGATCGTCTCGCGTCCGAAGAAGCCTTTCGCCCACGTGTTCATCTCGCCCGCGACGCGCTCGGCCACCTTGAGGAACACGGGATCGCGGTGAATCGCCAGCTTCAGGTTGCGCTGGTTGTCGAGTGACATCGTTGAGACCTGGCCCAGCGCGTCCTCGCCATCGAACATCCAGCCGTCGGCACCGGAGAGCAGTGCGTAGGCGATGTTGCGCAGTCCGGTCTCAACCGTTGCGCCTGGCCTCGCCGCCGGACCGGTGCCCTGAATCCACTGACGCTTGAGGTCGTTCGGGATCTCGCTGCCAATGAACTTGCCGTCCCGGGCGTCCTGGACCGTGATCTGCGTACGCGGGATGACCGACTTGGGATCGAGGAAGGCGATGTTCCGGCGATCGCGTATCCGCGCGCTGCGTCTCGCGATGCGCGCCTTCATGATCGCTTTGCGATCCGCATCGAGCGGGGCCAACGCGGTCAGCGCGGCCAGCGCTTCAGGCGTGAAGACGTCGGGATAACTGGACTCGAGGGTTCCTCGGATCTCGAAAGGTCTCGATGGCATAGCTATCGATAATGTCACAAGCCATGCGACGATTTCGAGGGCGATGCTCAGCCTTCTGTTCGCGGCCGTGCTGTTCGGGCTGGTCTACTTTCCTACACTGAAGTACCTGTCTGTCGGGATCGTTACACCCTACGCCAAGGTTGATGTCCGGAAGCGGCTGTTTGCGGCCTGGGTGGACGGCATACCCGCGATCGCGGCGTGGTTTCTGTATCGCAATACGGGGTCTCTGTGGGGCGGTGCCGTTGCGGTGCTGTATCTGCTGCTGCGTGATGGGATCGGCGGGCAGAGCCTCGGCAAGCTCCTCGTCGGCCTCGTCGTCGTCAACGTCCAGACTGGCCGGATCTGCTCGTGGAAGGAGTCAGCACTGCGGAATGTCTTCGTGCTGATTCCCGGCGCGAACGTCATGGCGATCGTCCTCGAGTCGATCACCCTCATCAGAGATCCGCAAGGGCAGCGGCTCGGCGATCGCCTGGCGCATACCCAGGTCATCGAAGGGCTCGGCGCGAAAGACCTGGCAACGTCGTTCCAGGAGTGGTGGATGAGCGTGTTCGGGGAACTGGAGCGCGACGGGCGGAGGAGAAGGAGACAGCCTGCGGAGCGCTGACGCTATCGCGGCTCTGGGCTCCAGCCTCTAGGCACCGGAAGCCCAAAGCCCAATGCCTAAAGCCCAAAGCCCAAAGCCCAAAGCCCAAACCCTGAAGCCCAAGCCCGGTGTCGATCCGCCTGCCGGTCGTTCGTCGAGTAGATGAAGGGAGACACGGAAACATGCGTTTCATCATGACTGCACGGCCGGGCGAGCACAGCAAGCCGGTGGATCCGAACGCGCCGATGGACGAGAAGCTCTTTTCTGCCTACATGGCGTTCAACGAGGAACTGCACAAGGCGGGCGTGCTGGTCGCGGCTGAAGGGTTGAACCCGGCAGGCAAGGGCGCGCGAATCGAGGTGAAAAAGGGCAAGCGCACGGTAGTGGATGGGCCGTTTACCGAATCGAAGGAACTGGTCGGTGGCTTCTACATCCTCGAGGTGCCGTCGCTCGAAGCGGCAATCGAATGGGCGCTACGCGCACCGAGCGGCCTCGGCTTTGACGATGTGCTGGAGATTCGGCAGCTGACAGGCGAGGACGACATTCCGCCGGAGTTGCTCGAGCTGGTCAAGAAAGCTGCGCCGACGTGGAGCACCACGTTCACGAAGTCCCGTTGACGGTTCAGTACGACGTCCGGTGCCCGTTCTTGCGGAAGTCAGCCACGAGCTCGCTCGCGTGCTGGGCATCCGCGCGTCTGACGTAAAGTCTCGGTTCGAACCCGGCCCGCCGGCTGGGTGCCACATCGTGCACAGTCGTCGCGATGCCCGCGGACTCGATCAGTGTCTTCAAAAACAGGACTTCAGCATACGGACCCTCGAACACGAGCACCGGGACATCCTCTTCACTCATCGCGTCCTCATTCGACTACGGCGTCGGCTTCGAACTCGATCAGCCAGTCGGGATCGATGAAGCGCGTGACCTGCATGATGGTATTGGCGGGACGAATGGCGCCGAAGTATTCGCCATGCACGGCGGCAACGGCCTGCCAGTCCTCGATTCGCGTCAGCAGCGTGCGCGTGCGGACGACGTGATCGAGCGACGAGCCGGCGCGCTCGAGCGCCTCTTTGATGATGTCGAGACAGCGCCTCGCTTGAGCGGCGGGGTCGCCGATTCCGACTGTCTTGCCATCGAGGAGCGGGGCCGTCCCAGACACCGCGATGATCGATCCGACGCGCACCGCGCGGGAGATGCCGACCTTCGCTTCGTAAGGGCTGCCGCTTGAAATCAGGGTTCTCAATCGACTTTCACCTTCTTCATGAACTGCTGGTTTTCGTGACAGATGAATTCGATCAACTCCGAGCCGTCGGCCATGAGCCGTTGATCGACCCTGACGGTGAACGGTCGCGTGTAGGCCTTCGGGTCGTTGAGCGTGAATTCGATGTCGAGTTGTCCGTAGTTGACGCGGCGGAATCGTTCGGTGAATGTCGCGGCTTCGGTGATCGGGCTGCCGCGCGCGTCGAGCCAGCCATCGCCGCGATAGTTGTTCGTCTCGACCACGAGCGTGTCTCCGTCCCAATGGCCAATCGAGTAGCCGTACCAAAACGGCTGCGGCGATCCTTGCGGCGGTAGCGATCGGCCATCCATGAAGATCGTCCGCAGTCCGTAGTTGGTCTCGTAGATGATGTAGATCGCTGCGGGTGTCTGCACGACCTTGAGCGGCTGCGGATCCAGATGCAGTTGCAGCAGACTCTCCGGAAGACAGAGCCCGTCAGGGTTGTCCTTGCTGTTCTCCGACGCACGCTTCTTCTGGAGTTCCCTCGCCCAGGGCTGAAAGGGCAAGTCTCCCGTCATTCCGATGCCCGTGTTGCCAAAGCTCGCCAGTGGCGGCCGGCCCGGAGGGGGATTGGGTTCAAAGCCCGCTCGCGCCATCCAGATGCCAGACAGATCGGGTTTGCCATCAGTTGTACGTGGCGCCGGCGCGTTGAGATCGACCTTGCCGTCGGCGGTCTTGGGTACTCCGGGCGCTTCATGCGCGGGCCACTGCGCGGACACCGACGAAGAGAGCAAAGCCGCAAGCAGTGGTGCCCAGATGAACGAGCGCGCCATGTTGCCCTCCTGCATCGAGCAGAACGATACGTCAGCGACGAGTTGTTGGTTCACCGCATCGGGCGACCAGCACGCGGAGGTCACGCCAGCCGTACCCGCCGTGAAATTCGCCAGCGTCGCTGTACAGGCGCTCGGCGCCGAATGCTTCGTAGAACGCGTTGGACGGATTCGCGGCGTCGCCGAAGAGCAGCATGGACGTCACACCTTGTGTGAGGAATTGCCGCGCCACGTTGCAGAGCAGGAGTCGGCCGACGCCCTGGCGCTGCACCCGTTGAAGGGCGTAGATCTTGTTCAGCTCTCCTGCGTAGCCCGGTACGCCGCCATCGTGAGGCGTCCCCTTCGCGAACGCGACCAGCTCACCTGCATCGTCCTCGACGACGAAACAGAACCAACTGCCCTCAGAGACGGAGAAAGATTCCCGCCACTGTCGCTCTCGCAGTTCGTAGGACGGCCCACCGGTTCGGCCACCTCGATGCGTTTCGTTGAACGTCTGCACGTGGAGCCGTGCAAGCGCCGGAACGTCACCCGACGTCGCTTGACGAATGCGAAATGACATCGGCTACGCGAGTCCGCGGTTCACAGCGCACGGGAAAGTTCACGGAGTTGGCGATGAAGCACAGGTGATGCGCGCGCTCGTGTAGTTCTTCGGCGCGTGCGAGATCTCCACCGGGCGCGATGACCACCTGAGGCCTGAGCGTGACTTCGGTGAAACGCCCGCCCCCATCTGGCCGTTCCGCCATGACACCCGACGCTTCGTCCACATACTCGATAACAGAGATCTTCGCTTCCGCGCACAGATGCAGATACCAGAGCATGTGACACGTGGACAGCGAGATGACCAGGAACTCCTCGGGGTTGTAGCGCGCGGCATCGCCGCGAAACGTCGGATCGGACGAACCCGGGAGGACCGGTTTGCCGGCAGCAGCGATCTCGTGGTTCCGCGAGTAGGCGCGATAGCTGCTCGTGCCCTGGCCACGGTTGCCTGTCCATGTCACCCGCGCGGAGTAGCGGTGTTGTTTGTCGTCGTGCATGGCAACAGCCCGTCAGACAAGCGAGAGGGTCAGCGTCGGAAGATCAATGCCCTCGACCGATGCGGTCCACGTTGCGCCTCGCTGAATCAGCGTGGATTCGGTCAGCGTACCAGAGCTGACGAGATCGCCCGCGCCCAGTGGCTCGGCGCCGTCCTGCGTCGTGCTTGCGCGCGACATCGCCGTCGCGAGTTCAGCGAGACACAGCGCGGGGCTACGGAGCGAATTGCGACCCGATCCCTCTTCAACAACATTGCCGTTCTTCGCGAGACGAACCGTGAACGTCGGAAGCTGTTCGGCGAGCGCAGGGATGTGTGATGGCGTCACGATGAACGGATCGCCAACAACCAGCGCCGCGTGCAGGCCGTATGCGGCGACGAAGTCCGCCGGCTGAAACTTCCAATCCGCGTACGGACAGTCGATGATCTCGAACCCGAGTGCCAGCCACTCGACGGCTTCGAGTGCGGTGGCCGCGTCGGTGACTCCCGCTGCGAGCGGCGATTTCAACTTGAAGACGATCTCGGGCTCGATCTTCGGCGAGATCATCTGCGCCAGCGAGAGCGTCGCTTCATTCGCGTTCGCATAGCGCACCGTGTCGTCGTACATGTGCGCCCACACGAGCGTGTCGAGCTTCATCACGCGCCATACGGCTTTGTTCGCGAAGCCAACTTTGACGCCTGTGGTCGTGCGGCCCGCTTCGCGTCGCATTCGCACGAGCTCGCCCTCAACGCCATAAGCCGTCGTCAGATCGAGACCGTCGCGAGTCGAGGGTGGTACGGCCAGCGGCCGCCGCTCTGCGTACGCGGCGACCAGCTCCAACGCCAGCGTGTGAATGTCGATCACGCCGGGACGGGAATCTTCGAGGCCTTGGCTTTCGCCGTCGCCTGCGAGGCGCGCAAGCCGTAGGCGAGGACGGCGGCGATCAGCGCCATGATGGCGCTGCCGTAGAAGCCCATCGTCCAGCTGCCGGATTGTTCAAAGAGGAGCGCGCCCACCCAGCCGCCGATGATCGAAGCGACGCCCTTCGCCGTGTACAACACCGCATAGTTCGATGTCGCGTGCTTCGTGCCAAAGTAGTCGCCCGACATCGAGGGGAAGAGCGAATAGATCTGACCCCACGTGAAGTACACAGCCACGAGCGTTGCGGCGAACCATGCGCCGGACATTTGTCCGAGCGTGGCCACCGACACGAGACACAACGCCTGCAGCACGAACGTGAAGACCATCGTGTTCTCGCGGCCGAGACGATCTGAGGCCCAACCCCAGAAGACGCGCGCGGCGCCGTTGGCGAGGGGGCTCAGCGTCGCGGCAAGCGTCAGCATGCCGGCAAATCCCCACGACTTCGCCATCGGTCCGGCGTTCGCGGTTACGAGCAAGCCGCCGGTCGCCATCAGGATGAAGGCGATGTACATCACGTAGAACTGCGGCGTTCGCAGCACCTCCATCGTCGTGTACTGCTTCTTCACGGGCGCGGTCGCTTTACTCGACGCCTGTCCGGCAGCGGGCGCCTCTGCCGCGGGATGCCTCAGAAACTGCGCGACGATGGTGATGACCACGCCCTGGAAAATACCGGTCACGAGGAACGTCTGTTGATAGCCGCTGTCACGGAGCATCGACTGGATGACGGGGATGAACAGCGCGGTGCCACCGCCGAATCCGGCGGCCATGATGCCCGAGGCTAGACCCCGCTTCTCCTTGAACCACTTCAGCGCGGATCCGATCGACCCGCTATAGACGAACGCCGCGCCAGTGCCCGCCAGGCAGTAGAGGACATAGAGCATGGGCAACGACGTGGCGTAGCCCATGCCTGCCCAGCCCAGACCGCAGAGCACGCCCGCCGCGGTGATGAAGCCGCGCGGACCGAGTCGATCGATCAACCACCCGTCCAGCGGCTGCACCCAGGTCTGACACAGGATGAAGAGCGTGAACGCCACCTGGATGTCGGAGAGCTTCCAGCCGGTGCCGGCTTGCAGTGGATTCACGAAGAGCGTCCACGCGTACTGCAGGTTCGCGATCATGATCATCGCGATGAGCGATGCGACAAGCTGGAACCACCGGTTGTTGATGCTCATGCCACCCTCATCCTGGAGGACGGTCCGGCCGCCTTCGCGCGCCGCGCTTTGGCGCCCAAGGCTGGGACGGACACTACGTACCGTGCTCTACGCTACACGCTGTCTCTTCTCATTCAGCATCTTCGCGCACGCGTATACCGCGCGCGTTGATGGCATCGGTACGCCGAGCCGTTCGCCCAGCTCGACGACCGCGCCGACGACCGCCTCGAGTTCCAGCGGCCTGCCGGCTTCGAGATCCTGCAGCATCGACGTCTTGTGTGCACCAACTTTTTCGGCGCCCGCCATGCGCTGATCGATGGAGATCGGCATCTCGATACCGAGCTTGCCGGCGACGGCCTCGGTCTCGGCCATGATCTCGCGCACGACCTTCGACGTGTCCGGATGGCGCGCCAACTCTTCCAGTGTGCCGCCGGTCAGCGCGCTGATCGGGTTGAACGCCACGTTGCCAAGCAACTTGACCCAGATCTCATGCCGGAACCGCGCCGTCACCGGGCAACGGAAGCCAGCGGCAATGAGCGCTTCTGCGATGGCCTTGGCGCGCTCCGACTTGCTGCCGTCGGGCTCACCGAACGAGATGCGATTGCCTTCGGTGTGATGAATCACACCAGGCTCGGCGATATCGGTGGCGAAGTAGGCGAGCGATCCGACGACGCGCCGCGGTTCGATCGATGAGGCGATCACGCCACCGGGATCGACGCGCTCGAGGTGAAGACCGTCGAACTCCCCGCCATAGTTTTGGAAGTACCACCACGGGATGCCGTTCTGGGTGCTGACGACGACCGTGTCGGGGCCGAACAGTGGACGCAACGCGGGCGCAAGCGCGGTCAACCCGTGCGCCTTGACGCCGAGAAAGACGACATCGGCCGTGCCGACCGATGCGAGGTCGCCGGTGACGTGGGGGCGGACTTCGAAGTCGCCATCGGCGCTTGTCACCCGTAGTCCGCGAGTCTGCATCGCCTGCAGATGCGGACCGCGTGCGAACAGCACGACATCGGCACCGGCCTTGGCGAGCTTCGCGCCGATATAGCCGCCGATGGCCCCGGCCCCCGCGATAACAATCCTCACGCGTCTACGCCGTGGGCGCGAATGCCGCTGCGACGACGCGCCGCTGGATCTTGCCGGTCGCGGTGCGCGGGATGGCTGTCGTGATGTGGATCTGCTTCGGCCGCTTGAAGTCGGCGAGCCGCTCCTTGCAGTAGGCGAGCAGTTCCGCTTCGGTCGCTTCGCCGTTCAGCGTGACCGCCGCGGCGACTTCTTCACCCCATGCCGTGTGCGGTACGCCGAATGCCACCGCCTCGGCCACCTTCGGATGCGCGAGCAGCACCTCGTCGATCTCGCGTGGAGAGATCTTCTCGCCACCGCGATTGATCATTTCCTTCAAGCGTCCAGTCAGCGTGAGATAGCCGTTCTCGTCGAGGACGCCCTGATCGCCGGTTCGGAACCAACCGTCGACGAATGACGAGGCGTTCGCTTCGGGATTGTTCTCATAGCCGCGAACGACATTGGGACCTTTGATGACGACTTCGCCGCGTTCGCCGACGGGAAGATGCTTGCCCTCACCATCCATGATGCTGATCTGCACGTCCGTTCCGCGTCCGACCGAACCTGGAAGGCGTTGCGACGGCGGGAGTGGATTCGACGCCATCTGGTGTGCGGCTTCGGTCATCCCGTACGCCTCGAGCACTGGAGCGCCGAACGCGGCCTCGAGATCGTGCATGACCTGTGGCGGCAATGACGCGCTGCAGGATCGGATGAAACGAAGATTCTCAGCACCGGCCGGGCGCGGCGCATCCTTCTTCACGCGCGCGAGCAGCAACTGGTGAATCGTGGGCACCGCTGAGTACCACGTGGCGCCATGTTCCTTCGCGGTCTGCCAGAACGACAGCGGGCTGAACTTCGTCGGCACCACCACCGTGCCACCGGTCGACAGCGTCGCGAGTGTGGATGCGACGAGACCATGGACGTGGAAGAGCGGCATCACGCAGAGCGACACATCACTCGACGACAGCGTGTAGCTGCGCGCGACGTTGCCCGCCGAGATCGACAGATTCGCGTGGCTCAACGGCACTCGCTTCGGGCGACCGGTACTGCCGCTCGTGTGCAGGATCAGCGCGATGTCATCTGAATCCGGCGCAGCCACCGGCTTCCGTCCGGTCACGCCGCGGAGGCCGACGTTGCCCGCACCATCCATCTCCACCGTCAGGATGGGAACATTCAACGCGGCAGCAGCGGCGCGCGCATCGTCGAGACCATCGGGCGGCAGCAGCAGCACTTTCGCGTTGGTGTCCTCGAGATAGAAGCGGAACTCGTCTTCTTTGTACGAGGGGTTGAGCGGTGCCGCGGTCCCTGCCAGCGACGCAGCCAGGAATGTCACGACGTTCGGCAGACCGTTGGGCAGCGCGATGCCGATGCGATCGCCGCGATTGACGCCCGACGCGGCCAGCGCTTCCGCGACGGCCTGAACCTGCTTGCGCAGACCGCCGTACGTGAGTCGAATGTGCTGTTCGGGTGCGACGATGGCCGTCTGCTCGGCGGGAATCGCCTGGATTAATCCGAGCAGCGTCTTCGACGCAATGGAGGCGCCGTCCGAGGGTGTCATAGATGGTCTCCTTGGGCAGGCCGCCTGAAGGCGGCCCCTACATCACGAGCCGGTTGCAGTCGGCCCGTTCGTTCAGTGGACGCGAGAAACTCCGCCTGCTTCGCCATCGGCAATTGCACCGAGAAGAAGCGATAGAGCAGCCAGGAGTCGAGCATGCCGACCGCGAGCATCACAAGATAGGCGCGGTTGCTCTCGACCAAATGGAGATCCTTGAGCAGCGTGGACAGACCGAACGCGACAATCCACGCATCGAAGCTCATACAGATCCGGCGGAACGTCTCGGGACGGATGCGCTGGATGAGAACTGAGCCAATCGGGACGCCAATCGCGATGCTCGGCAGGATGTAGGGGATGAGCCCCATGCTTTCGAACGAATATAGGCCGGCGTAGTAGTAGGCAACCGCCGTAAACGATGACTCGGCCAGACGAATGAAACCAAGGGCCGCACGAAAGTCCTGCTTGGTCAGGCCCTGGTTGCTCAGCGCCACCGCGAGCGGCGGGCCCGAGATCGTCGTCACCGAATAGAGCAGTCCGACGCCACCCCCGAACACAAAGCCGACCGATTTCTCTGACTGAATAGGTCGGCGGTAGCCGGCCGCCTGAAACAGGATGAGCGGCAGCAACACGATGAAGGTCAGGAACTTCAGCCAGCCCGGATTGACCTGCGCAACCAATGTGGTGCCCAGCATTACCCCAGGTGCGAGTCCGACGACGATAGGGAGGACACGGCGCCAGACGAGGGGCAGGGCAGCCCGGTTGACCCAGAGGACGTAGGCGTTGAGGGCGACCTCGATGGGCACCAGAGCCGGGTTTAGCACCCGGTTGGTCAGAAACAGCAGTGCCAGCGGAACGGTGATCGACGAAAACCCGTACCCCAACGCGCCGTTGACGATAGCGGCGCCGAAGGTAATGGCAACGAGGGCAATCTGATACGAGTCCATAGGGCGCCGAAACGGAAATTCTTACGTCTCGACCTGCGAAAGGCAACTGTCAATTCCGTTGGCTCGGCCTTGGGGCTTGAATTCGGATTGTCGGATTTAAGGGATTCAACAGTACGGATTAATCTCAAGCGGCGCGGAGCGCGCCTCACGGATCGCGCCTGTTTCTGCACATTTAATTCTGTGCAAACGGGGCACGCCTCATGCTCATGGACGAGCAACCGCCGACACCGTGCTCTGACAAGTTTGGTGAAAGCGGACGTTGCCTTCGGAGAGACGGACCACGCTAGTCCGTCTCGGGTACCCCTTGTAGGGGCGGCGCGTGCGGCCGCCCCTGCTTTTTGTACGGGCAAATGCACAATGCCCAATGCGCAATGGCCAATGCTCAAGTCAACGCGCGTAGCCACGTTTGTCATTGGGCATTGAGCATTCGGCATTGTGCATTGGGAATTACCGAAAGTGTTTGGTTGACAGCTCGTTCTCCAGACAGATGAACTCGATTAACTCGGTGTCGAGCATGATCTGCTGATTGACGGTGACGGTCCATGGGCGCGTATACGCCTTCGGGTCGTCCACTGTTATATCAATCGTTAAGTTCCCGAAGTTCGGGCGCGTGAAGCGCTCGGTCACTGTGGCCGCATCCGTCAACGGGCTGCCGTTGACGTCGAGCCAACCTCCATCTCTGAAACCTGACGAGCGCACCACGAGCGCGTCGCCTTCCCAGCGGCCGGTCGAATAGCCAAACCACCACGGCTGCGGATCGCTGGACGGCAGCGGCCGGCCATCTGTGAACAGTTGCCTGACACCGCCGTTGCCTTCGTACAAGAGCACGATGACATCCGGTGTCTGAATGATCTTTCGAGGCTGCGGATGCGTGTGCAGTTGCATGTTGCCCATCGGTAGGCAATGGGCGTCGGGGTTGTCTTTCATGTTGTCGGCCATGCGCTGCTTCTTGAGCGCGGCGGCCGATGTCTGGAACGGCAGACCACCGGGCACACCCGAGCCGATGTCGAAGAAGAGCCCGGGGCCGCGCGGCAAGACCGCCGGCGTGCCCGGCGATCCGCCGGTACCGCTGACGCCGTTGCCGAGATTGCGCCAGCCAGGGTTCTCCCAGATGCCGGAGAGATCGGGTTTCCCGTCACGCGTGCGCGGGGTAGGGCCGAGCAGGTCGGGTTTTCCGTCGGCGGTCTTCGGTACGTTCGCCGTCGGAAACGCCGGCCACTGTGCAGACAGCGATGGCGCCAGCCCAATCGCTGCTATCAAGAGGATCGCCGCCCGGAGACGCCGGACCACGCGCGATTCTAACGCCCACGCACCGCGCGGGCGCCCTATAATCTGCCGACTTCTTCAGGAGGGGCCCCATGCGACTCCATTCCCGGGTGATCGTTTCCCTGGCCTCCTTCGTTTCCCTCGTTCCGATCGCGGCTGCAGCCGATGACGGCCCGACACTCTACAAGCAGCTGTGCGCGTCGTGTCATGACGCGGGCACCGAACGCGCGCCGAATCGCGACGCGCTGCGCGCGATGACGCCGGAGCGGGTGCTGACCGCGATGGAGAGCGGCCCGATGCTCTCGATGGCTGCTGGTCGCACCGGGGTCGAGCGCCGCGCGATCGCGGAGTTCGTCACCGGGAAATCATTCGCGCAGGCATTGGCCACGACGCCGTCGCCACAAACGATGTGCAAAGCCGGCGGTGAGTTCAATCCGCTGACCGGTCCACGCTGGGGCGCATGGGGCGTCAACACTTCGAACACGCGATATCAGGACGCCGCCATGGCGGGACTGACCGCTGCCGACGTGCCAAAGCTCCGCGTGAAGTGGGCGTTCGCATTCCCCGGTGAGTTGAGTGTCGACTCGCAGCCGACAGTCGCTGGCGGTCGTGTCTATGCCGGCACGCAGAGCGGAGCGGTCTACGCACTCGATGCCGCGAGTGGTTGCGTGCGTTGGATGTTCCAGGCGGGGTCTGCCGTGCGCGCCGCGGTCAGCATCGGTCGTATCGACACGCGGTCGGGACAGCGGCTCGCCGCGTTCATCGGCGATCGATCGGGGAACGTCTACGCCGTGGATGCGGGATCGGGCGAGCTGCTGTGGAAACGGCGAGTCGATGAGTTCCCATTCGCGCGAGTCACCGGATCGCCGACCTTCCATAACGGCCGGCTCTATGTCGGCGTGGCATCAGGTGAAGAGACCGCGGGCGCCGTCGCCGACTACGAGTGCTGCAAGTTCCGCGGGAGCCTCGTCGCCCTCGATGCTGCCGACGGCAGACAGCTGTGGAAGACCTACACCATCGAACCCGCGAAGCCCACGACCAAGAACAAAGTGGGCACACAGTTGTGGGGCCCATCCGGCGTGCCGATCTGGAGCAGCCCCGCGATCGACACCGAACGCAACGCGATCTACGTCACGACCGGCAACAACTATAGCGGGCCGGCGACGAAGACGAGCGACGCGTTCATGGCCTTCGATCTGCGCGACGGTCACCTGCTGTGGTCGAAGCAGATGACCTCGGCCGACGACTGGAATACGTCGTGCCGCCTGCCCGATCAGATCAACTGCACCAACCGCGAGGCGCCCGATTTCGATTTCGCCTCGCCGCCGATCCTCGTGCGTCTGCCGAATGGCCGCCGCGCGATCGTGGCCGGTCAGAAGTCAGGTGTGGTCCACGCGCTCGATCCGGATCGCAACGGCGAGTTGATCTGGCAGGAACGCGTCGGCAAGGGCGGCATCAACGGCGGTGTGCAATGGGGATCGGCCGCCGATCAATCGACGATGTATGTGGCGCTGTCGGATATCGCGCGCTTCCCCGTGCCGAACAGCCAGGCCACCGTGCCTGATCCGAGCACCGGTGGTGGCATGTTCGCGTTGCAGCTCGATTCAGGACAGCGCAAGTGGTACACGCCACCACCCGCAGATGCATGTCGCGGACGTGAGCGCTGCAGCCCGGCGCAGTCGGCAGCGGTGAGTGCGATTCCGGGCGTCGTCTTTTCCGGAGCGGTTGACGGTCATATCCGCGCGTTCGCGGCAGCCGACGGCAAGATCGTCTGGGACTTCGACACGGTGAAGACCTACGAGACGGTCAACGGCGTCGCCGGTCGCGGCGGATCGCTGAACGTCGGCGGGCCGGCGATCAGCGGCGGGATGCTGTTCGTGAATTCGGGCTACGTGCAGAACGGCATTCCTGGCAATGTGCTGCTCGCCTTTTCGGTCGATGGAAAATAGCGTCCTTGGTCCATTCGTGTCAGGCTCGCAATAGCGCGACGAGGTCACGCAGATCGCTGACGGTATCGAGTGCGTGAACGCGCTCGATCACTGCTGCAGTACGCCGTGAGCCGATCACGGGTTCCATAAGGCTCTTCGCTTTCGCGTTCACACCTGCCGCATCGAGCGGATTCTCCTTCGTGCCCGGCGCGTGCCGCGTGAAGCGGTTCACCGTACGTCCATCGCGCAGCCGTACCTCGACGCGGGCACTGCGCGGCGCGGCTGGATCCATCAACGCCCGGTCAGCGACCAGGTCCACACGTCGCTTCACCTCGAGCACCTGCGGATCCTTCATGCGCTCGTATGAGTGGCTCGCGTCAAACGAGACGGTGCCATCGACGAGCGCCACCGCGATCAGATACTGGAGGTTGACGTCCGGCATCGATCGATCGTCGACGATGCGCGCGCCGTCTTCCGGCAGCGTGGCCACGATGCGATCGACAGTGGCCGGTGTCAGCGAATGCTCGCGGCGCAAGGCGAGGAACGCGTCGAGTGCGGCTTGAATCGGATAGCCAACCGAGAAGGTCTTGATCGCCGTTTCGGTGACGAAGTAGCGCGTGCCGAGATCGCGCGCCATCTCCTCCGGTTTCGGCTCGCGCGAGTGTGCCTCGAGTGCGTTGTGTTCGCCTTCGAGCACATCTTCAACGCCGGTGAAGCCAAGCTGCACCATCAACGCCGCGGTGACGCCGTTGCGCGCGCCCATGCCTGCGAAGTCGAACGCCTTCTCGACGTGCTCGACATCGCGCTCCCAACTCCACACGCCCGAGACCTGCTGAATCGCGTACGACAACGCGTAGCGCATGCTCTTCTCATCGAGCCGCGCCATCGACGCCGCCCCGGCGGCCGCGCCCATCGTCGCGCTCACCCCTTCCGCACTGCGATGTGTCCCGCGTACGTGGTTGGGTCCGAGCGCCATCAGCCAGCGGCAGCACAGGTCATAGCCGAGCGCGACCGCGCGAATCAGATCCTGTCCCGATCCCTTCGTGCGTTCGCCCATCGCCAGTGCCGCAGGCACAACAGCGCAGCCGGGATGAGCCTTGGTCACCGGCTCGAAGTCATCAGTCTCGTCCGCATGCGCGAACATCGCGTTGACCAGTGCCGCATTCACCGCTGACGTTCTGATCGCGGTGGTCAGCACCGTCGCCTCTGATATGCCGCCCTGTGCGCGTGCGAATCGGATCGCGGCCTCTCCTGGTTTGAGCCGTGCGCCTGAGACCATCGCCGCAATCGTGTCGAGAATGCGGTGCTTCGTTTCGCGCGCGACCTCGGGCGGCAGCGCGCGATCACGTGCTGAGGCCATGTAGCGTGCGACGCGTCCTGTCAGATCAGTTGACGCGATGTGTGATTCCTGAGCGGCGAGTGTTGAGTGTCCGGAAGCGGGAAGACCCGCGATGGTGAGAATGCCTCCCGCACTCTGCAGCACGCGTCGGCGCGAGATTACCTGTTTAGGTGTACTCGGCATTTGATGACTTTTTGAGGGAACGAGTGAGCTTTTTGTCGACGACGAACGTCTAAGACTCACATAGCATCCGGATGTGACTGGCCCCCTTGCTTTCCTCGCATCGAGCAAGCCCAGTCGCGGGGTGAGGTCCTGCAGGCACTCCTGCCTCCCAAACTGGGGGTGCCTGCAGACCCACCTGTTTCATCTCCGGGTCACTTCCATTCCCAAAGAAGCAGGCAAAGCATAGTTCATCGGCGTCGATTTCGACCGTAGGCTCTTCCTTACGGTGATCGACGCCAGGCGATTGGTCGTCCCTCGCGCGCCCACGGTGGTCGGCCGCTCGCACTGTTCGATAACGTGCGGCCGGGATTGGCCGCCAGCCGAACCAGCATGCGCAGATAGCGGTTGCCGACCCGTTCCTCCACCCACTTCACCACATACTGATCGAGGGCATCCTCAGCCACGATCAGCGCCGACGCGCCGACTGGCGTAATGACGTAATCGACCCAGCCGGTCGTCTCGGGCCGCATGCCGACGTTGCCGATTGATGCTTCGCTGACCGGCCCGATCTCGAACTGCAGACTGTAAGCCGCGCTAAACGCCATCGCCCGCATGCGTGACGTCCAGTAGCGCCGAGTCATGCTGATGTCACGGGGTGCCGATGGATCGTGATCGAGCCAGATATACCCGGCCCCTGCCCCATGTATGGGATGCCCCAGATAGTTGATCCACCCCGCGTCGGAATCTCCCCACTGCCGAGGCATGCGAACGGAGTCTTTGTAATCGGGCCAGAACTTCCCGCCCAGCTCGGCTCGCGTTTTTTCCTGAAACGCGATTCGCCACCCGTGCTCGATCAGCAGCAGCTTGAACGAATCGCCAAACGCACCGAGCACATCGGTGCCATTGTTATCGTCCTGGGCTCCAATCGCCAGAGGTTCCTGCGCCGCCGCGAGACCGGTTGTGAAGGGCGTGCAGAGGAGCACTGCAAGAACAAACCAGGTGGCACATCGATGTGGCATCGTGCCTGCTCCCTTTGGAGACGGCCGGTCCACAAGGACCGGCCCTACGAAACCGCCGGTACAACCGGCTAAAACGTTTTGTTCTTTGTGGGCTGACCGCTGCGGAACTCGTGGGAGAGGTTGTAGTAACCAGCCGACGTCAGCGTGACCGTGATCGGTTGATCGGTCGTGTTTTCCCAATACCAGCCGTGAATGCCTGGAAACGGTGCGGTCAGTGTGCCTGATGCGGCAGTCTGACGCTCGGCCTTCTCATAGGTCTGCGCATAGCCGCGTGGTGCACCATCGGGTTCGGCGTGGAATTCGACGTTGACTGGTGCGGTCGCTTTCCACGAGTAGAGAAGCGCCTCACCTTTGTCGAGGCGGTACTTGTATTCCATGCCCTGACGCGGCGCGATCGCGAAGTCCACCGTTTCGGACTTGAACGGCGTCTGCTGGCCGACGACCGTGGTCGCCTGCGCCGTGTTCGGTGCCGTCGCTTCGAGTGCCTCGATCGCCTTGCCTGTGGCGCCCAGTTCGGTCAGTCCGAACCATTTGCCAGTCCCGAGTGGGTCGACGCCGTACTCGGCCGGCAACACGAACATGACCAGGATCAAACCGGCACCGAGCAGCGCCACGCCCGCCGCCACACCAAGTCGCTGCTTCGCCTCGACGCTCGTCTCGACGTCAGATGCCATCGTCATGAGAGGAAATACCCCGAGAGCTGAAAGCCGACGAGCAGGAATCCGCAAGCCATCACGAACGCGTTCGTCGCGAACGCATGATCGAAGAACGCGCGATGCGAGCGCCACCAGGTCAACGCGATGAGGATACCGGTGAGAGCAAGTCCCTGTCCGATCTCGACGCCGACGTTGAAGCTGACGATGTTGGCCACGAGACCGTTGGGCGACAGCTCGAACTCCTGAAGCTTCGTGGCCAGACCGAAGCCGTGGAACAGGCCGAAGATGAGGACCGCGATTCGCGTGTTCGGCTGAAAGCCGAGGAAGCGCTTGAATCCATCCATGTTCTCGAACGCCTTGTAGACAACGGAGAAGCCGATGATGGCGTCGATCAGAAACGGATTCGCGCGAATGCCACCGAGCACCCCGGCAAGCAGCGTCACGCTATGGCCGATGGTAAACAAACTGACGTAGAGGAGGACGTCCTTGAGTCGGTAGAGAAAGAAGATGACGCCGATGAGAAACAGGAGATGGTCGTAGCCGGTCACCATGTGCTTCGCGCCGAGATACATCAACGGCCCGATGGCGGGGCCGTTCAGACCCTGCAGGTACACCGCGTCCTTGCCAGACACGCCATGCGCGTCCAGCGAGGCTGACAGCAACGCGACGAGTGCCGCGAGCGCGAACGCTCGCGGCGCCAGGGCTAGCGCTGATACTTTTGGTGACAGTTGTCGCATGTCTGGTTGATTGCCTCGCCGGCTTCGAGGATGCCTTCCGGCTTCTTGTCTTGAGTGGCCTTCAGCGCAATTTGTGCCGCATCAGCCATCGCCTTGGCCATCTTCACCCAATCGCCTTGATCGACCGGGCGATTGCCGACGAGCAACAGGTTGGCCGACTCGATCAACGCCGCCGCATTCGCACCCACGCGAGCCCATTCCTCGTCGGTCCTCGGCTGGTTCTCCTGGACGCCTTTGGCATCGACGATCGTGCTGACGGAGTCCCAGATACTCGCGGCTGATGGCATCACGATGCCGGCCATGATTTGTTTGACGGTGGCGACTGGGGGAAGGGAAGGCGCCGCCGCTGGCGCGGCCGCCTCGACCTGAGTTGTCCGCGCGCTGGCGATGATGAAGCCGATGCCGGAGATGAAGAGCGCGACGCTGACGAGAAACAGCCAGTGCACCGTTCGCATGCGCACTGATGTTAACGCGGGAATGGCGGGTCCGATAGGACCCGCCCTACGACCGCTTCAGCGGAACCGGATGCGCACGGTACCGAGAACGTTGATGGGTTCACCCGGATACAGCTGCGTGTCATACAGGACTGACGCGAAATACTCCGTATCGGTCAGGTTGTTTACGTTCAGCGCGTACTCGACTGAACCGCGGCGGTAGCGGGCGCCGAGGTTGAGGAGGCCATAGCCGTCGAAGGTCAGCGTGTTGGTGCGGTCGATGAACACCTTGCTCTGCGCACGTGCCCCGACGTTGATGCCGAAGCCGTTCGCCCAGTCGTACGCCGTCCAGACCGAGAAGGTGTGCCTGGGCGCCATGATCGACGTGTTCCCGCGGAGGTTCGTGGTGGCGTTCACCAGGTAGTCGCCGAACTTGACGTCGGTAAAGCCGTAGCCGCCATTGATGCGCCAGTTCGAGACGGGCGACGTCGTGACATCGGCCTCGAAGCCTTTCGATGTCACATCGCTGGCCTGATCGAAGAAGCCGCCGGGCCGCG
Organism: Acidobacteriota bacterium; assembly: GCA_046765795.1. Taxonomy (GTDB): domain Bacteria; phylum Acidobacteriota; class Vicinamibacteria; order Vicinamibacterales; family UBA2999; genus Gp6-AA40. Next base: position 1,836 of record JBKPRH010000460.1, on the reverse strand, counting down.
AGAACGCGACGTTCTCGCGGACGATGTGGAAGATGGAGGTATTGAGCTGCACGCGCCCGCCGGCCATGCGGAAGCGTTGACCGAATTCCACCTGTCGCCCTGTCTCGGGATCGAGCGTCGTGCCGTCGGGCTGCGCCTGGGTCAGCGGCCGGAACGAGTTCGCGAACGAGCCGTAGAGATCGATGTCCGCCACCGGTTGCACGACAACACCCACACGGCCCGTGAACGCTTCCGCTTCGCGCTGGAGCAGTGTGCCTTCGGTCTCGACGCCGTTGTCCACTGGATTGTTGTGGCTGGTGCGGCGGAAGACGTCATAACGACCGCCGAGCATGAGCTTCACCATTGGTCCAAGCGACACGTTGTCCTGCGCGTAGAACGCGTTGGTGTTGTGCGTGAAGTAGGCGATGCGCGTCAGCGGCTCGTTCACCGGGCCTTGCGTCTCGACAGGGTTGAAAAGATCGATCGGCTCCGCGAACACGACGCCGATGTCGCCAACCGTGTTCGAGTGATTCTTGTAGTGCTGTCCCTCCCAGCCGAACACGAGATTGTGCTCACCCGCTCCCTGCAGGCGTCCAGTCACTTCCGCGAGATTGGTCAGCGGCCGGCGATGATGCTTGAACTGCAGGAACTCCCGATACACCGTCGTGGCATCGTCTTCGACGAACAGGAACTCGGCGAGGAAGTAGTCGTCGTTCACGGGCCGGTACGAGAGCGTGTTCCGGAAGCCCCACGAGTTGTTCATCTGCCGCGCGTAGGCGACCTGTAGGCTGTTGTCGTAGGACGTCGCGTTGTCGATCGGCGTGCGGAAGTTGCGATCGCGCGGGATGTCGGGGAAGAACTGGACGACGTCGCCCTCGCCGGGAAGCACGAGCGGGATGCCCGCGTCTCCGGCGAACTTATCGCGCGAGAACGTGTAATAGACGTTGATCTGATTGCCCGTACCCACGTGCCAGGCGAGCGACGGCGTGATCTGCACGCGCCGTGATTCGTTGTGGCGATAGCCTTCCTTCGTTTCCGCGCCGAAGTCGAAGCGATACAGCGTGGCATCAGAGCCCAGGCGGCCGGTGGCGCCGAACTGTGCGCGTCCGGTGTTCCAGCTTCCGCCGGAGAAGGCGGCGTCATATGCCGGTTGCGCTGAGGGCTTCTTGCGGATCAAGTTGACGGTCGCGCCAATTGCACCGCCGCCGTAGAGTGCCGATGACGGCCCCTTCAGTACTTCGACGCGCTCGATATTCGTCAGCTGTGTGTTGATGCGATTGCCTTCGTGACGCACGCCGTCGAGGAGCTGATTCGCGAGCGAGGGGAAGAGATCGAGGAAGCCGCGGAAGGTGTAGCCCTCGTAGATGCCGTAGTTGGTGAAGGCGTACACGCCCGGTACGTTCTGCAGCGCGCCGACGAGATCGTTGGTGCCCTGTTCCTGGATGACCTGACCAGGCACCATGCTGATCGTCATCGGCATGTCCTTCACGGGCAGATTGGTCTTGCCCGTCGCTGCCGTGCCGAGCAGCGCGCCTTGCACCGTGATGTCTTCGACGATGCCGCCAATCTTCAAGGTGACGGTGACGTTTGTTGCAGCGCCGACCGACATCGTCTGCGTCGATTCGTCGAACCCGGGGGCACGCACGATGAGTGTGTATTGACCCGGCGCGACGCCGTCGATCGCGAAGGAACCGTCCGCGTTGGATCGAGTCGTGCGCGTGCGCTGCCCGCTGCCACTCGGCACGAGCGAGATTTCCGCGTTGGCGACGCTGGCGCCTTGCGGGTCGACCACGCGTCCGTTGACGGGAGAGGCCTGGGCAAAGACAGTGGGGTGAATGAGTGCAAAGACAAACAGAC
>JBKPRH010000459.1:0-6138 GCA_046765795.1 Acidobacteriota bacterium | reverse complement strand
GGTCCGCAGGCAACGCCGCCGTCGAATAGACCAGCACATCGTCACGCGCCTCGACCGGACGCTGGTCGCGCGGCCCGCGCGCCATGTGCTCGCCGCAGCAGAGCGGCCCACCGATCGTCGGCGCCGGGTTTGCCGGATCGTATGTGTAGCTGTCGGGATTCTCGGATTTCGGCGCGACAGTCGATAACGACCCGTCGCCGCGGAGCGAGTTCGCCTTGCCGCTCGAGTGCAGGAAGTACTTCGTCGCCTGCGCCCGGGCCAGCGGCCAGTTGTCCTCTTCACGCCACTGATTCGCGCCCATCACGAAAATCTTCACCGGCTTCCCTGCGAACTCGTTCTTGACGCCCTTGAAGAGGTGATCGTACCAGGCGAGCGTCATCTCGTCTTCGTCGACGTACGACGCCTGCCCGAAATCGACGTCACCGATCTTCGGTCCGTTGCCGGCATGCCCGCCGGCGATGACGACGAGATGCTGTCCTCGCCGGGCGGCGTCGCTGCCACTGTTGGCCTTGACGCCCACGTAGTTCCGTAGCGAGCCGTCCTGGAAAATGTCGTACCAGGCGGCGATTGTCAGCATCGGTACCTGGATGTCGCCGAAGTGCTCCTCGATCGAAAGCTTCTTCCAGTAGTCGTCATACGTGGGATGCCCGAGCCAATCAAGGTAGTACGGCGCAAGATTCTGCAGTGATTCAGGTGCTCTGCCATCGTCGGGCGGATTGAACAGCGGGAAGGCGTCGAGCGGCATCTCCCACATTCCCTTGGTGGCGTTCGAGCGCGGCGCGAGGTGTTTTGCAAAGGTATCGAGCGCCAGACCCGACGTCCACGACTGGTTGAACCACTGCTCGAACGCGCCGCCTTGGTAGGTCCAGTTCGCGTGATAGTTGCTCGCGGTGACGACCGGACAGATGCCGGCCAGGTGCGGCGGCTTTGCAATCGCGGCGAGCATCTGGGTCGCGCCGACGTAGGAGCCGCCGAACATCCCAACCTTGCCGTTCGAATAAGGCAGCGTGGCTGCCCACTCGACGGTGTCATACCCGTCGTTGGGCTCGTTCTTGAACGTGTACCACTCGCCGTCCGAGGTGTAGCGGCCGCGCACATCCTGAATGATGACGACGTAGCCTCGTGCCGCCGCCCTCAGACCGAAGCTCTTCTCGCCGTTCTTGTCGTAGGGCGTGCGCTCGAGCAGCACGGGATACTGCCCATCCGCTTTCGGCCGGTAGATGTCGGCACGAAGCGTGACGCCGTCGCGCATCGTGGCGGCGACGCCGAATTCGGCAAGAACCGGCGTATCCTCCGCGGCCCGGCCAGGAAGCCGTGCCGCGAGCAGTGCCGCAAAGAGTACGATCCAGCGTGTGCGCCTCATCGTGAAAATTCCCCCTCCGAAGCCCAGCTCAAGCATATAATTCCCCTTCGCTTCATCCCTGCCAACATGGCGCTCGCCCCAGGCACGCGTATCGGGAACTACGACGTCCTCTCGTCGCTCTGCGTCGGCGGCATGGGCGAAGTCTATCGCGCCCACGACAGTCGCCTCGGCCGCGATGTCGCTTTGAAGATCCTGCCGTCGGATTTCGCGTCGGATCCCGAACGCCGGCGGCGGTTCGAGCAGGAGGCCCGCGCCGCGTCCGGCCTCAATCACCCCAACGTCGTGCACGTGTATGACGTTGGCGGCCACGACGGCAACGTGTTCATGGCGATGGAGCTGGTCGAAGGGCGCACGCTGCGCGAGATGGCGGCCGGCGGTCCGTTGCCCCTGAAGAAGTTCCTCGACGTGGCCATCCAGATTGCCGACGGTCTTGCCCGCGCCCATGAAGCCGGCATCGTCCATCGCGATCTGAAGCCCGAGAACGTCATGGTGTCGAAGGACGGGCACGTGCGCATCCTCGACTTCGGGCTTGCCAAACTGATCGAGCCAGAAGGCGAAAAAAGCGATCTCGTGACCTCGCCCGAGATGACACGGGCCGGTATCGTCGTCGGGACCGTCGGCTACATGTCGCCCGAGCAGGCGGCAGGCCGGCGTGTGGACATCCGTTCCGATCAGTTCTCTCTGGGAACGGTGTTGTACGAACTGGCCTCGGGCAAGCGGCCGTTCCAGCGCGATACCGGCGCCGAGACGCTGGCCGCGATTCTGCGCGAGGCGCCGCCGCCGCTTGCCACAGTGGCGCCGTCGCTGCCGGCGCCGCTCCGCTGGATCATCGACGAGCGCTGCCTGGCCAAGGATCCTGAGGACCGCTACGCCTCGACACGAGATCTCGTCCGCGAGCTCCAGGGCGTTCGCGAACATATGAGCGATATGTCAGGCGCGGTCGCCGCCGTCAAACCGGCGCGACGATGGGCCTGGACCGTGCCGATTTTGACGTTGCTGGCCGGCGCCGCGATCGGCGCGACGTTCACGGCGACGACAGCCAAAGCGCCTGAGTCCGGCACTCGACTGATGCTGAAGCGCGTGAGCTTCCGGCGCGGCTCGATCGTCAGCGCGCGATTCGCGCCGGACGGCCAGACAATCGTTTACAGCGGCGCGTTCGCACGCGATCCAATCCGGCTGTACTCGACTCGCATCGACAGCCCGGAATCGCGGCTGCTCGATCTGCCGCAGAGCGGGCTGCACGCCATCTCGGCCAGCGGCGACGTTGCGATCGCGGTGGGTCAGCGGAACGCCCCTGGATGGGAAAAGGTCGGCACGCTGGCGCGGGTCCCACTCGGCGGCGGCGCTCCGCGCGAGATTCTCGAAAATGTGCTGGAAGCCGACTGGTCTCCCGATGGCCGCCAACTCGCCATCGTCCACGACGCGGGCGGCATGCGACGGCTCGAGTACCCGATCGGCACGGAGCTGTATGCGACCGCTGGCTACATCAGTCACATCCGCGTGTCTCGCCAGGGCGATCAAATCGCGTTCCTCGATCATCCAGTGCGCGGCGACAACGCCGGCACCGTCGCAGTCGTCGACACCGAGAAGCAGAAGCGAACGTTGAGCCGAGCTTTCCTCGGCTCCGAAGGACTCGCCTGGGCGCCTTCACAGAAGGAGATCTGGTTCGCCGCTGCGTCGGGAGGATCAGGCACGAAGAATGATCTACGGGCGGTGACGCTGGATGGCAAGGAACGCGTGATCTGGCGGGAAGCGGGGGCCGTTACGCTACGCGATGTTTCGCCGGACGGGCGCGTCATCCTGGGACGGCAGAGTGCCGGACGCGAGATTTTTGGTGCGGGCCCGGGTGCGCCAGGCGAACTGGAGCTGTCGTGGCTCGACTGGTCCTATCCGATCGACCTCTCTGACGACGGCAAGACGCTGCTCTTCGAGGAAGAGGGCGAGGGCGCCGGCGAGAGCTACGCGATTTACGTGCGCGGGACCGACGGCTCCGCGGCAGTCAGGTTGGGAGACGGCCGCGCGTTGTCCCTGGCGCCTGACGCGAAATCGGTGCTCGGGTTGGTCGGCAATCAGCTGCAGCTTCTGCCAATTGGCGCCGGCATGTCGCGGACGTTTTCGCTCGGTTCGCTGACTTGTCAAGTCGCCTCGTTTCTTCCCGACGGTCGACGGCTTTTGATTGTCGCCAACGCGCCCGGGCGTGCGTCTCGGCTTTACGTGATGGATGCGACAGGGGGCGAGCCCAGGCCTATCACACCCGAGGGCGTCAGCCTGCTCCTGGCGAATTCGACGCGGCACGTATCCCCGGACGGCCGGTGGGTTGCCGCGATCGGCGCCGACGGCCGCGCTCGGCTGTATCCGATCGATGGCGGCGAGCCGCGTGAGATTCCCTGGCTCACGTCCGGCGAGCTGGTGATCCGTTGGACGCCCGACGGCCGTTCACTGTATGTCTACAAGCCGGCGGTCCGGACGCGCGTCGAGATGGTGGACCTGGCCACCGGCCGCCGCACGTTGTGGCGAGACCTGGCGCCCGCCGATCCGGCGGGCGTGAATGTGATCAGCTCGGTCCTCATCACTCCCGATGGAAAGTCTTACGTCTACTCGTACAGCCGCCTCATCGAAGATTTGTATCTGGCTGACGGCTTGAAATAGCGCATCGATCCCGCCGGAGCCGATCCGGCGGACGTTTACCGCTCGACTGGATATCCCTTTTCGACCCAATCCTTTTCGAAGCTCGTCCCGAGGACAAGCAGTCGGAGGTTCGTGAATCCAAGTTCGCGCAACGCGCTGAATGCGGGTCTGACGTTCGGACACTTGTCGAGAGGACAGCACCCGCAGTAGATGACGAGCATGCCGGATCGTGGCAGGCTTCCGGCCCAGCGCTTCAGCTCGCGGAGCGCATCGGGATCCGAGGTCGGGCCATGAAATGTCGCGCCAGGAATGTGACCCGCACGAAACAGCGTGCGAGGCCCGACATACGCAATCGACGGATTGCTCCCCTTCGCCAGCATCGCCGAAAACTCCGAAGGGGCGAGCGTGTCCGACACCCGCCAGGGCTCGCCGCCGGCCGCATGCAACACGACCAACCCGAGTAACCCGACCAACCCGAGTAACCCGACCAACCTGAGTAACCCGACCAACCCGAATAACCCGATCAACCGAGACTCGTGTGACGCGGCCGCGCGTCGCCGCGATTATTGCTCAGAGCGAGCGCTGTTATTCAAGCCGATGGGCGATCCACAGCAAGGTGTTGTGCACGAGCGCGCGATAGGCGGGATCTTTGTGCGCCTCGGTGCCATGGCCGAGCTGGATATAAACGACGCGTGCGGGCTTGTAGCCGCTGACCCAGGCCAGCGGACCATCGCTCGTGCCGTTGTCGGTCGCGAGGAGCACCGTGCTGGCTGGCGCGATCCACATGCCCTTGTAGGTCTCGTCGTGGATGCGCGTGAGCGCCAGCCCCCGCGTAATCGGGTGCGGCGTGACGATGCGGACGTTCATGTCGACGTCGTGGAGATACGTGGACGGTTGATGGCCATCCTGCGGCGAGAGGAAGTATCGTCCGCCGACGAGATCGCGGAACCAGTCGGAATCCTGGTAGCTGATGATTGCGTGATGCAGGACCAGAAGGCCGCCGCCGCTCTCGACGAACTCGCGGAAGTGGGTCTGGGCGTCGGGTGAGATCGTGGATGAGGCGTCGTAGAGCACGAGCGCGTCATAACGGCCGCGGAGATCTTTCTTGAAGGCGTCTTCGTTGGACGTCGCGTGGTCCCACGCGAGGCCGTCCTGTTCGAAGACGGTGTAGAAGGAAGTGGGATAGTCGTGACCGCCGGTGACAACCAGCAGCCGCAGCGGTGGAGCGCCAGCGGCGCCAAAAGATAGGGCAGCAAGCAGAAAACCGGCGGCTCGTGTCCACATGATGTCGTTTTCGGTGAAACGCGACATACGTAATATCAAAACTATGGACCGTAGGGAATTCGTGCGTCTGGCTGGCGCCGCGGCACTGATCCGTCAACCCGTGGGTCGTCCGACGCCGGAGGGCCGGACACGGCTGATTCTTCTCGGCACTGCCGGTGGACCGCGGCCACGACGGTCCCGATTCCCTTCCTCACAGGTGATCCTCGTCGGCGATACGCCTTACGTTATCGACTGTGGCAACGGCGTCGCGCGCCAGCTGGTCGCGGCGAATGTGCCTCTGAGGGCCATTCGCCATGTCTTTATCACCCATCATCATTCGGATCACAACGCCGACTACGGCAACCTGCTGCTGCTCGCCTGGACCGCGGGTCTTCAGACGCCGGTCGACTGCTGGGGGCCTTCGCCACTCGTGGCGATGACCGCGCAGTTCCTCGCCCTCAACGCCACCGACATCGATGCGCGAATCGCCGATGAAGCGCGCGTGCCGCTGGCGCCGCTCCTCCGTGCGCACGATCTCGATGCCGGCGGCGTCGTGCTGGACGAAGATCAGGTGCGAGTGACGGCGGCGCTCGTCGATCATCCACCGCTCGCGCGCGCGTTTGCCTATCGCTTCGATACCGCGGATCGGTCGATCGTCATCTCGGGCGATACGAAGAAATCCGATGCGCTCGTGAGCCTGGCGCGCGGCGCCGATGTGCTGGTCCATGAGGCGCTCTTCCCGTCAGCGATCGATCGCCTCGTCGCCGGCGTCTCGAACGCGCCGGCGCTCAAGGCGAGCATCATCGGCCACCACACGGCGGTCGAAGAGGTCGGTAAAGTCGCTGCCGCGGCCGGGGTCAAGACGCTCGTGCTCTCACATCTGG
>JBKPRH010000458.1:0-8377 GCA_046765795.1 Acidobacteriota bacterium | reverse complement strand
CACCTATCATGGATGCGCCATGAGCCTGGTCGTCCAGGAGGCGAGCATTGCCGCGTGGAATGACGAGACGCATGTCGCCGACAATCGCCGCCAATATCGCCAGAAGTTCGACGCGCTGATCCCGATGCTGCAGCCGGTCATGCACGCGCCGCGACCGGAAGCGGGCTTCTACATCTGGGCGCGACTCCCCGGTGGCGATGACGAAGCGTTTGCGCGGGCACTGTTCTCAGACACGCATGTGACCGTGCTTCCGGGACAATATCTGGCGCGCGACGCCCACGGCACCAACCCCGGACGCGGATATGTGCGCATGGCGCTCGTGCCGGCGTTGGCCGATTGTGTCGAAGCCGCCCAACGCATTGTCACGTTCTCTCACAGCTACGCGGACTGACATGACTCACGTACTCGAATCGCTCATTGACGAAGCCTTCGAACGCCGCGCCGAGATCTCACCCGGCAAGGTACCGGCGGATCTCTCGAAAGCACTCGAGGAGATTGTTGACGGACTCAACTCCGGCTCCTTTCGCGTCGCCGAGAAGATCGACGGCACCTGGGTGACGCATCAGTGGTTGAAAAAGGCGGTGCTGCTGTTCTTCCGCGTGCACGACAATCGCGTGATCGACGGCGGCGAGACGACATACTTCGACAAGGTGCCGATGCGCTTCACTCGCTATACCGACGCGCAGTTCAGGCAGGCGGGCATTCGCATCGTCCCGCCAGCCGTGGCCCGCACGGGCAGCTACCTCGGGAAGAACGTCATCATGATGCCGTCGTACGTGAACATCGGCGCCTACGTTGATGACGGGACGATGGTGGACACTTGGGTGACGGTCGGTTCGTGCGCGCAGATCGGCAAGAACGTTCACCTCTCGGGCGGTGTTGGCATCGGCGGCGTGCTCGAGCCGCTGCAGGCCAACCCGACGATCATCGAGGACGGCTGTTTCATCGGCGCGCGATCCGAAGTGGTTGAAGGTGTGATCGTCGAGGCGAACTCGGTCCTCGCCATGGGGACGTTCATCAGTCAGAGCACGAAGATCTACGACCGTGCCACCGGTGAGATCTCGTACGGTAAGGTCCCGGCGGGATCGGTCGTCGTGCCGGGCAGCCTGCCTTCGCCCGACGGCAAGTACTCCTTGTCCTGCGCCGTCATCGTCAAGCGCGTGGACGCGCAGACCAGGGCCAAGACGTCCATCAACGAGCTGCTTCGTTCGTGAGCGACATCCAGCACGACACGCTGCAACTGGCGAGAGCCTTGATCGCGTGCCGCTCGGTCACGCCTGCAGACGCAGGGGCGCTGGAAATCGTCTCGACGCGACTGTCGGCCGCTGGCTTTCGATGCGAGCGTCTCGATCGTGGGTCAGTGAGCAATCTGTGGGCGCGACATGGCGACTCGGGTCCGCTCGTCTGCCTGGCCGGTCATGTGGACGTGGTCCCACCGGGTCCTGTCGACGAGTGGAGAAGCGATCCGTTCACGCCAACCGAGCGCGATGGCGAGCTCTATGGTCGCGGCGCCGCGGATATGAAAGGCTCGGTCGCGGCGATGGTCACTGCTGCGGAACGCGTGGCGCGCGCCGGACGCCGTGGCTCAATCGCAATCCTGCTGACTTCTGATGAAGAAGGCGACGCGGTGGACGGCACAGCGGCTGTCGTCTCGATTCTGCGCGAACGCGGCGAGACGATCGACGCGTGTATCGTTGGCGAGCCGACATCCACCGAGCGCTTTGGCGACACGATCAAGAATGGCCGTCGAGGATCCTTGAACGGCCGTCTGCGGGTGCGCGGTCAGCAATGTCATATCGCGTATCCCGAACGTGGGCGCAATCCGATCCACGACGCCGCGCCGGCGATCGCCGCACTCGTGTCCGCCGAGTGGGATCGTGGCAACGAGTACTTTCAGCCCACCAGTTTTCAGATCTCCAACATTCACGCCGGCACCGGCGCGAGCAACATCATTCCCGGTGCGTTGGATGTCGCGTTAAACTTTCGTTACTCGCCTGAGTCAACATCGCAGGAACTTCAGGCTCGCGTCCGCGAGATCCTCGAGCGTCATTCGATGGAGTTCGACCTCGAGTGGACCGTGATCGGCGAACCGTTCCTGACTCCTCGCGGTCGGCTCGTTGAAGCACTGATGGCGTCTGTGGAGTCGGTCAGCGGGGTGCGGCCAACGCTGTCGACGAGTGGCGGGACGTCAGATGGACGATTCCTGGCGAGGCTGGCCCGGGAAGTCGTCGAGTTTGGACCGCTCAATTTGTCCATTCACAAGATCGACGAACACGTTCGCGTCACCGACCTCGGGCCGCTGTCGGTGATCTATGAACGAACCGTCATGCGCTTCTTCGAGTTGCCGTAAGTCTTATCTGGCGAAGACTTCAGTCTCCTCGAGCCGGACCTTGGACCACGAAATATTCGCTGGCTCTGAATTTTTCCCTTGTATTGACGGACTCTAACGATTTTGGCGGGGGTGGCTGTACGTTTGCACCTCAGCCGTCGTTAATCAAAGAATGTGTGCAAGCTTGAGGGTTTGGTTTCGAGCGATCCGCTAGCGGCATGAAAGACGACGATCACGGACTTCTCCCGGCGACAGCACCTTCGATCGCTGATCGCATCCTTCGTCAATTGCGCGAGCGCGGTGGGTTAACTGCCGTTCTGCGGACCACCGGTCCGGCATTGGCGCGTCTCTACGGATCCACTGATGCCTTCTGGGCCGTCCGAGACGTGACCGGTTCGCGAGGATTCCTGTGGGTCTGCAATCAGTCAGGCGAGACCTCGGATGGCCCGCGACGGTACTCAGAGCCGCCGCCGTCAGCGATGGCCGGCTACTTTGCGGGCCCGCCGGGTGACTGGATGTTGACCCGCGAAGGCAACGGCTCGAAGAAGCGCACCTGGCGTCTGTGGGTTCAGGGAACAGGTCACATCGAGCCGCCGCCGGATTTGATTCAGCACGCGGGTGCCGTTGCCACCAGTCGTGACCTGACCAGCCTGATTTCGGTGGAGATTCCTCCTGTCGGCGACTGGACCGGGCGCTTCCTGCTGCTCAACCCGACGAAAGGCGACAGGGAAACGATGGTCTCGTCGGTCGCGGGTCTGGCACGGCAGATTGGTCCTGTCATGCTCGCCAAACACGAGAACCGCGTGTTGCGAATGCAAGTGCGGGCCGAGGAGCGCGCCCTTCTCGCTCGCGAATTGCACGACGGCGTCATCCAGTCGCTGCTCGGTCTCGAGATACGACTCCACATGCTCGGTCGCCGCGCCGGGATCGCGGGACCCGCCCACGACGCCCTTGCGGGGATTCAAAAAGAGATTCACGACCAGGTCGTGTCGCTGCGGCGGTTAACCGAGCACCTGCATCCCGCGGATCTTGAGCCTTCACGGCTGTCCACGTACCTCGCGAACATCGTCGAACGCTTCGAGCGTGAGGCCGGGATCACCGCGACGCTCGACGCCTCACTCGATGCGGTGGCATTCACGCCATCGATGTGTGTCGAGTTGCTCCGAGTCATTCAGGAAGCGCTGGCCAATATCCGTCGACACAGCTGCGCGCGCTCGGTTCACGTGTGCGTGAAGGCACACGCGGGTTCCTGCGTGATGGAGATCGCCGACGATGGCAGAGGATTTCCGTTCGAAGGCCGCCTGACGCTCGACGAGCTCCAGCGAGCGCTGCAGGGGCCGCGCGTGATCATGGAACGGGTCCGCGCACTCGGCGGCGACCTGACCGTCGAGTCGCGTTCGTCCGGTGCGCGGCTCGAGATTCGCATTCCGACGGCGACCGGTTATGCCGTCGCCTGATCCGGCTCCGGCCGCCGGAATCCGGATTCTTCTCGCCGACGACCACACCATGTTTCGGCAGGCGCTCCGTCGGCTCCTCGAGGATAACGACGATGTGACCGTCGTCGGCGAGGCGCGCGATGGCGCTGGTGCACTGGCGATGACGCAGCAGCTCATGCCCGATATCCTGCTGCTCGACGTCGCCATGCCGGGACTGTCAGGACTGGACGTTGCGCGTCAGTTACACGAAGCACGCATCGGCACTCGTGTGATCCTACTCAGTGCCGCCGTTCAGCGCGCCGAAGTTCCACGCATGTTGAAGCTCGGTGTGCGTGGCATTGTGGCGAAGGAGTCGGCGATCGAGTTGCTGGTGAAGGCGATTCGCGCGGTGCACGGCGGGGAGTACTGGGTCGGCCGCGAGGTGGTCGCCGATCTGGTGCAGGCGATGGGCCGTCGCGAGACGCGCGATAGCGGTAAGCGCCCATTCGGTTTAACTCCTCGCGAGCTCGAGCTCGTCGCTCTCGTCGCCGATGGCCTGTCGAACAAGGACATCGCCAAGCGGTGCTCGCTGCGTGAGGACACCGTGAAGCATCACTTGAGCAGCATCTTCGACAAGACGGGCGTGTCGACGCGGCTCGAACTCGCGCTCTTTGCGCTGCACAATGGCCTCATCGAACCAGAGCGCGAGTCGAACTAACACTAAGGACTCTCAACACCACTTAAGTGGTGTTCGACCCCCCACCTAGGTCCCGTTCTCTTACAGATTTTCCCTGACCTTCCGTGCCATTGCCCAGCTTGGCAAGCCGAGCAAAGCTGCACGTTCCGGAAATTCCATCGAGGAAGAGGAGCGTTCATGGCCCGCCGATATGCCGTCCTGACGGTTGTCGTCACTTCAATCTTTGCCGCGTTGGCTTTGGAAACGAAGCCGCTGCAGGCAGCTGCCACCAGTCTCGGCGCGTCGTGGAATGCGACGCAGCGATGGGTCTCGTCGCTTGGATCCAAGACGAGCAGTTCTATGGAGCGCGTCGCGTTGTTGGTACGCGCGCAGCAACCGGAGCAGCAGACGACGCCTTCACCTACGGGACCGTCTGTTACGACCAATTTGCCCGACTATCGTCCATACGACATCGTACGGATTAGCGGCAGCGGCTTCGACGGGGACAATGAAGTCATTCTCCAGGTCACGCATATAACCGGTGCGGTTGAGGGTGGCGAAGGCCACGAGCCCTGGCGCGTCCCGGTCACGAATGGGGCGTTTACCGCAACATGGCTGGTTCCTCTCGACGACTCAGTTGGCGCAACGATGCGGCTGACCGCAGACGGAGTCACCTCTCTCCGTCATGCTGAGACCACATTCACAGATGACCCTCAGCCGAATGCATCCGCCGACCTCGATCAGTGCCGAAACGGGACCGCCGCGTCGCCGGTTCAGTGCCTCGACTCTGGTGCTGATCCGAATACCGAAAATGGAACTGGGTGGGTGAACGGCAACGCCGGTTCGCAGAATTCGAGTTACTTGGAGGGGGACTCCATCGTCTATAGGCTCAGACTAAACGGCCTGGTAGCGAACACCTCTCACACCGTGACAATCGAATGGGACACCTTTCAGCAGAGCAAACACGCGCTCGACTACATCACTACCTACAATAGGACCGAAATTGATGCGGATCCCTGTTCCGGTGTAGGCGGCTGCAGCGGCTCCCCAAATCAGTTGGAAATCCCGCGCGATCCCAATCTCGGCGGTTTGTTCCCCGGACTCGACGGGACCACCGGAACATCCGATGACAGTGATCCTCTGAGTTCTCCCTACACCGGCTACATGAGTCTGTGGGGCGGGACGATAACAGCGATCACTACTCCTGCCACGGGGAACGGGAATGACGTTCCTACCCATATCACCGTCACATTTACTGCGTTGGTACCGAATCCTGTTCTTGCCTGGGGTGGTCACATTGCCACGCGTCCGGACTGGGGCACGAACAATTCAGCGGTCTCCATCACGGGCTCCCCCTACCACACACGTTTAACCGATCTCGATGGCAGCGGAGGGAACCAGGACCGCTCACTGCAGTCGGGCGCCGTCTTCTTCCCTGGGAAGCTGACCATTGTCAAGGAGACGAATCCTGATAATGCAACACCGAATACCCAGTTCAATTACACGACAACAGGGCAATTTGCGGAGACAGCAACGGGAAACTCGTCGACGAATCCGAGCTTCTCGTTGACACCCCCGGACGGCCAGACACCGGCGAGCAAGGTGTATTACCTGCAGAGCACCGATGAGCGGACGATCACTGAAGGCGACCCGTCTCCGAATTTTTCGCTGACGAACCTCTCCTGCACGCATACGAGTGGCGGTGCGGGGACGAGCACTAGCGACGAGAACTTACAGACACGCACCGCCACGATAACGCCCAAAGAAGGAGAGTTCATCACCTGCACGTTCACCAACTCGCAGCAGACTGGCAGCATCGTGGTCAAGAAGGTGACCGTGCCTGCAGGCAGCACGCAGTCGTTTGGCTTCACACGCAACTTTGGTACGTCGCCGTTCTCGCTAACCGACGGAAACACTGACACGGTAGGTTCGCTGACTCCGGGCAGCAGTTACTCGGTCGCTGAGGACGCGGTCCAGGGATGGACATTGACGTCTTCAACGTGCACGAGAACACCCGGTGATGTCGCTGCAGGAACCATTAGTGCCATTGTCGTTGTCGCGAATCAGACGACGACCTGCACGTTCACCAACACGCGAGACACAGGCAGTCTGAAGTTGTCGAAGGCATTGACGGGTGGGCCCGCGGGCTACACGGGGCCGTTCACGATCGACTATGACTGCGACGGTACGGACCACGATGGCAGCGTGACGATCAGCTCGGGGAATTCGCAGACGATCAGTGGCATTCCGACGGGGACCTCGTGCACGGTCAGTGAGACGGTGCCCTCGGCCCCGACTGGCTACACGTTCGGGACACCGTCGTTCAGCCCGTCGGCGACCGTCACCATCACAACCAAGGACACCACGGTGGAGGTGACCACCACCAACACGCTGACCCGTGACACGGGCAACTTCCGGATCAAGAAGAGCACGAGCAATCCGGACGGAGCGACGTTGCCATCGGCCTTCACCGGCACGTATGACTGCGGGACGGGCTTCACCGGCACGTTCAGTGTGGCCGACGGCGCCACGCAGACGGTGAACGGCATTCCGACGGGGAACACCTGTTCGGTGGTCGAAACGACGCCAGCGCCGATTTCGGGATACACGTGGGGCGCGGTCAGCTATTCGCCAGCCACCATTCAGATCAGCACCAAGGATCAAACGTTTGAGATCACAGTGAACAACTCGATCACGCGCGACCGGGGGAACTTCCGGATCAAGAAGAGCACGAGCAATCCGGATGGAGCGACGTTGCCGTCGGCGTTCACGGGCACGTATGACTGCGGCACTGGGTACACCGGGACGTTCAGTGTGGCCAACAACGGCACGCAGACGGTGAACGGCATCCCGACGGGAAACACCTGTTCGGTGGTCGAAACGACGCCTGCGCCGATTTCGGGATACACGTGGGGCGCGGTCAGCTACTCACCAGCCACCATTCAGATCAGCACCAAGGATCAAACGTTTGAGATCACGGTGAACAACTCGATCACGCGTGACCGCGGGTCGTTGCAGATTCTCAAGACTCTCAGCAACCCTGACGGTGCGAGCGTGCCGGCCAGCTTCACCGTGAACTACAACTGCGGCGGAGCCTACACAGGTCAGGTGAGTGTGGCGCCGGGCAGTCCGGCCACGGTGAACAACATTCCCACCGGGAACAGCTGCTCGGTGACAGAGGTCGCACCGACAGCGATTCCGAATTACACGTGGGGCACCATCACCTATTCGCCAGCGTCGGTGACGATAAGCACGAAGGGCGGCACCTTCTCCATCACGGTCGGTAACTCGATCACCCGTGACAAAGGGACGATCATCATCATCAAGAAGGCCACCCCGGCACAGGGTACGTTTAGCTTCACGAACACGGGCGAGACCTACAACGGCGGCTTTCAGCTGACGGGCGCGACTACGAATAACACCAACCGGTACAGCCGATTACTTCCGACAGGTAGCTACACTGCGACAGAGTTGTTGACGCAGTTGAGTTGGACGCTGACCGGCATTGGCGGCAGCACCGATCCCGACACGCCATACGCGTGCGTAGTGACCGGCAGTGGCGGCAGTACGGGCGTGGGCGACTTGAACACGGCGACTGTCGCCATTGCGCTGAAAAAAGGCGACACGGTGGAGTGCACGTTTGAAAATACCGGAACCGGTGCCACGCGGACACAGGGCTTCTGGGCCACGCACGCACGCTTGGCGATACTCGCTTGGACGGGTCAGCCCGGGTTCGGTCACAACTTCCCGGGCGTCGCCGCAGTTCTTGGAAATCTGTCGTTCTGTAGCTCCGGCCCGCTCAGCAACCCGCTCACGTTCAATCAAGTCATGGGCGCCTTCTGGTCCGATGTCTCCAAAACGAGCAAAGGAGACAAGCGGTCGGCACTCAATCAGGCGAAGATGCAGTTGCTTCAGCAACTGATGGCGGCCGAGTTGAATGCGGCGGCATTCGGGAGT
>JBKPRH010000457.1:0-14113 GCA_046765795.1 Acidobacteriota bacterium | reverse complement strand
GATCCCGCCTTTACCGACTTCCTGCAGACGCTGCTGAAAACGCGCGGCTATGCCGTGGACGTCTTTCATCGCGGCGGCGAGCTTCTCGAGGCATTGCGTGGTGGACTTGCCCCGCACGTGATTCTGCTCGATGTCACGATGCCGGACCTGGATGGTCTCGAGACACTGCGCGCGATACGCAGTGCGCATCCAACTGCGCAGGTCATCATGTTGTCCGGGCGTCAGGCGCCCTCGACGATCATCGAGGCCGTTCGCCTTGGTGCCGCGGACTACGTACTCAAACCGGGCGATCCGGAAGGCCTCGGCGAGATGGCGCTCGAGGCGGCGATCCGCAACGCGCTCGAGCGTGAATCGCTGAGCGCCGAAGTGCAGCGCCTCGGCGCGCAGATGCCGGAAGATCCGGATGGCGCGCAATTGTGTTGGCGTCCATCGGTGGCGATGCGACCGGTGATGGATATGGTCGAACGCATCGCGGACAGCGATGTGGATGTACTCATTCGTGGCGAAAGCGGCGTCGGCAAGGACGTCGTCGCGCGCGAGTTGCATCGCCGATCGGATCGGCGATCGAAACCGTTTGTCAAAGTGAACTGTGCGGCGCTGCCCGCTGACTTGCTCGAGAGCGAGTTGTTCGGACACGAACGCGGCGCGTTCACGGGCGCCGGCACGACGCGCGTCGGCAAGTTCGAGTTCGCGCAGCACGGCACCGTGATGCTCGACGAAATCGGTGAAATGCCGCCGGCACTCCAAGCGAAGATCCTTCACGTCCTGCAGGATCGGCAGTTCACGCGTCTCGGCAGCAACCGCCCGATCGATGCCAACGTCCGTGTGCTTGCGGCCACCAACCGCAATCTCGAGGCGATGATGCGCGCGGGGAACTTCCGCGAAGACCTCTATTACCGTCTGCAGGTCATCGAGCTGCGCGTCCCGGCACTGCGCGATCGGCGTGAAGAGATCATCTCGCTCGTCGAGTTCTTCCTCGCCAAGTACGCGCGCGTGTATCGTCGTCCGCAGCTGCGGCCGAGCCAGGTGCTGCTCGATGCGATTCTCGACTACTCGTGGCCGGGCAACATTCGCGAGCTCGAGAACATGATGAAGCGGTTCGTGGTGCTGCAGGACGAGAGCCTCGTGCTCTCCGAGCTCGCACACGCGAAGGAAATGGCCGTGGCGTCGCACGCGCCCGCCCCGCCGGCGCCGGCACCCGTTCCAGCGCCGGTCCCCGAGCCGGCGTACGCGGGAGTGGGACAGCCGGCCGGCGAGTCGGCCGCAGAACCGATGGCGGCGGTTGCCATGTCAGGCAGCGCGATCGAGGGTCTCGACAGCGATGCTGACGGCATCAACCTGCAGACCCTGGCGCGAACGGCCGCGATGCGTGCCGAGCGTGAAGCGATTGAGCAGGCGCTCGTCCGTTTCCGATGGAATCGACGGAAGACGGCTGAGTATCTCAGCGTCAGCTACAAAACACTCCTGAACAAGATCAAGGAATGCGGAATCACCGACTCAGGCGTTGCCTGAGTCGGTGTCGTTCTAACGACATCGTGGCAGTGGATTTGCGTCGACGATGGACTAGTGTGCCTTCCCGCGCCGCATGAACGAAGTTCGTCCTGCAAAACCCGACGTCCAGCGCGTTCCGAGCTGGCGTGGAGTGTTTCTGGTAGTCATTGTCCTGCTGCTTGTATCCGGCGGGCTTGCCGTACATCAGTACATTCGTTTCTCATCAGCCTCCGCACAGATCGATCGCTCGCATAAAGCAATCGGTGGGATAGATGAGCTCGTCACGAGTCTCCTCGACGCCGAGACGAGTGCGCGCGAGTTTCTCCTGACTGGCCGTGCCTCTCTTCTCGAGCCATACGCCGAGGCGCGGCCGAGAGTGGCGGCGGCGACCGCGGCACTCGCGACGCTGGAAGCCAACGATCCAGGCCAGCGTGCCCGCGTTGAGCAGCTCGGTGCCCTGAGCCGTGAACGACTCGCTCAACTGCAGTCTGCCGTCGAATCACATCAGGCGGGACGCACGGCCGACGCCATCAGCCGGATTCGCTCTGATGCCATCGATCAACGCATGGATCGCATCAGGCTCGTCGCGGCCGACATGAAGACGGCCGAGCAGGCCGTGCTCGATCGGCGAGACGAGGAAGCTCGGCTGGCGAGACGCGTGTCACTCGTGTTTGCGATCGCGAGCTTTCTGCTGGCGGGCACACTGGGACTGGTGTCAGCGGCGGTCGAGCATAGCTTGAAGCGCCGCCGCGAAGCCTTCGAGCGCGAGATGGCGGGACGTCTCCGCGCTGAGAACTCGATGCTGTCGGCGACGCAGGAGTTATCGCGCAGCGAGCGGATCAATCGAAGCATCCTCGACACGTCCGGTGATTGCATTCAGATTCTCGAGCCAGACGGGCGGCTCATCTCAATGAATCGCGCGGGTGCGCGACTGCTGGAGATCGAGGACGAGGCGGAATTCAGCCGGCGGCCGTGGGTCGAGGTCTGGAGCCAGAGCGCCGACGCGAGCGCTGCGCTCAACGACGCAGTGAAGGGCGGTGAAGGTCGCTTCCAGGCCTTCTGTGCCACGGCGCGCGGAACCCCAAAGTGGTGGGACGTACTGGTCACGCCGATTCGCGACGACAGTGGCTACGTCACGCGGCTGTTGTCGATTTCGCGTGACATCACCGAGCAGAAAGGTGCCGACGAAGAGCGCAATCAGTTGCTCGAACGCGAACGTCAGGCGCGCGCGGACGCCGAGCACGCGACGCAGATGAAGGACGAGTTCCTCGCAACGCTGTCGCACGAACTGCGCACGCCGCTCAACTCGATCGTCGGGTGGGTCGGCGTGTTGAAGCAGGATCAGACCCGCGAGACGTTACGCAAGGCGATCGACGTCATCGATCGCAATTCACGGCGTCAGGCGCAGATGATTGACGATCTGCTCGACGTCAGTCGTATCGTGTCGGGCACGCTGCCGCTCGAGGCCAGCGCCGTCAACCTCGTGTCGGTGATTGACGACGTCATCGCCTCGGCGCGGACCGCGGCCGATGCCAAGGGTGTACATCTCACAACCGTCTACGACACCGATCCCAGCGTGAACGGCGATCGCGCGCGGCTCCAGCAGGTCGTGTGGAATCTGGTGAGCAATGCCATCAAATTCACTGGTCGTGACGGCATCGTGAAAATCGCGCTGCACACCGTGGCCGACTGCGCGGAGATCGAGGTCAGTGACGATGGCCAGGGGATCGCGCCGGACCTGCTGCCGCACATTTTCGAGCGGTTCCTGCAGGGAGATTCCTCGTCCACGCGCCGGCACGGTGGCCTCGGGCTCGGTCTTGCGATCGTCAAGAACCTCGCCGAGATGCACGGTGGATCGGTCGAGGCATCGAGCGCGGGTCCGGGGCGCGGCGCCATGTTCACCGTCAGGCTGCCGCTGCATCGCACGCTGCAGGACCGCCCGACCGAACTCGCAGATGCGTCGTCTCGATCGAAACCGCTGCTCGACAACGTGGTCGTGATGGTGGTGGATGACGAAGCCGATGCCCGCGATCTCGTGCAGCGTCTGCTCGAGGATGCAGGCGCACGCGTCTCGGCATGCGACACGGCAGAGGCCGCTCTGCAAACGATTCAGGATGGCCTCGTCCCTGATGTGATCGTCAGCGACGTGGCGATGCCGGAGCAGGACGGCTACGACTTCATGAAGCGCGTTCGGCAGATGCAAGCGCCGATGTCATCGGTGCCTGCCGCAGCGCTCACCGCGCTCGCACGCGTGGCCGACCGACGGCGTGCACTGCTCGCGGGTTTCCAGACCCATCTCACCAAGCCCGTGGATCCCACCGAGCTCGTGGCGACTGTTGCCAACCTCGCCGGCCGCAGCGGCAAGTCGTACGTCTGAAGACGAGCTGCGACGAGTTCGCAGATAAGAAGGCACCCTCGTTGCAGCGTCTTGTCATGGAATGGTGGAGGAGCCATCACATGACCATAGGACGTATTAGACACTTCCATCTTGTCGCCGCTGCGCTTGCGCTTGGCGTGTGCCTCAGCGGTGCGCCGGCCATGGCCGCCGACACACCTGATACCTGGATCACCATGAAGACGAAGATCGCGCTGATGACCACCGACCATGTGAGCGCGGCGGATCTCAACGTCGATACCGTCAACGGGGTGGTGACGCTGCACGGCAAGGTCGCGACCGAAGGCGAGAAGTCGAAGGCCGAGCAGGTGGCGGCGAAGATCGACGGTGTCAAGAGCGTGAAGAACTTGCTGCAGATCGTTCCCAGCTCAAAGCGGGAAGTGGTCGATCGCAGCGATGCCGATGTCAAAGACGCCGTGCAGGGCGCGTTCAAGGCCAACGCAAAAGTAAAGGACAGCGGGATCTCCGTCGCGTCGGTCAATAAAGGCGTGGTGCTGCTGTCAGGAAAAGCGAAGTCGCTCGAATCGCATCTCGAGGCTGTGCAGGTCGCGTCTTCGGTGAAGGGCGTGCGGCGGGTGTCGACAGAAGTTCAGGTCGACGCCGGCACGTAGGAGGTTCGAATCGTTCGTGCGTTCGAGTCGTTCGAATCGTTCACGAAGAACGATCCGAACGGCCCGAACGATTCGAACGTTACGAACGTTACGAACGACTAGAAGTCGTACTGCACGGTGATCTTGGCCGTGCGCGCCGTCAGTACGGTGGTCGGGACGAGCCACGCGCCGCCAGGCGTGAACGCCTGGTTGTAGGTCAGCACCGTATCCGCGTTGAGGGCGTTGAACATGTCCACTGAGACCGTCGCGCGCTGTGACGCGAAGCGCAGGACCTTGCCGACGCGCAGATCGAGCTGATTCACGCGCGGTCCCCGCATCTGATCCGGAGCCAGCAGATTGACCGTGATGTTCGGCGCGCCGCCGGCGAGCGGACGACCGAGCGTCTGCTGCACGATGGCATTCGACACCGTCCAGTTTGCCTGCAGTGGTTCTGCCGGCGAGCTCTGGAACGTGCCCGACAGCATGACATCGACCTTCGGGATCACGTAGCTGCCCGCGCTCGTGAACCGAGTGGTGATGCCCGGCTCTACGTGACAGAACGGATTCAGCGGGCTGTAGGCAGCCAGTTCGCTGCCGGTAGAGAACCCGCCGGTCTGCTCGGGAATCAGTCCCCGCACCTCGCAGTAATCGGAGACGCGTTGCCCAGTGGTCGTGCCAGCCTGGACCTGGATCCCGTTCCGCATCCGCGCGTTGATGTTCACGTCGAACCCGTTGTAGACCTGCGTAATGGTCCCGTAGTCGGGGGCGTACGTCCGCAGATTGTTGACGGGCACCGAGAACTTGTCCTGCTTCACGTTGTACAGCCCGCTGATCGTGTATCCGCCACCGCCGGGCAGGCGAGAATCGGACGGAGCAACCAGACTGAACTGATCGAAGTCGGCCGGGCTCACGTTCAGATTGTCGGTGACCGTGAAGTTCTGCAGCCAACGACGCGTGTAACCCACTTCGACTGAGACGCGGGGCAGGATCTCCTGCTGCAGCGTCACGCCGATCTGCCAATCCGATGGCCGCGTGCCCCAACCCTTGAGGATCTTCTCCGCGTATCCAAGGCTGTAGATCGGGTTGCCGTTGGCATCCACGGCTCTGCCGAAATTCGGGTTTTGCCACGCGCCACAGGTATCGATTGAGCCGGTCGTCGCCGGGCTCTGCGCTGCGCCGCTCAGTAGATCGCAGTCAGGAATGTAGTTGCCGTTCGTGTCGGTCCATGCCCGGTTCTGCGTGAGATCGATACGCGAGCTGGGCAGCAGCGCCGAGTAGTTGCCGTTGCCGTTGACTGCCGCTTCGAGATACTTGCCGGCATTGAACTTGAGCGCTGTCTTCCCAGTGCCGAACAGATCGTAGGCCACACCCATGCGCGGTGTGATGTCGTTGTAGCCGATCACACCCTTCGTCTCGTCCCACGTGAACTGCACGGGCAGGAACCGCACGCCCGGTCCGCCAATCGACTGCTCGGGGTAGTAGCTCCACGAGTGGTCGTACCGCAACGCACCCGTCATTGTGAGCCGTCCGCGCGTCAGCTGATCCTGCACGAACAGCGCGTTGTACCGCACGCGCGAGTAGGTGCGATAGGCCTCGAGCCGCTGCGTCAACTGGTTCGGAATGCCGTTGTTGAAGCGATACGTCAGATCGTTGGTGCCGCCTTCCTGATTGCGATTGTCGGCGTGATACGCACCCTGGTACCCGATCTTGATGCTGTTCGCGCCACTGACATAGGTGGCTGCCGCGTTCCAGGTGTGCGCGCCGATCCAGTCGGCGTTCCAGAACGCCTGATTACGATAATTGAGACCTGCGATCCCACCGTTCTCAGCGCAGCTGCCGCCGCGGCCGAACGCATCGCGAGGCTGCGTGGCGGCGCACTGCTCGTTCACCTGAATCAGATTGCGCCGCGCGTCGACAGAGAGCGGTGAGTCTTCGGCGTAGCGTTCACGGGTATTCCAGTTCGACAGGTACGTGCCGAGCCCGGCATCGAGCAGCAACTTGTTCGTGCGAGTTGATGTCCACTTCACCTGCTGCACGCGCTGCCAGCCGTGATTGCGGCCACCGGTCTCGGGCGCATTCGTCGCCGAACCGGCGCCGAGACTGTTGTTGCTGATCTGTTCGTCCCAGAACAGGTTCAACTTGTCGCGCTGCGACAGTTGGAAGGTGAGACGGAGCGCCGGCTGCAGCGGACCGCGACCACCTGACAGCGCAGGACGGTTGGTGTCCGGCACGTAGCTCCACTTCGTCGGGTCCCACTCGTTCTGGTTATAGAACATTCCGGGGATCGTGTTCTCGCTGCCGCGGTAGTAGCCGAGGAAGTAGAACCAGATCTTGTCCTTCTTGATCGGGCCGCCAAGCGAGTAGCTGGTGTCGTAGATGTAGTTCGTCTTCGCTGGCGTGCGGAGCCCCGCGGCCTGCAGCTCCTCGGAGAAGTTGCTCGCCTGCATCCCGCCGCGAAGGCCGGTGAAGAAGAAGTGCGACCGGAAGGTGTTGCCGCCAGTTCGCGGGACGATGTTGATCGTCGGTCCACCGACTTCGGTCTCACCGAGTCCGCCGGCGGTGGTAAATGCGATCTCCTGCGCGTTCTCGACGTCCTGACGATAACCGGACACGCCGCCGCCGTTGAGCGAGGCACCGGTGTTCAGCCCATCGACCTGCGCGCGTCCTTCATTGCCGCGGCCGCCGCGCCCACCGAACACCACCATGCCAGGACTGAGCTGGACGTTCGGCACGCCGCCGCCGCTCTGCACCATCGACGGAATGAGCACCATGAGGCCTGCATAGCCTTTGGCCGTTGGCAGCGATTGCACGAGATCGCTGTCGAGCGTGCGCTGTCGCCGAGCGCTCGTCACGTCAACGATCGGACTCTCGCCCGTCACGGTGATCGTCTCTTCGAGTGCGCCGACGCGAAGGTCTGCGTTCACCGTCGCGTTGAACTCAGAGGAGAGCTCCAGCCCTTCGCGCTTGTATGTGGCGAAGCCGGTCAGCGTGAACGTGACGTCGTACTTGCCCGGACGAAGGTCAACGATGCGATACAAGCCATTGCCGTCGGTCACGGCTGTGCGCACTTTCTCGATGAGCACATCGCTCGACGCTTCCACGGTGACGCCGGGAAGCACGGCCCCGGATGTGTCTCGAACAACACCTGTGATGGATGACTGGGCGCTTGCCATCTGCGGGGCAAGCATCAGTCCGAGCCCCAGCAGGATCAGGAATACCTTTTGTCGCATGAGTCCCCCTTTAACCCGCGCTCGCGTATCAATGAACCCAACTACCTCCAAACCGCACGACTGACCCGCTTTACGCCCCGAAGACAAATCTTTGACAAATTTGTGGGCGGACTCCTTATACGCTCCAAGTCGCGCTGGGTCAACCGCTCAGATTTCCTTGGTTGCCACTCGACTTGGGGCACCTGCCGGGGGCACAATCACACAATTGTTTGTGCAAACCGCCGCCACCCCGGGCGTTCGTTATCCACGAAGGTCATACCCCTAGATGTCTGATTCGAACGAGTTGAAGCCGAATACGCCTGCTGGAACACCGGTTCCCGATCTCATCGAGCAGTACCGCGTCCGCCGCGACGCATGGATCGCCCAGGCGGACGAGCTGGCTCGGTTGCGAGACGAGGTTCGCGGGTCGGCTGAGCGTGAGGCGATGGAGATTGTCACGGCGGCGCGCCGTGACGTACGGCAAATCGTCATGGAGGCGCGACGCGAGCTGCTCGTGCTCTCGGCGCAGGTGCAGGCTGCGCTCGGTGAAGCGAGCAACCGACCAGATTCGACCGGGCTGCTCGGCAGAGCAGGCGATACCGATGGGGGGCTCGAGAAGCCGGATTTCGCAGATGCGATCTTCTCGCATCAAGACGCCGTCAAGGGCATGCTCGACGAAGCGCGCGCCGACATGGATGCGCTCGACGAGGACGCGCGTACGGTGCCCTTTCAGGCATTGGCAAAACCGCCGAAGCTGCCGCCTCCACCCGAACTCCCGAGCGCGTTCTCTGAAGACACGCTTGTCGTTGAGCCGAACACGTTAGTTGAGCCGAACACGATTACGGCCGTGCCGCCGCACGGGCCTGCGTCCTCGCTCACGCCCGCGACCTCGCACGCCTCTGCGTCGTCGCACACGTCGTCGATATCGTCGACATCGCAGTTCCACGCACCGTCGATATCGTCGACATCGCCATTACATCCACCCGCGATGTCGTCGACATCGCCATTACATCCACCCGCGATGTCGACGACCGCACCGCGAACGTTGCTGTCCTCGCCGTTTCCCAGCGACGCCGTGCCGGTGCCCTCATCACGACGCGCACGGATGTTTGTCGGGTTGTTTGGTGTGGCCGGTATTGCGGTCCTCGTTGGAACGATCGTGTGGATGCGATCCGACAAGAAGCCGGCAACGACGGAGAGTGCCGCGCAATCGACCGCGCCTGCGAGTGCGTCATCGAAGCCCGCCCCCGTCTCGACCGCCGCGACAACTCCGACAACACCTTCGCCCGCTCCCGCACCGCTGCCGACTCCAGTGGCGAATACGACGACGAAGCCGTCAGCGCTCTCGCTGCTTGTTGAGGCGCGTCGATCGTCATGGCTGCGTACGACGGTAGATGGGGAATCGGATTCGGGCCGCATGCTTGCACAAGGTGAGACCGTGCGGCTCAACGCGCAGCAGAGTGTGTTGTTGCGCGTTGGCGACGCGGGAGCGGTGTTCGTATCGGTGAATAGCGGTCAGGCCGCTCCGCTCGGTCGTGACGGGCAAGTGGTGACGCGTCAGTTTGTCGTCGAGAGCAAGGATCGTCAGATCCAGAACGCAGGCGGATCATCGGCGCCACCGGCTCCAAGCATTCCGCAGGCCGCGACGACTCAGACGCAGAAACCCGCAACGCTGCCCACGCCAATCGCAGCGGCGCCTCCCAATGCTCCTGCACCGAGCGCGCCGCCGCCGAGTGCCTCGAATCCGGTGCCGCTGGTGCAGCCTGTCGCGGCCACGCCGCCGCGGCCGATCCCAACTCCGATCGAGCCCGGACCCTCTCCGGCCGCTCGAGCTGAAACGACAGTGCCGCCTGCGGCGACACCACGACCCGAGCTTCCAACATCGGGTCCTGCGTCACCGGCATCCGCGGTGGTCGCGGCATCCCGTCAATGGCTCGACGCCTATCATCGTCAGGATCGAGCGACCATGGCGACGCTCCAGACTGACCGGCTGCAAGTCACCGACGAGCGTCGGACCGAAGAGCGATTCCCCTCGACCGTCGTCGTCAACCGCACGCTCGATCGCGTGAGCGTACAGATTGCGGCCGATACGGCTGTGCTAACGGCGGTTATGACGGAACGCTCGTCCGACAATGCCGTGCCGCCGCGAATCTCGCCCATCTCTCAGGTCTGGGAGTTCCGCGGCAATCAATGGCGCGTCAGTCAGGTGCGCCTCACCAGCGAAGCCCGGCTCAATCAGATCTTCCGGTAGACGACCGAGCGCCTCAAGCCTCTCTCGGTGAGGAGTTTACGGGAGAAACCCGTATAATGTCGCCGAGACGTGGCTGCGCTCGACGATCGGATCTCTGAGACGCTCAATCGGCTCCTCGATTCAGTGCGAGGCCAGCTTGAGTCCGAGCTTGGGTCTTGTCGCGACGAGCTGATCAAAACAGCGAGCGAGGCCACTGCTCAGGTTGCCAATGATGCCGCTGCGCAGGCCACTGCTGAGGCGAGTCTCGAGATCGAATCCCTCAAGCGGCAATTGGACGAGGCGCGTTCGGACACCTCGACCGCTCGGGAACAGATCGCATCATTGACCGTTGAGCTGGACGAGGCTCGCAAGCAGCTCGACGTGATGCGTGATGATGTCGAAGCCACACTGCACGATATCGAAACGTCGCGACGAGAGTCCGAAGAAACGCGTCTCGAAGTAAACCGTTTAGCCAGCGAGCTCCGTAACAATGATGAGCGAGCCGCCCAGGCGAAGCGACTGCCTGATGCGGTGCGCGCATTGGACGAGGCGGCGACGTTTGGTGACGTGCTCGACACGCTTACGAACCGGGCTGGATGCGAAGCCGGCCGCGCCGCGGTGTTTCTCGTCAAAGGAAACAGGCTTCGCGCCTGGCGCACGGTCGGCTTTGGTTCCCCCTCCGACTCATCGAGGCTCGACATCGACGTGAGTACGTCCGGTCCCATGGCTGAGGCCGTGCGATCATGCCTGGGCGTGTCGCTCGGGGCGGAGAACGGCGTGCCGGAATTCGCTCGCACAGATGAGCCGCGCTCGACCGCTGCTTGGCCGGTGTCGGTGGCTGGGTCTGTGGTCGCTGTGCTGTATGCGGATGGCGCGCCTGCCGATACTTCGGAAGAGCCCTATTGGCCTGCATTTCTCGATGTGCTTGCCCGGCATGCCGGTCGAGTGCTCGAGGCCATGACGGTGCGGCAGGCTGCGGGGCTGATGACGGGAAAGACGACCGGGCTCGTATCCTCGTCGGTCAGCCGTCAGTCCTCAGGGAGCATTCAGTGAAAAGGGTCATCTTCATCCTGGCGTGTGCAGTTGCTGCGTTTCACGGTCTGGGCGCGCAGCAGACAGTCGACGACACACGCGCGCGCGAAGCGGCGGCCGTGCAGCTCACAGCAACCCGTCATGCGCCGCTGCCCTCCGACGTGTCGCAGTACTGGTTCGTGCAGGATGGACCTGGAGCACCGGCAGGTGAGGGACGCGCCAATACGGCCGCCCTTGCCCGATTCGCGAAAGGCGTTCAGGCGGTTGCCTCCGAAGATTACGCTGCCGGATTGTCGCTGCTGAACGGACTCGATCTCACGACGAGGCCGCTTGCCGCGTACTCGCGGTACTACACCGGCGTTGCGCTCGCAGGTCTCTCGCGACTCTCCGAGGCAGACACGCTCTTCACGTCGATGATGACGTCGCGACCCGACGGATATCTGCGCGAGGCGATTCCGCTTCGTCTCGCAGAGGTCGCGGTAGCGCGTCAAGATCCGGCGCGTGCCGAGACGATCCTGCGCGCACTGATTGGTGAAGATCTCGCCGCGCCCGAAGAGGCTTGGCTCGCGCTGGCGCTCGTCGAGGAAACCGTCGGCCATCGCGATCACGCACTTGAACTGTACCGGCGCATTTACTACGACAGCCCGTTGAGTGCGCAGGCCGTTGATGCGCAAAGCGGCATCGAGCGTCTGCAGTCCTCGTCCGATATCTCGGCAGATCTCGTGACGCGGGCACAGCGTCGCGCGCAGCGTCTGTTCGAAGCGCGTCGCTGGGCTCAGGCGCGCGCCGGCTTCGAAGCGATCGCCAAATCCGTCGAGGGTGATACCAAGGATCTCGTCGCGCTGCGAATGGCCGAATGCGACTACTACCTCGATCGCCATCGCGCGGCACGCGACAGTCTGAAGCCGCTGCTGAAACACGACGCGCTCGAAGCGGAAGCGCGGTTCTTCTATCTCAGCGCCATCGGTGAGCTGGGTGATGGAAAAACCTTTGTCAGCGAAGCGCGCGAACTGGTCAAGGATTTTCCAACCAGTGAATGGGCCGCAGAAGCGCTGAACTCACTCGCCTCGCACTATCTCGTCGTCGATGAGGATGACGAGGCCGATCTGGTGTTCCGCGAGCTGGCGCAGAGATTCCCGAAGCATCGGTATGCCGAGCGCGCCGCGTGGAAGGCGGGATGGGCTGCGTATCGCAGCCAGCGCTTCGCTGAAGCGATCACGTTCTTCGAGACCGCAGCGGCGGCTTTTCCACGCGCCGACTATCGTCCGTCGTGGCTCTACTGGGCCGGCCGTTCACGCGATCAACTGAACGACACGACGACCGCGAACGAGCGCTATCGTCTCGTCGTCGCCGATTACCGCAACTCGTACTACGGACGTCTGGCGGCGACGCTGCTCACCACGCGACGACAACCCGTACTCCCGAGCGCGTCGGCACCGCTCGCGACCACTCTCGCGACAGTGAAAGTTCCACCGACCGAGGCATTGATACGCGAGCTGACCGCACTGCAGCTCTATGACGAAGCGCTGCGTGAGGTCCAATACGCGCAGCGTGTCTGGGGCGACTCGCCGCCGCTTCAGGCGACGACCGCGTGGATTCGGAATCGACAGGGTCTCGGACTTCGAGCGCAGGAGCGCTTCAACGCTGTTCGCGGCGCGATCACGCTGATGCGACGCGCGTATCCGCAGTTCCTCGCGGCAGGAGGGGAGGACCTCCCGCCCGACGTACTGCAAATCATCTTCCCGATCGACTACTGGCCGTTGATTCAGAAGTATTCCAAGATGCACGGCCTCGATCCGTTTCTCGTCACGGCGCTGATGGCGCAGGAGTCGACATTCACCGCCGAGATTCGCTCGTCAGCGAACGCCCGCGGCTTGATGCAGCTGATGCCCAGTACCGGACGCATCTACGCGCGAAAGCTCGGGATGCGGTCGTTCTCGACGGCGTCGCTCTTACAGCCGGAGATGAACATCCGGTTGGGCACGCAGTACTTCAAGGATCTCGTCGATCGATTCGGCGGTGTGCATTACGCGCTTGCCGGATACAACGCGGGCGAACATCGCGTGGCGAAATGGCTCACCGAGGCGCCGGGGCTTCCGAGCGACGAGTTCATCGACAACATTCCTTTCCCCGAAACGCAGAATTACGTGAAGCGCATTCTCGGGACCGCGGAGGACTACCGACGTCTGTACGGAGCAGGCCGCCTGGATCCGAATGCACGCCTGACCGCCAGTCGCTAGTCGATGGACGATCTGCTCGAGTTGACGGGTCGCGCCGAAGCGACCCACTTCTGGTTTCGCGGCTTCCGCAAATTCATTGCTCCTGTCATCGCCGACCTCGTCAAGGGACGGCCTGGCCTTCGGCTCGTCGATTGCGGCTGCGGGACGGGTCACAATCTGCAACTCCTCCGTCCACACGGCAGGGCAGTCGGGTTCGATCTCAGTGAGGCGGGTCCAGCGCGGGCGCATGCGACGGGACTGACCGTACTTCGCGGTGATGTCACTCGCATTCCATTGGCATCTGCGAGCTTCGACGTCGCAACGTCGTTCGATGTATTGCAATGCGTCGACGCGGATGTCGCCGCCGTGCGTGAGATGGCCCGCATCATCAAGCCGGGTGGGGTCGTGATCCTCACGCTCGCAGCGCTCGACGTGCTGCACGGCGATCACGCGGAGGTGTGGCAGGAAGTGCGTCGCTACACGCCGGCGAGCGCGCGACGTCTGGTCGAATCGGCGGGTCTTAGTCCCGAACGCGTCTCGTTCCTGTTCGCGTCGCTGTTTCCGTTGATGGCGTCGGTCCGCCTCGTCCAGCGCATGACGCGCCGGTTCGGACGAACGGTGCGCGCGGACACGGATATCACCGTGCCAATCGGACCGCTCAATCTGCTGTTGACGATGTTAGTGAGCGCCGAAGCGGCGCTCGTCAGACACGTGCCGATGCCGATCGGCAGCTCGTTGTTGGTGGTTGCTCGGAAAGAGAGTCGTCGTCCTTAGTTCTTAGTCCTTGGTCCCCAAGGACTAGAAGCGAACCAGGCCACCAAAGTACCAGCCCTTCAACTCGAGATCGCCCGCGTCTTCGTCGAAGAGGTAGTCGGCAGTCTGCGAGCGATATCCGAGCTGCGCGCCGACGTGGCTGCCAAAGCTCACGGTTCCGTATAAATCGAGGT
>JBKPRH010000456.1:0-6179 GCA_046765795.1 Acidobacteriota bacterium | reverse complement strand
GTCCGATCCTGATGCGATCCTCGGCGAACGTCCCGGTGATGTCGTCTTGATGTGGCTCACGCGGCTGCACTTCGGCAGGTGGCGCGACGCGCCGGTGCTCAAAGCGGTGTGGGCCTTCGTGGGTCTCGTGCCGTTGATGATGCTTGTCACAGGCGTGATCATGTGGTGGAACCGTGTGCTCCGGAAACGTCCCAATGTGAATGAGCCGAGCGAGGTCTCGGTCTAGTGCGCGCGTGGGTTGTTCCTCCCGGCGCGAAAGGCGCTGGTGATCTGCGTCTGGCTGATTGTCCCGATCCGCTTCCCGGCCCGGGGCAAGTGCTCGTGCGCATACGGGCCGCGTCGCTCAACTATCGCGACCAGTTGGTGGCCAACGGCACGTATTTCACCGGACCCAATACGCGCGATCTGATCCCGCTGTCGGATGCTGCGGGCGATATCGTGGCGGTTGGCTCCGGCGTCTCACGCGTGCGCGTCGGCGATCGTGTCGCTGGCTGCTTCTTTCAGCATCCACCGAATGGCCCACCCGGTGCGCCGCCGGTTGCGCTCGGCTCGCCGCTCGACGGCACGCTGGCCGACTATGCGACCTTCTATGAAGACGGAGTCGTCTCGATTCCCGAGGCGCTCACCTACGAAGAGGCCGCGTGTCTCCCATGCGCAGGCGTGACCGCCTGGCATGCGCTCTTCCGCGCCGGCCGTCCAGTCCGGGCCGGCGATACCGTGCTCGTGCTCGGCACAGGGGGCGTTTCCGTGTTCGCGTTGCAACTGGCGCGTGCGGCAGGCGCGCGCGTGTTGGCGACATCATCTCGCGACGACAAAATTGAACGGCTTCGGGCAATGGGCGCCTCCGACGCCATCAACTACACGCGCACGCCGGAGTGGGAGAAAGAGGTGCTGCGCATGACCGGCCGCGGAGTAGACTGCGTGATCGAAGTCGGCGGCGGTGGTACGTTCGCCCGATCGGTGCAGTCGCTGGCTCGCGGCGGCAAGGTCTGCTTGATTGGCTTTGTGGCTGGCCGCGACGGCGACACGAGTCCATTTCCGTTGATGTACAAAGGCGGCAATCTGCATGGCATCTTCGTCGGCGATCGCGACATGTTCGAGGAAATGAACCGGGCGATTGCGGTGAACAGGGTCAAGCCGGTTATCGATCGTGTGTTTCCGTTCGAGGAGGCGAAGCAGGCGTTTGCGCATCACGCCTCCGGGCAGTTCATCGGCAAGGTTGTTATTCAAATGTAGTGTCCGGCTTTAGCCGGACGCTGAGGAGCGCACATGGATTCAAACCGACGTGAGTTCATCCTGAGATCGTCGCTGGCTGTGGCCGCCAGCGCGCTCGTGCCCGGACGGCTATTCGGGCAGCAGGCCCCGGCCGCCGCGCCGCAGCCGCCGACCGTTCCGATGTTCGCGTCGCTGCGCCGCAACATCGGCACGTTTACCGCCCGCGGCGGCACGATGGGATGGCTCGTCGGGCCCGACGCTGTCGTGGTCATCGATAGCCAGTTCGCCGACACTTCGAAGATGTTCCTCGATGGCTTCAAGCCGATGACCGGCGGCCGCAAAATCGACCTGCTGATCAACACGCATCACCATCCGGATCACACCGGCGGCAACAAGGTGCTTCAACCGTCAGTGGTCAAGATCGTCGCGCAGGAAAACGCGCCCGGCCTTCAACGCAAGCAGGCAGCAGCGGCTAAGAGTGAGGATCAGCAGGCGTACGCCGACACGACATACAAAACCGATTGGAAGGTGGACCTCGGAAGTGAGGTCGTCTCGGCTCGCCACTATGGCCCTGGTCATACGGGCGGCGACGGCGTGATCTTCTTTCAGAAGGCCAACATCGTCCACATGGGTGACCTGATGTCACATCAGCGACACCCGCGCGTTGATCGTCCCGCGGGCGCCTCGATCCGCAACTGGCTCGTCTCGCTCGAGAAGGTTGTGAAAGATCACAACGCCGACACCATCTACATCTTCGGCCACTCGAAGGTTGGCGCGCCGGTGACTGGACCGAAAGGCGATCTGCTGGCGCTGCGCGATTACTTCTCAGCCATGCTCGACTACGTGCAGAAGGGCATCAAGGCAGGGAAGTCGGCCGAGGAGATCGTCAAGGCCGGCATGCCGAAGTTTGCCGAGAATGAAGGCCAGCCGCAGTTGCAGGTGGCTTACGACGAGCTGACCGCGAAGAAAGTCTAGGATCACTACATGGCTCGACTCCGGGTTCTTGGTGTGGTGGCCGTGCTGCTCGCAATGGGCGCGGCCGCCAATGCCCAGGAGGTCAAGTCCGATCAGCAGGTCCTGATCGAGCTTGAGCAACTCTGGGACGCCGCGTTTCATCGTGGCGATGCGAAGTTCATTGAGACGCTGCTCGCCGATGAATTCATCGCCACGTATGGCGACGGCGCGCGCGGCGACAAGGCCAAAGAGCTGAGCCTTGCCACCGACAATCGACAGCAAGTCGATTCCTCCCGCCTCGACGAGTTCATCGTCAAGACCTTCGGCAACACGGCAGTCGTGTGGTTCACGCAGATCCTCGTTGGTCCCGTCAATGGGAAGCCGACCGAAGTGCGTTACCGCTATGTGGATGTGTGGGTGAACCGTGGTGGTCGCTGGTTGGCAGTTGCGAGCCAGAGCACGCGACTGAATGCGAAAGAATAGGTCCAGGGCGGGTTTATGGCGTAAAGTTCATCGAACCGTCAAGGCCTGCCACACGTCGAAGGGAGCATGATTTCGAAAGCTCTCCTCGTCGGTGCGTCCGCCGTTCTCTTCTCCATTCCCGCTTTCGGACAGTCCACGCCAGCTCGTCCCACTTTTGAGATTGCAGACGTTCGCGTCAGCGATCGCCAGATCAACATCGGTGTGACAGGCAATGCGATCCGTGACGATCGCTTCGAGCTGCATAACGCGACGATGGTCGATCTGATCAGGATTGCGTATGGTGTCGACGCAGAGAAGGTGATGGGCGGACCGAGCTGGCTCGAGTTGGATCGCTACACGGTTATCGCCAAAGCCCCCTCTGGAACGTCGTTGGCGAACGCCAGGTTGATGCTGCGGCCATTACTCGCCGATCGATTCAAGCTCACCGTTCACGAAGACATGCGGCCACTCACGGCGTATGCGATGACTGTCGTCGGCGCGAAACCCAAGATGAAGGAAGCCGCCGGTGGTGCGCCACCAGGATGCCAGCCGGCTCCACCGCCACAGCAGCCTGAGCCCGGCGTCATTCCGAAGCAGACAGGTATCTGCCGAGGAATGACGATGGCGGCGTTTGCGCAGCTGCTTCCAAGAGCGGTGGGCCAGTATCTGCCGAATCCCGTCGTCGATCAGACCGGATTGCAGGGCGCCTGGGACTTCGAATTCAGCTTTACGCCGCGTCCGTTGCTGGCTCAAGCGGGAAGCGACGGCATCACGCTGTTCGACGCGATGGAAAAGCAGCTTGGCTTGAAGCTCGAGCTGAAGGACATGCCGACGTCAGCGCTCGTCGTGGATAGCGTTGAGCGCAAGCCGACGGCGAATGCTCCGGATGTCGCGAAGGCACTGCCGCCGCCACCACCGCCGGAGTTCGAGGTGGCGACCATCAAGCCGACATCGCCAGACCAGAAGCTCACCCGGGCTCAGATTCAGCCAACGGGCATGGTCAACGCGGTCGGCCTGCCGCTGAGGACGATGCTGTCGCTCGCGTGGGATATTCAGGGTGACGAACTGATCGACGCGCCCAAGTGGACGGAGTCGGCGCGTTTCGATCTCGTGGCCAGGGCGTTCGCGTCGACGACGAACACCGAACAGCCGCCCATCGAGATCGACACGCTGCGCCAGATGCTCCGGACGTTCTTGACCGAGCGCTTCCAGATCAAGACACATGTCGAGAATCGCGAGGTGTCCGGCTACGTGCTCTCCGCACCGAGGCCTCGTTTGACAAAGGCCGATCCATCGAGCCGCACGCGCTGTTCGGAAGGGCCTGCTGCGAATAGCGCCGATCCGAGGAATCGCAATCCGATCCTGTCGCGGCTGATCACCTGTCAGAACATGTCGATGGCGCAGTTCGCGGAACGGCTGCAAAGCCTCGCCAACGGCTACGTACGCGTGCCGGCATTGGATGCGACCGGGCTCGAGGGCGGCTACACGTTCACGGTCAACTTCAGTCCGATCGGGCTCGTGCAAGGTGGCGCCGGCCGTGGGGGAGAGGCCGGGCCGGTTGCGGGTGGCGGCGCGCTGTCAGCCTCGGAGCCTAACGGCGCGCTGTCGTTGCCCGAGGCGCTCGATCGTCAGCTCGGATTGAAGCTCGAACTGCAGAAGCGTTCGCTGCCAGTCCTTGTCTTCGATCACATCGCAGAGAAACCGATCGAGTAACTCACATCACGGACGAACACGGAGTGGCTGCCGGTCTCTGGCGGCCACAGCCACGTCTTCAATCGCCTGTATCACCACAGCGGGTGTGAACAGGTGAATCTCGTGATCCGCCGTCGGCACCACCTCATGTCGTGAATTGGTCGAGAGACGGGCCAGGCCTGCATGGTTTTCAGCGATGCCTTGCGTCATGTTTCGGCCGCGCGTGAGCACGATCACGGGGATGCTCCGCATCGGATTATCTGCACGCCCACGGCTCTCCAGAAGACGCGCCAGTCCCGCGCGCTGACCCTCCGATGCTTCGCGCACGATCTCCGCTGAGACCATGGCTGGCATCGCCGCGATGAGCCGCTGATCGATTTTGATCCGCAACTGATATAGGTCCATCGGCAGCCGATCGAACGGCTCGCCTGTCTGTGGTTTGCGCGACGGAATCGGAGTAGGAGCGCTCGGCATCGTCGACGCGAGCTGTTCGGCAGTCAGCGATCCGATAGCCACCGCGCGCTGTTGATACATGGTGAAGAGCCGATCCTCAGTGGCTGGATCGACAAGCACGAGACCGACGACTTCACTCGGATAATCCAATTGATACAGGCGCACGTACAGGCCGCCGGCCGACGCGCCCACCATCACGTACGGTGGCTTCTCGCCAGCCGCCGCGAGAAGGGCGTGCAAGTCAGCAACGATCCGGGCTGGCGTCTCGACATCCGGACGTGGATCGCTCCAGCCGGAGCCCGCGCGATCGTAGGAACAGACGCGATAGCTGCGCGCGATCGCCGGTTGAACGAGCGACCAGTCGATCGCGAAGGAACTGGCTCCGGACTCGAGGATCACCGTAGGGCCCGTCCCCTTGGACTCGCCGGTACAGTTCACGTGCAGTTTGCGGCCTCCGACGTCGATGAGACGTCCTGGGGGTGGGCCGATATCGATCGGCTGGGCGTTCAGTGTCGCGATGGCGAGCAGTGCAATCGCGGCGAGCACGTGGAGCGCGCGAGGCATTGCCGACGCCTATGGCTCGGTATTAATCGCGTAGTAGGCGATCGTCTTCGTTGAGACGTCCTTCCACCAGTGCGGTGTCTTCGCGGGAACGGTGATGACGTCGCCCTTCTTCAGCTGGTGCGTCTGTCCGCCATTCATGCTCGCGGCCCGAATCTGTCCGGGCGCGGTGTTCTTGGCGCCGACGAGAGTGCCACCGGTCACGAACGTCGCCTCGCCCTCGACGATGATGAAGATGTGATTGGTCTTGTCGTGAACTTCGACTTCGCCAGCGCCGCGACGATTGGCGAGGATGATAAGTCCCTTGTCGTTGACGATCTCGCCGCCCTTCGTCATGACCTCGGTCACCTTGCTGTTGGGCACATAGGTGACGACCGTTGGGACCCCGTTTGCGCTGACGACCATGCCGAGTACTGCAACCATGGCCAGGATTCGTAGAGTCTTC
Source organism: Acidobacteriota bacterium (assembly GCA_046765795.1). Lineage (GTDB taxonomy): Bacteria > Acidobacteriota > Vicinamibacteria > Vicinamibacterales > UBA2999 > Gp6-AA40. The sequence continues at coordinate 397 of JBKPRH010000456.1, read as the reverse complement.
ATGAGTGAGCTCCTCGTAGGCCAGTGAAAGTTGCCGCTAAGCCGACATCATCTTCTCAATAACACCCTTGCTCGCTGCCAGCATCTCGCCAATCTTTGACGCGTCCTTGCCACCCGCTTCAGCGAAATCGGGCCGCCCGCCGCCGCCACCACCGACGATTGGCGCGAGTTGCTTCACGACCTGGCCGGCAGGGACTTTCGTGGTGAGATCCGGCGTGACGCCGACGACGATCGAGACCTTGCCGTCGCCGGGAGAGGCGATCACGACAACGCCGCTTTTGATTCGATCGCGATGTTTATCGACGAGCGCTCGAAGCCCATCTTTGTCAAGACCAGGGGCCTCCGAAGCGACAAGTGTTGAGCCACCACCGAGGTCAACGTCAGCCAAGCCCTTCGCG
>JBKPRH010000455.1:0-5439 GCA_046765795.1 Acidobacteriota bacterium | reverse complement strand
GTGGAGCAGACCGGGCCGTCAACGATTCCTCCGCCATCTCCTGGTCCGCCATCACCTGGTCCGCCCTCTCCATCGCGAGTGGTCGTGAGCGGCACGGTGTCCGCCGCGGAGAATGGATTGCCGATTCCGAAAGTGCTGGTGCAGATCGTCGAAGGCGTCAACACCGGACGAAGCACGATCGCTGAGAACGGCAACTATCAGCTGGCCGACCTCGAGCCCGGCTCGTTCACGTTGCGGTTCACGACCTCGGAGTACCGCGATCTGCAGCGGACCGAAGTGGTTCAGACGAACACCCGCTCAACGTCCAGCTCGAACGCAAGGGACTGACACTGTCTGGCCGGATCACCACGCAGTGGGGCGACTCGATCCACGACGCCGGCGTCGAGGCGCAGAGTGATAGTGGCGCGCGCGGCGGTGGTACCTCGTATGAAGGTGACGGCGTCTACCGGATCCCGACGCTGCCGGCGGGAAATTACAACGTGCGCGTGTTCAAATGGGGATACGACACGCCGCAGCGTACGCTGACGATCACTGGCGACACGAGACTCGACTTCGTGCTCAATCGCGTTCGCGTCTTGCTGTTCGGGACGGTCAGTGAAGCCCCGCCGTGTTCAGGTCCTGTCGCGGGCGCCGAAGTGGAGGTTGTTACCGGTCCTGATGTTGGCGTTGGCGTTGCGACAACGGGGGCGGGTAGTTATAAGACGGACCGACGCATCAACTGGGGCACGTTCACGGTTCGCGCCACTAAGGCAGGATACGTGCCGGCAGAGGCGACGTTGGATGTCGTACCGCCGGGGTCGCAATGCCAGATCACGATGCCGAATTGCCCGTACACTTCGGCACCGAGCGAGATAGAGCAGAACTTCGTGCTGAAACGAACGGGCAGTTGTTGACGGCGACGCGCGTGCCTCCTGACTTCGAATGGTACGACGCGTGGATTCTCGCCGCAGTGGTCTATGCGAGCGATGACGCTGAATCGGTCCCGCTGTGGCGCGTCGTTGCCGTCGCCGATGGTCTGAACACGGCCATCGTCAGCCGGGACGAACTCGAACTGGCGTTCGGCCGTTTAATTCAAGCCGGCTACGTGCGCGTCGTGCCCGATGGCTTCGCGCCAACAGAGCCCGCCGTTGCTTTCAGGGCTCCTGGGCCACCGGTAGAGCACATCGCGCGGGCGATTGGCGCGAAGTCCTGGTTTCCAGGGGTGCCCATGCCACGAACGCCTGACGAGACTTATGTGTCGAAAGACGCGTACAGGAAGGCCGTGAAGAAGTACGGGAAGGAATTTCGGAAGATGTATCGCGAAGAACGCGAGAAAGGCTGAGCTCAGGCGTTTGTCCTCGACTTCCAGTCTGCCAGCCGCTCGGCGATCAATTCGGCGCGTTTCTGATCGTCTCGTCCGTCCAGTATGTTCAGTTCCTCCGGAGTGCCACGCACATAAATACCCGACGTCCGCGCGTGAACCTGCGGCTGCGTGTCGGAACGAGTTGTCCAGAAGCCCGTGGCTTGCTCGGCCGATTCGAGCCGGATTTCTCCCGTCCCCTCGAGCTGCGGGGCGTTTGGATCTCGGGGACGTTCGCCCTTCCAATAGTAGAAGACGCACGGAGGATCCTTCTTCTCTTTCGCCGCTTCGCTCCAGTAGCGTGCTGACAGCGTGCCGTCCTCCTGCCACGAGCGGCCCGCGAGTTCCAGCGCTCCGTCGCGTCCCCGCGAGATCCGCAAGAGGCTCAGCGCCGAGGGCTCTTCGGTGCTGCGCGCCGTGAGCGAAAACTGCCACCACACACCCTCGAGGCGTGTGGCACGTCCTTCGTTCTCGATCGCCTTCCGCAATTTCTCGTTGACGAGTTTGATCTCGGCGGCAGTCGTATCTGCGTAGCGCACGCAGGTCAGGCCGAGGAGATCAGTGGGCAGCTTCGAGCCATTCGCATGCAGGATGAATGTGCGTCGCATGCCGAGGGCGGCACCGAAGAGACCGGCTTCGAAGACGACGTTGTCTCGTGGAGACGCCTGGCCGGATCCAGAGGAATCGGCTGCGGCCGTACTCGCGGTTGTCCAGTCGTCGCGCGCAAAAATGAACGCGGCGAAATCGACTTCACGAGTGAGCTCCAGGAGCCGCTCCAATGTCGTGGTTCCGGGATTAAACGACGTCGTCCACGGTTCGACGTGCGCGATGTCTTCGAGGCCGCGTGTCAGTGCCTGCAGGAGCTTCGCTTGTTTTCCTGATGAGCCGAGGAAGATGCGAGGCTTGTCCATCACGTCTCCAAAACCCCAGTCTATCGAATTCAGAAAGTGCCACGCCGCTTTCGTAAGCGCGGGGTCGAGAAGTCTGGTGCAGTCCACGGCTGAAGTATGTCGGCATCACCTTTGCGCCTCGCGCAGGCGTGGACCCGATTCCAATCACGCCGGACGAGCCAGAGCTTATTCGCCCAATTGAGCCGGTGCCCGTTCGTCCAACGACGGACGAAACGATCTCCGCGAAGACGCGAACCGCCCCCGCGATGACGGAAACTCCGGCGCCCGCGGTGAACGCGCGCCCGCGCGCGACTCAACCGATGGTGATGATCGTTGGCGGAGCGGGAATGATCGCTGGCGTGGCGTGTGTGCTGGCATTGGGCTGGCTGCGGGGCGATGCGCCGATCCAGACAGCGGCGGCGGCAGCTCCAGCGGCAGCCACGGCGACGAAGGCCGCGGTTGCACGTACCGCCGAAGAATCCGCTCTGGAGCCGACGTGGACCGGACGGCGCACGGCGACATGGGCGCACGACGGCTCGAAGACGGTCACGTTCCAATTGGACGCCACGCGCGAGGTGCCGGTGTGGATGTCGCGCGTGCGGCCGACGCTTGTCGTGCGCTGCCTGTCACGCTCGACGCAGGCATATGTCGTCATCGGCACCTCGGCCAGCTTCGAAGAAGATGCTGACCACCGCACCGTTCGCTTGCAGTGGGACGATGGTCAGGCGACAGCGGAGAAGTGGCTGACCTCTGAGAGCGGACAGGAACTCTTCGTGCCGAATGGTGTGGCATTCGTACGGCAGCTCGCGAAGAGCCAACGGCTGCACCTCGGCTTCACACCGTTCAATGCGCAGCCGGCGACGGTGGAGTTCGCCGTGCAGGGATTCGAGCAGGCGAGTCTCGTCGCCAGCACGTGCGGCTGGAAACTCTGAAGCACCTGCATCAATCGCCCTCAGGCCCCACAACTTCGGCCAGACCCGGTTCACACCCCTAACGTTCGTCAGTGCGCAATCGGATACACTCCGAGTGCGAGCTTTTGTCGCTCGACGCAACTGACTTTTGCCGAATGAATCCATCGCCTGCACCAGCCGTACCCAGAGACCGCGAGGTCATCGCGATCGTCGGACTCGCACATGGGACCTCGCACTTCTTCCATCTGATGCTGCCGCCGTTGTTCCCGTGGTTGATGCACGATTTCTCGCTCAGCTACACCGACGTCGGACTGCTCACGACGACGTTCTTCGTGATCAGCGGCATCGGACAGGCGCTCGCGGGTTTCGTCGTCGATCGTGTGGGCGGTTGGCTGGTGCTCTGCTTCGGCGTCGGCATGCTCGCGCTCTCTGGCGTCGTACTGGGCGTGGCGACCAGCTATCCCTGGCTGATGTTGAGTGCGACCTTCGCCGGTCTCGGCAACAGCATCTTTCATCCCTCTGACTTCACGCTTCTCAATCAGCGCGTGAGTCAGCCGCGATTGGGACATGCGTTCTCGATTCACGGCGTCTCGGGCAACGTGGGTTGGGCGATTGCGCCGCTCTTCATGGCCGGTGTCACCAACGCGTTCGGGTGGCACGTCGCTGGATTCGGTGCGGCGGCGATTGGTGCCGTCGTCTTCACCACACTGTGTCTGCGTCGTCGTGTGCTCGTGGATGGGGAAGGTTTGATGCCGTCACGTCACGCGACTGGCGACGCAGGTGAGCGATCGGGACAGTTTGCGTTTCTGGCCTCAGGAGCCGTGTGGCTGTCGTTCGCCTTCTTCCTGTTCACGACGATGGCGTTCGGGATTCTGCAGAATTTCGCTCCGGCGATCCTGAGTCACGTGTATGGCGTGTCGCTGATCATCGCGAGCGGTGGACTCACGGCGTATCTCGTGGGCAGCGGCACCGGGATGCTGTCCGCCGGCTTCCTGAGAGATCGTGCCGATCGGATGGTGGCCCCCGCGCTCGGATTCGCGGCGGTGATGGCCGCAGTGCTCGCGTCGGGTGGTATGCCAACCGCGCTGTTGTGGCCGCTGATGGTTGGCCTTGGATTCGGTGTCGGCTTTGCCGGGCCTGGTCGCGATCTGCTGGTGCGTCGCGCGGCGACGAGCAGGTTCGGCCGCAGCTCCTTCGGTCGCGTGTACGGATTCGTCTATTCCGGACTGGACACCGGGCAGGCGCTGTCGCCGCTCGTGTTCGGCCCTATCCTGGATGCCGGTCGTTTTCGACAGCCGCTCATTGCCATCGTGGTGTTACAGGTGGCAGCATTGCTCACCGCGCTACGCGTCAGCAGTGGCGTGCGATCCGAAGAGCCGCACGCTGTCAGGACAGCACGCCCTGGTCCCGAGCCGGGAAGCGCAGAAGCGCCATGAGTCGATCATGAAAGTACACGTCATCGTTGCAGCGTTGGGCGTTGTCGTTTGCGGCGGAATCGCGGCGGCGCAGGCACCGCAGCGTGCACAACCCGTGAAACCGGGCGAGGTGCCGCAGCGAAAGACGGTGGCGGCTTTGCCGCCGCGTGGCACCTACGTGCCGGTACGGACGCCGTGGGGAGATCCCGACATCGCCGGACCGTACACCAATAGCGATGAGAGCGGCATCCCGTTCGAACGGCCGGAGGAATTTGCCGGCCGCCGCCTCGAGGATGTCACGCCTGCGGAACTCGCAAAGATCGTTCAACAGCGGCAGCAGCAGACGATCGAGCGCGCGCCAACCTTGAGCGAATTCCCAGGCGCCACCAGCCCGATGCACTGGTTCGAGAACTACAACGCGGTCAACAGCCGCCCGTGGCTCGTCGTCGATCCGCCGGATGGCAAGGTTCCGCCACAGACGTCCGAGTCGCAACAGCGAGCCGCCGCGCGTCAGGCGGCACGCAAAGGACGCGGGCCGGCCGATTCGTGGGAAGACCGCAGCCTGTACGATCGCTGTATCACGCGCGGCATTCCCGGCTCGATGATGCCGGCCATCTACGGAAACTCCTACCAGATACAACAGGGCCCCGGCGTCGTGACCATCACCTACGAGATGGTGCACGACACACGAGTGATTCCGCTCGACGGACGGCCACACGTCGCGTCCAGCGTCCGGCAGTACATGGGCGATGCGCGCGGCCGCTGGGAGGGCCACACGCTCGTGGTCGAGACGACCAACTTCACCGACAAGACGAGCATCGCCGGACTGCACAGCGATCAGTTGAAGCTGACCGAGTGGTTCACGCGGATCGATCCCGAGATGA
>JBKPRH010000454.1:0-30121 GCA_046765795.1 Acidobacteriota bacterium | reverse complement strand
GCGCGACGCTGACCGGCGCGACGCGCCCGATTGAGCCATCAGCGTTCGAATTCATCTCGGAGAATGCGCAGATTCAGCAGGTGCGCGATTTCATGCGGCTCCTGCCGGATCGATTACTTGCCTAGCCGTAGCTCACGCGGATCGCGAGCGAAGACTGGCGCCGATCATCCAGCACGCGGCGGTGAAACGCACCTGATCGCCCTGCACATACGGATCGTAGGCACTGCGTATGGATTCGGCGACTCGTGCGCGAGTGGCGTCATCGGCATCCTGCAGAAGCAAGCCGACGGGCCCGAGCTTGGTCACGTATCGCGAGAGATCGTCCTCGCGAAGCGAGCAACCCACATCGATTGGCTGGATGTCAATGTCCGACCATCCGCTGTGATTCAGGATGCCGTGGACATGATCGCGATCGGCGAACGCGAACTGTCCGGGACCATCCGGCCGACGCGGTGGGAGATTCGGCAGCATCGGCGCGGCTGCGCGTTCGGCCGTCGTCATGAACGGATTCTCCGCCGCGCTACGCCAGACAATGAGTCGAAGCTGCGCGCCTTCGCGTGCGGCACGACGCAGGTTCGCAAAGGCCCGGACGGGATCGCTGAAGAACATCACGCCAAACCGCGACACGATCGTGTCCACGCTCGCCGGCTCGAAGGCATACACCTGTGCGTCGGCGACCACGAACTCCGCCTGTGCATGCTCCCGCTCGGCGCGAGCGCGGGCCAGCGTGATCATCGGCCCGGAGATGTCCACGCCGAGGCTGCTGCCAGCGCCCTCGAGCGAGCGTGCGATCGCGATCGTGGTGCTCCCGGTGCCACAGCCGACGTCCAGCACCGCGCGCGCTGACGCGGCGCGGACGACCTCGACGAGCAAATCCTCGAACGGGGTGAAGAGGCGATCGAGCACGTGCTGCGCATCGACCCAGGCACGTCCTGCTGGGCCGTTCCACAGCGCCGTCTGCTCGCTCTGAGTGTCGTCCGGGGCGTTCATCTGATGTCCTCTCTTGGCGTTGGCAGCGTGGATGTCGCTAGACGATGACGGACCGAGCCCGCAGCAGAGCGCGGCCGAGATCGGCGCGTCCATCGATCTGAATCGTACGGGCGGCGTCCTCGTTCGACAAGGCGTTGAACAGCAGCTTCCACGCCGTGTCCTCGTTCAGTCGCAGAGACGCCGTCGCTGCCGGTGGCACGCCGCACCACAGGCTCCAGCGATGCTCCTCACGTTGCAGCGTCCATCGGCCGCCGCTCGGGCCGTTGATGTCGATCGCCACGGTGTGACCGGTGTCCGCCGACACATCACGGAACGCGTGCGGCAAGCCACGCACCGCGATATCGATCACCGCACCGAGATACCGTGCGTCAGCGAGTGCGTCGGCGCCGACCGCCATCCGAATCTGCTGCTGGTGATGCCACAGTTCGGTGAACTCGCGCCCGATATCGAACCAACCGGCCGAGTCGTTCTCGCCCGCCCACGACACGGGAAACAGCGCCGGTGCGTCGAGTGGCAATAACTCGAACCAATCGGCTGACTCGCGGCTCGCCTGCGCATAAAGATCGGTGAGCACTCGCGGACTCAATCGCTTCGTTGACGTGACCCACTGTGCATTGAGTGCGTTGATGAACTCGACGAAGTCGCGATCGGACGCGATCGCCCGAGGCGGAGGCGGCGGCGTCATCCCATCACGATGGAACGACAGCCTCCGCAGCGTAGTGTCGAGAAGATGCGCCACGATGTCGCGCACCGCCCATGACGCGGCAACGGTCGGCAGCTCCCACGATTCCGGCGGCAGTCCACGCAGCAGTGTCACGACGCTGCTGGACACAGGACGGAACAGCGCGCGGGTGTCGATCGGGACAGGTCGATTCAACGGCATCTCAAAGTCCTCATCGCAGAGGCTCTGGGCAAGGACCCACGGACGCAGTGTCTGTGACCCGGCACACGTACTGCTGTGGCGTACGGCACTCGCGTGGAACGCGCGTTTCTCGTTGAGTGATTCGAGCGCGTTTCATCGATCGGCCACGACATGCCGTGGTTGGAGGTGCTGCGATGGCGATCATTCGTGTGACAACGGCAGTCGTGATGATGACGTGGATGGCCGTGAGTGGTGCGCGACTCGTGGCCCAGGACCTGCGAATCGACCCAAGCGACGTCGCCGCGATCAGAGTAAGTGTCGAGACACTGGCCGAGCACGTTGGACAGTTCGCAGGCCTGCGCGTGCAGTTGACCGACGCGATGGTGGAGCGCGTGGTGAGTCCCCGCGCATTCATCCTGACTGGCCAACGAGACGTCGCTGGCCTGCGTCTCACCCGTGACCGAGTTGGCGTGATCCTCCAGTCTGGACGTGTGACTGTCGTGCAAGGCATGCCGATCGTCGTGAGTGGCGCCGCGGGGACCTTCCTCGGCGGCCAGGTCTCAGGAGTCTTGACCCGGTCGGAGGCGCTCACGGAGACCGAGCGCGCCGCGCTGAGCCCGTATCCGCTTGTGGTCGCTTTGTCGGTTCAAACGCCGGGGAACGTCAACCTGATGCAAGTTCCACCGGCGCCGGCGCCAGCACCGCCAACGACACCGTAGTCAGTCGTGGCGCGCGGGTGTCACATGCTGACACCGTACGGCGACGTACTCGTCGTCGCTGTCTCGGTGGCTGGCGACAACTGAGCGGCACTCTCCTCAGTGTCTAACAGTTCAGTGGGGATGCTCGCCGCCAGGCGAGTTCCCTCGCCGCGGCGCGAATCGATTCGGAGTGTTCCTCCGAAGGCCTCGAGACGTTCGACCATGCTGACGAGGCCGACGCCATCACTCCAGGCCGCTTCGACATCGAACCCCACGCCGTTGTCCACGATCGTCACCATCAACCCGTCGCCGTTGCTGCCCACGTGCACGGAGACATTCTTTGCCTGGCTGTGCTTCATCGCGTTTTGCAGCGCTTCCTGGACGACTCGGAACAGACACAACATCACGTCGGGAGGCAGCGTTGCTGGCACAAGGTTGTGCGTAAACGTGATGGTGAATCCCGCCCGTGACAGCTCGATGCACAGATGCTCGAGCGCCGCCACGAGGCCGAGCATCCGCAGCCTGGTTGGATGCAACCGATGCGAGAGCTCATGAAGGCTCTTCGAGATGTCTCGCGCCACGGACAACGCCTCAGCCGCGGGACCCTGGTGAGGATTCACGCGGCCCAACAACTCGAGTTCGACTGTGAGCACCAGCATTCGCTGGCAGATGTCGTCATGGAGCTCCCCAGCGATTCGCGAGCGTTCAGTCTCTTGCGCGCTCAGCAGACGAGCTCCTAACGCGCGGTTTCGGTCGTAGCTCCGTCGCAGCTCGCGCTGATTCGCCCGCAGTTCCGCTTCCGCTCGTTGGCGTCGTCGTCGCTGAATCAAGAGGCCGGTAATGAGCACCGTCTGCGTCATGACAAGCGCCAGCCCGCCAAGCAGGTAGGAGCTGTACCGATCCCAGAGCGTCGGGTCTCGAAACTTGACGAGTGTCCCGGCGGGAACCCGCCGATCGTCGATCCGCCATCGCCGGAGCTGGCGCCAATCGACCTCGTTCCTATTCAGATTCAGTGCGACGACCGGGATGCTGTCGGCGGACTCGCCGCCGAGCACGCGCAATGCAATCTGTCCGACGTGCGCGATTGCATCGCTTTGACTATAGAGGCTCCCCCCCACAACTCCGTGACCTATTGCGGAATCGACCCAACAATACGTGGGCGCATTCGCCGCTGCCGAGACTCGATCCACGTACTCAAGTGGATGAAACTTCTTGCCAGCGCCATCTTCCGTGACCAGCACGTGGTAGACGGCGGAGTGAGGAGGAAGCGTCGCCAGTCGATTCTCCAGATCCGTCGTCGTCAACCCTGACAGATACGTCACGCGCATTCGTGAGTCCGAGGGTGGCATCTGCCTGCGGACTTCGTTTTCGAAGTCCTCATCAGCAGTGGCGGCGCCGGTGACGATAAAGAGGTTTCGAACGTCCGGCTGCAACGCGCGAACAAGATCAAGTGTCGGCAAGAAATTGCGTTGGTGCAGTACCCCGGTCGAGTTTGGGCGTCGCTTGAAAGCCGGTGTATTCGTCAGGAAGACAACCGGCGTCTCACGAAAGAGCGGGTTGTCGAAGCCGTTGACAAATTCGAGCGCCGCATTCTGCAGCGCAATGACGAGATCGAACCGGATGCCCTGGTACTTCACCTGAAGAAAATCACGAACCCCCTGCCTATAGGCGCGATCAGGGAACCTCGTGACGTCGACGAACTCGGCGTAGTAGTCGAGGTTTCGTGACAAGCCATCGTCGAGAATGGTCGGCAATTCGCTTTCGCCGACGACGGAGAACTGCGCGTCTCGTCGGGTGGAGTAGAGAACGAGCACCTTCTTGTGGCTGTCAATTTGCGCGTGGGCCGTACTCGCGAACAGGAGTTCGGCGAGCACCACGATGGCGGCCACCATCCAGTGCATGTCGATCCTTACCAGTCGAACGCAGCCGTGACTTTCCACAGACGCGGAGTCAGAACAGTAAGCGGTTCGAGCCAGGGACCATCAGAGACGAAGGTGTTGTTATAAGTCAAAACCGCGTTCGAATTCAGCAGGTTAAAGATGTCGGCGCCAATGACCGTTCGATAACGGCCCGAGCTGAAGACTTTCGCCACGCGCAGATCGAACTGGGTAATCCTATCGCCATACAACGAGCCGGGCGAGACAAGGTTCACGGTGACGGTGTCTGCGTTTCCAGACAGGTTTCTTTCCAGCGATGGCGCCACGACGGAATTGGGCGCGGCATAGTTGGCGGCCAGCATTGCACCCGGCTTGGTCTGGAACGTCCCGGCCACCTCGACCTCGAGCTTCGGAACTCGATAAGTGGAAAGTCCCCGCACCTGAGTTAGCACACCGAATGCGACGTGACAGTACGGACTTACGGGTGTCACCGCCGACGTCATCAGCCCCGCGCCGAAGGCCGTGGTGTTTGTCATCGTGGTGGCCAGCTCAGGAAGACGTTGGCGCACGGCGCAGTTGTCAGCGACGGTCTGACCGGCGCTGCTGCCTCCGACAATCGTCAGGCGGTCTTGGATGCGCGCCTCGACGGTCACGTCGAGTGCGTTGGCATACTGAGACCATTCTCCAAATCGCCCGGAGTCGGTAATAAGGTTATCGACCTGGCCGGCCTTCCCAGGGACGACGTCGTAAAGGCCGCCCACGATGTAGCCCCCACCGCCGGGTAGTCGTGGATCGCGCGGGGCCACGACGCTGAACGGCGTGAAGTCCGACGAGCTCACTGACAAGTTGTCGGCGACTGTGAAGCCTCGGAAGGAGCGGCGGCTGTAGCTGACGTCCACCGACGATCGTCGTCCGATCTGCTGCTGGACCGAGACGGCGAGATTCCAATCCGACGGACGAACGCCCCATCCGGAGAGAACGCCGTCGTCGAACGCGTTTGTCATCACGTTCGTACCGAAGCTCACATTCGAGAGTACCCCGCACAGATCGCCGCCACTCGTTCGCAAATCCTGGGCGTTCGGGCTCAGCAGATCGCAGTCCGGTGCGAAATTCCCGTTCGCGTCGATCCATGCGCGTGTCACTCCCGCAGGGCCAAAGACCGGAGTCGTTTGAGGCATGCGCGACGCGGGATTGGTCGCGGCGTAGATCCCTGATGTGCCGACGCCCTCGAGGTATTTGCCGAGGCTCATCTTGAGAGCGGTCGTGCCGCGTCCGGTCACGTCGTAGGCAATCCCGAATCGAGGAGTGAGGTCTGTGTAGCTATCGATGCCGCGCGTTTCGGGAATCGTGATTGGCGTCGGAAGAAATCGCGAGGGACCTTCGCGCTGGGTTGGAAACCAGCTTCCCGCACGATCGAAGCGGAGCGCGCCTTGTAGCGTGAGCTTCCCACGCGTCCACTGCTCTTGCGCGAACAGCGCATCCCATCCGGCACGTGCGTTGTTGACCCACGGCGAGATCGACTGCGTAAGTTGGTTCGGTACGCCGTTGTTCACTCGATGGTCAGCGCCTTATTGTTCGTCATCCACGTACGGTCGTCGGTCATCAGCGCATGCTGATGGCCCACTTTCATCGTGTGCGTGCCGGTCACGTACGACATTGAGGCCTTCCACACATACGAGCCGGTGTGGGCGTCACTGAAGTCCTGCGATCGATATACCAATCCCGGGATGTTGCCGTTTGCTGCGCAGCCACTCGCGCATTGCTCGACGACTCTCACGAGATCGCGTGTTGGATTGGGCTCACGCTCGAAGTTGCCGACGCCAAAAAAAACGCCGCCATACCCCGCCTCCAGGAGCACACGGTCGGTTGGCGGCGATAACCACGTGACCTGGGTGACATCCAAACGACGCCCGAGCACGCCGACGGCTTCGGGTGACACCCGCTGTGGTTCTGATACGCCGGGCGTTGCACCAGTACACGAGCGACAGAGGGCTTGCGCGTTCCAGTAGCCACTCACTTTGTTTCGCGGTGTCGGTTGCCACGTGAGTCGTCCACTGATGCTTTCGAACGTTCGGTCGGAATACGAGGGCCGTGTCGTGTCCGGCGCGTACAGCCACCGATCGGCAGATCCCGCGTTGCGGTTGTAGTAGACGGTGGTGCTGTTCCTGGTGCTGCCGCTCGTGTGCGCGCTGAGGACGTACCACAAACGGTCGGTCACAACCGCCCCGCCGAGCGTGCCTGAGATGTCGTACACCTTCGTGTACGGAGCGCCGGGAATCACACCCTGCGCGATGAGGGATTGACTCACGTCAGATTGAAACCGCTCGCCGGTCCCGCTCGCGAACAGCGAGCCGCGCATCGTATTGCCACCGGTTCTCGGCACGATGTTCATCACGAGCCCGCCGGTTTCCGACTCACCAAGTCCACCTGACATGGTGAAGGTCACCTCTTGTGCCTGGCCGACGTCGACGTCGTAGATCGTGGCGGAATTGCCGCTTGGTGGACTTCCGATGTTCAGTCCATCCAGGAGAAGCCGACCTTCATTCTGACGGCCGCCATGAAACGGAAACGCTGTCGCCGCCGGGCCCGTGACGAGATCGTTGCCGCTCGTGACGACGCCCGGGACGAGGGTGAGCAGCGCGTTATAGCTTCGCGCCGTGGGGATCGAGGCGACGACATCACCTAAATGGGTAATGGCACGCTTCGCGCTGCGTACGGCGATGATGGGCGGTTGCGAGCTGACCGTAATCGACTCGGTGCCCGCGTCAACCGTCAACTTTGCATTGACGATGACGGTGAGCGGGCCGGTCACCTCAACGCGTTCCCGCAGGTGCGGCTTCCAACCTGCGACCGTGAATCGCACGCGAAACATGCCGGGTCGCAGTTCTTCGATGCGATATTGCCCCGCCCCATCTGTGCTTGTCGTGCGTTTTGTCTCGATAAGCGCATCGCTGATCGCTTCAACCGCGACGCCAGACACCGGCACACCCGCAGAATCAGTCACCCTGCCGGCAATCGAGCCCTGGGCGAGCGCAGTCGCAGGGATAGTGACGAGGTAGAGCAAAAGCCCGAGCGCTTTCATTTGCCCAAATTTCAAAATCGAAATTCTCCCACGCGGCAGCAGCTCCCGAAGAATCCGAATTTCTTCGTTGGGCGTAGATGAGATGACGCCGTTTGGACAACGCTGCGAATAGAATCGGGGGTCCATCCGTTCCCCCGCGGATGCGCAGGCGATGCGCCACACATGACGTTCCAACCCGAGCGTCGTCCCCGAGTCGTGATTGCCGACGATCATCCGTCGGTGCTCGTGGCGTTCGCCCGCATGCTCGAGGCCTCCTGTGAAGTGGTGGCGAGCGTGCCCAATGGTCAGGACGCGATCACGGCCGTCGAGCGTTTCAGACCCGATATCCTTCTCGTCGATCTCATGTTGCCGGACATCGACGGTCTCGCCGTGTGCCGCACCGTGAGGCAAACCGTACCGGAGACCGATGTCGTGATCGTCACGGCGTTCGACGATGCCCTGGTTGAGTCGACGGCCATGCAGGATGGCGCGTCCGCGTTCGTGCCGAAGCACTCGGCTGCCGCGACGCTCGAGCAGACGATTCAGCGGATCTTTGCGAAGCGCCAGCGTGACCGGGAGCAATTCGATTGATCGAGCGCATGAGGGTCGCCGCATTTGTGCTCGCTGCGGCCTGCGGAACGGCCGCCTGCGGTACGAGCTGACCCGTCGGCCCGATCGTTCACGAGCCGAATAGCGCTCGTCGCTACAGCGTCTTCAACACCCGAGTGGCCAACGCCTTCCGGCGTTGTGTGTAGACGCTCGATGACGTTGCTCGTGCGGCGGCGCGTTCGAGCGCGGGAGCCGCATACTTCAACTCCGCTTTTGCGTCATTGCTGTCCATCTCGCTCAGCGCGAGCACCGTGTACCAGAAAGGAAATTTCCGCCAGCCCTCTTCGCCATCGCGTACTGATCGCAGATGCACGGCGCCGCGCTCCAGTCGTTCTTCGCGACGATCGAGACCGCCGCCGAGCAGGTTGCGCCACAGGCCCACGCTGCATTTGCCGCAACAGTAGAGGCCCGGATTTTGTTTGCGCGGGTCCTCGGCGGCGCGCGCGAGACATTGCATCAGGCCCTCGTCTGCAGCAACGAGCGCGTGCGTGATGATGCGGTCCCGTACTCGGAGCTGGCGCAAGGCGCGTGACGCTTCCTCTCCCAGGATGTGGCGCGCGGATGCAGATGCGATGCGCTCGCCGGTGAACAGAACGATGCCTTTCGAGCGTTCCGACGGGAACCCGGCAAAAGTGCCTCCGTAGGCGCCGGGCAGCCCCTGTCGCGCGGCGATCCATCGCGCGACCTCGCCGCGTTCGGCCGCGGTGAGTGTGTGGCCATCAACGTTCGCCGCATTGATCGCATCGACCGTCCGCGACAGGCTTGTCTTGTTGATCAGCACGCCGCGATTCTACTGCCGCACCCAGCGATTTCACGTGGTTTCAGCCAACGGTATTTCGTCGTCAGGCCCGGTATTTCGGAGGTCCTGACTTCAGGCGGCCGCCGATTCTAAAACGATCGTTCAGACATCAGGCACGCGTAGTGCAGCGCTCGACACCACACGATTCACGTCATGAAGGCTACCGTGCGCGCAGATGTCCTGGCCGGTCTGACGACAGCCGCCGTCGTCGCGCCGAAAGGCATCGCGTACGCGACCATTGCCGGGCTCCCCGTTCATGTTGGTCTCTACACCGCGATCGTGCCGATGGCGGTCTACGCTGTGCTCGGCACATCACGTCCGTTGAGCGTCAGCACCACGACGACGATCGCAATACTCAGTGCGACCGTGTTGACTGCGGCCGCGCCGAATGGATCGGGCGCCGATCTGATCCCGGTGGCGGCGACGTTGTCGATGTTGGTCGGTGCTGTGCTTCTGCTGGCCGGGGGGCTTCGTCTCGGCTTTCTCGCCAACTTCATCTCAGAGCCGGTGTTGACCGGATTCAAATCCGGCATCGGTCTGGTGATTGTGGTGGACCAGATTCCGAAGCTGTTGGGGATTCACATCACCAAGACCGGATTCTTTCGCGACGCGCTGGCCATCCTCGAGCATCTGCCCGCTACATCGGTCGCGACGCTCCTGGTGGCGGCAGCAGTGATTGGGGTGATCTTCGCGATCGAGCACTTTGCGCCGCGTGCACCCGCACCGCTTCTCGCGCTGGGCCTGGCGATTGGTGCGTCAGCGGCGTTCGACTTGAGCCACTCGGGCGTCGCCGTGATCGGCGCCGTGTCAGGAAGTCTTCCTTCGTTGATACGTCCACAATTCGAGCTTGCCTGGATCATGTGGCCGGCAGCGACCGGTATCGCGCTCATGAGCTTTACGGAGAGCATTGCCGCCGCGCGCGCGTTTGCGTCGCCGGGAGAGCCGCGGCCGACGCCGAATCGTGAGCTCGTCGCGCTTGGCTGCGCGAATTTCGCCGGCGGGCTGTTCGGTGCGATGCCGTCTGGTGGTGGCACCACGCAGACGGCGGTGAATCGGAAAGCCGGAGCGCGCACGCAGCTGGCGGCACTCGTCACCGCGTTGGTCTCGCTTGCGACACTGCTCGTGCTTGCGCCACTGATCGGCGTGATGCCGCAGGCCGCCCTCGCTGCCGTGGTGGTCGCCTACTCGATCGACCTGATCAAGCCGATCGAGTTCGGCGTGATTCGGCGTGTACGGCGCATCGAATTCATTTGGGCTCTCATTGCATTCGTCGGCGTCGTCCTGCTCGGGACGTTGCAGGGAATCCTCGTCGCGGTCATCGCTTCACTCGTGTCGCTCGCCCAACAGGCCTACGATCCGCCGGTGCACGTGATCGGCCGCAAGCGTGGCACCGACGTGTTTCGGCCGCGCTCGTCCGACCATCCCGATGATGAGTCGTGGCCAGGACTGCTGATTCTGCGTGTAGAAGGCCGCGCGTTCTTTCTAAACGCGCAGCGGATCGGCGACCGGATGTCGCACTTCATCGCGGCGGCGCACCCGACGGTCGTCATTCTTGACGGTCGAGCGTTGATCGACATTGAGTACACGGCGCTGAAGATGCTCGTCGAGGCCGAAGAGAATCTGCGGAGCCATGGCATCACACTCTGGTTATCGTCGCTCAATCCCCCGGTTCTCAAGACCGTGCAGCAATCGCCGCTCGGAGAAACGCTCGGGCGCGCACGAATGTTCTTCAACCTGCAGAGCGCGGTGGCACAGTACGAGCGGCTGCAGTCGAACATCAAGTCGATTGGCGCGTGATTCCGCGTCCTGCGCCGGCGCGATGATCGCGACTTCCGATTAGTACGAGCGGACGATCTTCAACGCGACGGCGTCGTGTCCCTTCTCCAGCACGTCTTCAGCCTTCAACACTTCGCGCGACTTGATGAGCCAGGCGACGAGTCCGGTCCAACCCGTCTGATGGCTTGCGCCAACGCCGGCGCCGTTGTCGCCGTGAAAATACTCGTAGAAGAGCGGCAGATCGCGCCAATGTGGATCGCTTTGGAATTTCCTGGAGCCACCGTGCACCGGTCGTTGTTGCCGCTCGTCGCGAAGAAAGATGCTGATGATGCGCCGCGCGAGTTCGTCCGCCACCTGCCAGAGGTTCATGGTCTTTCCGGAGCCAGTCGGACACTCAACGACGAATTCGTCGCCGTAGTACGAGTACATCTTCCTGAGTGAGTGGATCAGTAGCTGGTTGACCGGCATCCAGATCGGCCCTCGCCAGTTGGAGTTGCCGCCAAAGAGGTTCGTCGTCGATTCGGCCGGCTCGTACTTGACGCGGTAAGCCGAGCCATTGACTTTGAACTCGTAGGGATGTGCCTCGTGATAACGCGAGAGTGCGCGGATACCGTAGTCGCTCAGGAATTCCGAGGGGTCGAGCATCCGGGCCAGGATCCGTCGAAGCTTGCGCTCGTCGACCAGTGACAGCATGTGGCGGCCGCCGACACGAGCACGAGTGACGTCGGTGATGTTGATGAACAACCCCTTGTTCATCTCAACGAAGTGGTGCATTCGCTTCGCGAATGCAGGCAGGCGCTCCAGCACCTCTCGCTCGAAGATCGTCGAGGCAAAGAGCGGGATGAGTCCCACCAGCGACCGCAGCTTGAGTCGGACCGCTGTGCCAGACGGCAACCGAAGCACGTCGTAGAAAAACCCATCAGTTTCGTCCCAGAGCTCATCGGCGTTGTCGCCGATGCGGTCCATCGCGGCCGCGATGTAGACGAAGTGCTCGAAGAACTTGCAGGCCAGCTCCTCGTACACGCGGTTCTCGAGGGCGAGCTCCAATGCGATCGTCAGCATGTCGAGCGAGAACATCGCCATCCAGCTCGTGCCATCCGCCTGCTCGATCATGCCGCCCGTTGGCAGCGGAGAACTGCGATCGAACACCCCGATGTTGTCGAGACCAAGGAACCCGCCGGCGAATACATTTCGTCCGGACTGGTCTTTTCGGTTGACCCACCAGGTGAAGTTCATCAGCAACTTGTGGAACTGGCTTTCAAGGAATGCGCGATCGCTCACACCGTTGAACGCTCGATCGAGCTGGTACACATACCAGACCGCCTTGCAGTGCACCGGCGGATTGACGTCGCTGAAGTTCCACTCGTACGCGGGAATCTGTCCGTTGGGATGCAGGTAGACCTGGTTGGTCATCAAGCGCAATTGCTCCTTCGCGAAGTCGAGATCGACTCGCGCGAGGATCACGCAGTGAAAGGCCAGGTCCCAGGCGGCGAACCACGGGTACTCCCACTTGTCGGGCATCGAGATGATGTCGGCGCTCTCGAGATGGAACCAGTCGGTGTTCCGACGCGCGATCCGCTGCCGGCAATCCGGTGGGAGCAGCTTGTCGTTGATCCAGGCTTGCACCGGATAGTTGTAGAACTGCTTGCTCCACAGCATGCCTGCCAGGGCCTGTCGCATCACGAGTCGTGAATCGGCATCGAGATGTGGCGGGATGACCTTGGCGTAGAACGCGTCCGCTTCCGCGATACGCGCCTTCATCGTCTCGTCAAACGTGGCGCCGAACGCGTCTCCAGGAGATCCCCCGGTGCGGTCGCTGAGTCGCAGATGAATCACCTGCACGTCGCCCGGTGCGACCGTCACCTCGTAGTGCACGGCAGTCTTCGTGCCTGTCTTGTGTGGATTGACGCCGTCTCGTTTGTCGTGGACGAAGAAGTCGTTGATGGAGTCCTTGACGTAAAGCGAATCGTTCGACAAGCCGAAGATGCGTGAGCGATTCGTCTCATTCTCCGTGAAGAGCATGGGGACGTCGCGATCGCAGAGGAGGTATCGATCACCGAGCGCCGGGTGAGAGGCGATAAGCGACTGCCGACCACATTGCCGCAGTACTGGTTTCGCTGTGTGGTCATCGGACCACGACCACGTGTTGCGGAACCAGAGCGTCGGCAGGACGTGCAGCGTCGCCGACGCGTCGCCGCGATTCCACACGCTGATGCGAACCAGAATCTCCTCCGGCGACGCTTTCGCGTACTCGACGAACACGTCGAAATATCGGTCGTCGTCAAAGACGCCGGTATCGAGGAGCTCGTACTCCAACTCGAAGCGGCCGCGTTTCCGGTTCGTCACTACAAGATCCGAGTAGGGAAATGCCGTCTGCGGATACTTGTAGAGATATTTCATGTACGAGTGCGTGGGTGTGCTGTCGAGGTAGAAGTAGTACTCCTTGACGTCTTCGCCGTGGTTGCCCTCGTCGTTGGTGAGTCCGAACAGGCGCTCCTTCAGGATCGGGTCGCGGCCGTTCCACAGCGCCAGCGCGAAGCAGAGGATCTGCCGATCGTCGCAGATGCCCGCCAGTCCATCCTCGCCCCAGCGGTAGGCGCGTGACCGGGCCTGATCGTGTGGGAAGTAGTTCCAGGCGTTTCCGCTCTCGCTGTAGTCCTCCCGAACCGTGCCCCACTGGCGCTCGCTCAAGTACGGGCCCCATTTCTTCCATCGGGCACCGTGCTCGTGCGTGTCCCTCAATCTGGCTTGTTCGGGATCGTCAGGGCCGTCCATGCGGAGTTTCCGATGCGAAACAGCCACGTCGTACGGCAAAACACGTGCTTATGCGGACGCTGGCGAATCGACCGTTTCCTGAGCATTCTCGGGGGCGGCGGATCAGTGTGCCTCCAGCGCGCACGGCATTCCGTCGTGAGCCCCCGGGCTTCGGAGGCTCCGTTCACGCGATTGAGGCGCTCTATCGCAACTGCGCGAACACTTCCGCGACCTTCACCCCAAACGGTGCGACACTCTCGGCTCTCGACACGTTAGACATGGCGGCAATCACCAGCCGGCGCTCTGGAAAGATCAGAAGCGCGGTGGTGGCCGATTGGCGTGGCGCGGTGCGCCACCATGCGCGTGGCCCCGCCGTTCAGTTGTACGTGCTCCACCTTCCAACCCAACGCAAAGTCCGTGGAGGCGCCCGACGCGAGATGCAATGGCATCTGGAGAAGCTCGATGGTGTCCGCCTTCAACAGCCCCGGCTTCAGCATCGCCGATCCGAAACGAGCCATGTCGGATGGCGTGGAGAGATATGCACCGGCACCGAACAGACACGCGCTGGGCCGTGGCCCTGCTTGCTCCACTCCCCACCGCGGTTGTTCGAACGCTCTTGGGAAGTAGAACGACGTGGTGTCAGGAATGCCGTTTACCTCGATGACGGTGCTCTGCATGCCGAGAGGCGCGAACACGTGCTGAGTCATGAACGTGGCAAATGGCTCGTGCGCCGCCGCTTCCACCACGGCGCTGAGCAGGATCCATCCGTTCGTGCCAAAGCGATACTTCGTGCCCGGCTGGAACAGAAGCGGTTCGTCGGCGAAGAACTTCAGTGCCCCGTCGAGACCCGCACACTCGCGATATCGCCCAGCAGCTGCCGAGTGGTGATCGGCCACGGCGTGTGTGGATACGACGGGACGTACGTCTGGACCGGGGCATCGAAGTCGATGCGACCACGGTCGTGAAGCAGGGCGACGGCAGCGGCCGTCAACGTTTTTGAGACGCTCCCGAGACGGAATTTGGTGAGCGGTGTCACCGGCGCGCGTCGTCTGACGTCGGCAAAGCCGAAGCCCTCCGCCCAGACGAGCTCGCCGTCCGCGGCGACGGCGACCGACAGGCCAGGCAGGCTCGCCGTCCACGGCGACGGCGACCGAGAGGCCAGGCAGGTTGTCTTCGACAAGGAGCGCGCGGGCCAGGCGGCGCGCGTCGTCAACGGCATCCGAGTCACGAGCAGATGGCGGCGCTGCCGCGGTCGAGGGCACGGCCGCGGGATCGGTATGCACGGGAGAGATGGTGGAAAAGAAGAGCAGCACCGCGCCTCTCCGTGTCATCGAGCAACCGTGCTATCAGCGCCGCGAAACGGCTTAAGACTTTGCATAGCAAAGGTCTTTAAGCTAACACGAGTCGGGCGAACTCGTGTCTACAGGCTTTGGATCACGGCCATGATGTTGCCCTCACTGTCTTTGAACCACGCCGACTTCGCTCCGCCACCGGTGGCGATGCCGCCCTCGGTCTTCACGCCTGGCATGTTGTATTCCTCAAACGTCACGCCCTTCGCTTTCAGCTCGGCGACCTCTCGCGCGATATCGTCGACTTGCCAGAACGCTTGACTCGCGCTCGAGGTGCCCGCGTTCGGAGTTGGATACATGAAGCACGATGTGTGGTCGCCGAATTCGTACACGACCCCACCCGCGAGCTCTTGCTTTGGTTTGAAGCCGAGCTTCTGTTCGTAGAACTGTCTCGCGCGCTTCATGTCTTTCGCCGGGATATAGGCATGCATCGGGGATTTCTGCAGCATGAGGTCCTCCTCGCAATGAGCTGAGATCCAGCAAAACTGCAAGAAAGAGGCCTCGAAGAGGGATTCACGCGGGTTCTCAGCGATCTCAAGTCGCTGCTGGAAACCGGAAGCCCCTTGTCGATCGTCCTACCAGCGATCGTGCAGAGAAGAGTCGCGCGGGTGCTGAATGCCGCCGGCATTGCGGCACCAGTGCTGTGGCTGGCGTCGGTCATTTATATCGGGAGCCTCCGCCCCGAATACAACCACTATCGCCAGTACATCAGCGAGCTCGCGGCGCGCGGAACGTCTACCCAGCACCTGATGCAGGTGACGGGATTTGTCCTGCCTGGCCTGATGGTCGTTGCATTCGGCGTGCTGGTTGGTGTCTCCGTCTACACGAAACTTGCCGGCACAGGCGCGGCGCTGCTCATCGTCAGTGGACTCGCGCGGATCGCCGCCGGTCTGTTCCCGCTCGATCCCTGTTGCACTGCGAGCGCGCCTTCGTTCAGCGAGCGCACGCACAACGCCGCGGGAGCGACCTATGTTGTGGCGGCTGGCGCTGCAGTGCTCGTCTGGTGCGTGGTAGGAGAGCGCACGTTCGCAACACGCGCGCACTGGTTCCGCTGGTATTCGCTGGCCACGTTCGTGGCGGCATTCACGTTGCCCTCGTTGTTGATTCGCTTTGGGGCCAACCCTGCGGACGTCGGGCTGTTTCAGCGTGCGTCATTCAGCGTCCTCAACTTGTGGCTGCTGGTGTTCGCCATGCTCGCCTGGTCGCGGAGTTCGGATCTGCGCCGCCAGTACACGATCGCCGCGCACGAGTAGAAGACCGACTCGCGATCAGTGCTCGCTCTTCTCACGGTCAATGAAACGCTCGCCGTTGAGGCGCCTTACGGACGCGGAGTGCGCGGCGAATTGTGAATCTCAGGTGACAAGGCGATTTTCAGAAAGCCAGAACCGTCTGGATCATCGGCACCCAGCCCGCCATCCCCGCGGTGTACGGAGTAAACGCTCCGCTGTACGGAGCTTTGTGAATCTTCATCAACTCGGCGGTGAGCCACACGCGTTCGGTCGGCAGGAAATACCACTTGGCGCCACCGCCATACTCATACGGGCTGGCAAATTGTCCGAACACTTTTGAGCCGCGCGTGTACAACACCAGCGTTCTGGGAACGATGAAGTGACCCGCCGACAACTCAAAGCCGTGATCGAATGTAGAGTCGAGTGGAAGCGGTCCATCCGCGTCGAAGTCGCCAACCCAGCGAAGGAAGTACTGACCGTTCACTGAAAAGCCGCTCTTCTTGAGACCGCCATCGATCGCCCACATCTTGTAGGTAGCCTGGTCAACAGTCACCCCGGGAGCAAACGCTCCGGTCGAGAAAGCGAGCACGCCGTCCGAGTTGTAGATCGACGTGTTGTCGGGACTCGACTGGTCGGTTTCTGAGAAACGGTCTTCGCGCGACCGCGTGAAACTGCTGCCGATCCGAATCCGGGCCCTGCTGGAGGCGAAGTAGTCGTCGTACATCTGGCGCGATTTCCCGGGCTCCGAGTAGGGTCCCAGCGGTTCCCACCAGACACTGCCCGACAGCAGCAGATTTGTGTCGATCTTGCTGGCCGAGATGTTCAGCGTATTGAGACCGTTGCCGACAAACGCCAGGTAGTTCAGCCCCTTCACGGGTTCTCCGCTCGCCCATGCTCCCTGCGTGAAACCGGGGCGGAAGAAGTTGTCGGCCATGCTTCTGTCGATCGGCTGGAAGAACGGGAACGTGGTGACAAGCGATCGGCTGCCTGGAACGCCCGTGTACCCGCCGGTCACGGTCAGCCCCCTGTTGAATCGCCAACCGATATTCCCGGCAACGACGATCGAAGAAGCGCCGGCGGATGTCCAGACGGTGAGGCTGTATTGCAGTTTCGGATCGAACATGTAGCCGGCCAGGATGAACATCGAACGGTTGACCGTGATGTCATTGCGTCGATGCACCTCGCGGACATTTCCGAGATGATCGGTAAAGGTGTCGCTGCTGTCGAGGGTGTTGAGGTATCGAATCTGAGTGTTGACGTTGAACTTCAGCAGGAAGGGAATCGTCGCGTCCTCGGGATTCTGGTAGACAACGATGCCATCCTGATAGCGATCCTCTTTCTCCTGTTGTTGAACGGGCGCTTGCTGTGCTGACGCATCCGTCAACGGCACCGGGGCACTCGCGTCACTTGTCAGAGGCTCGGAGGTGTCCGCGGAGCCATCGAGTCGTCTTTGCAGACGCTGGACCTGCTCCATCAGGGCCTTTTGCTGCTCCTCCATCTTGCGAAGCAGTTCTCGAACAACAGCGTTCTCTGCTTTCAGGGACTCGACTTCGCTATTCAGTTCTTCTCGGACTGTCTGCGCGGAGGCGGAACCCACAAACACTGTCACCGAGATCCACATCAAGGCGATAAAGGGCTTGATGTGTGCAGAGAGTTTGCGCATGTAGGCCTCCATCCACGCTCGCAGCGCCAGCCTCCGAAATACCGTGGCTCGCGACGACATGCCAGGTGCTGGGGCACACGAAAATCGACGAGTTCCTCGAAAAATCGAGGAAGCCCCGACCTGTCACTGGAATTTGGCAGCACAGCGCACGCCAACTGACGCGCGATGCAGCGAGACGCAGCTGGGGAGGCTATTCAGACCCAGGTTGCAGGCGATAGGGCTTGATTACCCTCAATCGCGATCCACGTTGCGTGGCAGAAAGGTGGCGGAGTCAGAGAGGCCTCCGGGATTTCGGAGCCACGTCTGCGCGGGCCATCCGTTTTTGCTGTCTTCCATGCGGACGCCTCTGGGAATGGCCTTTGTCCGGTGTGCGCGTCATGCGCTATGTGTGCGCGGTCGCCGTTTCGCTTGTCGCAAATCTGCGCGCCGCGGGCTGAAGGCAGCCCGCGGCTACAGGCAGGTGGGTCAGACGGTCGTTCTCGAACTGGTGTTCTTGCAGGACGCCGCGATACGCCGCAGCGAGCGGATCTGCATCTCGCCGTCACTCAGCGTGCCGGTGACGCTCACGCGCTCTCCAACGTGATTCGTCAGCTTCAAACGCTTCGTCGCATCGACGACGTCGACCGGCGCTGCCCCCTTCTTCAGGAACGCGGACTTCCAGCTTCGCGAGCGTGGTGCATCCGCGCCGGAGGTGTCCTTCAGACGAAACGTCTCGTCATCACGCTCGAGGCATCCCGCGATTGTCACGGGCGCTGGCGTGGTGACCTGGTTCTGCGAGGCCAGTTCTACGCCGTGCGCGATCTCGACCGGAGGGACGCCCGATCCGTCCACGATCGATCCGTCCACGATCGCGGAATCGGCTCGTGGCGCCGCCGATACCGTGAACTCGGCATCTTGCCGCGATATCGCCCGCGCGCCGAACAGCATCAGCACAACGACCGTGCCGATCAGCGGCAGAACAATCGCGGTGTCCATTCCGGTCGTCAGCTTCGTGAGCTTCTTGACACTCACGACGCTCGCGAGGTTCATGGATTTCGCGAACCTGACGGATCTCTTGACGAACGCGAGCCTGCTGAGGCGAGTTGATTTCCTCCGGATCGGTTTCTTCAACGGCATCGATAACCTCCTTGCTGAAACCGCGTGCAGCCTGGACCTCTACACGGCAAACGCGATGCCCAGGTCCGGAGTTTCCATAAGGGCTCCAAACCGCGACGTTCCGGTGTGTTAGCCGCACGGGGGCGAAGGCGAGAGTGTGATGTGTCGGCATGAAACACCCAATTCCGTGATGCCAGCCTCCACCTCGGCCTTCGTCTGTGAAAAGGTGTATAGGAATCAAGGTGTGTCAAGATCGAAAGCGCCAGCACGCTGCCATGCCGAGGCGGTGTTTCGTGTCACCTCGTCTGAAGAAACTCCTGGTCGTTAGTTCGATCGCCATCATTCCTTCGCACGCGTTCGCACAAACGTCCGATTCCACATCTGCGCAATCCGCGCGTCCGTCCGGGACAGCCGAGACTGAGTCCAACCTGGCCACGCCGACGGGCCATGAAGTGAATTTCGCTGTGGGCGCCTACAAGTACGTCGAGCCCGGCGATACGAGCATTTCGATCCATGGTCCCAAGTTCGGCGGCGGATATACGGGCACGACAGCACTCAATGCGCGCCAGCACTGGTTTCTCCAGGCTGATGCGAGAGGCCTGTGGGGACACACAACCTACGACGGCTGGTGTTCGCCTTTCTTGATCACGCCCGACAGCCGATCGCCAAACGGCTGGGCGCTGGATATTGGTGATCCGTCGCCATGCAGTGAGAGCGGCGACAAGGACTGGTACGTGGAAGGCCGTGCCCTGGTTGGCAAGGATTTCATCGGCCGCATGTGGGGATGGTCACCTGACGTTGGAATCGGCATCCGTCATTTGTCGAATGGCACGACCGGCGTCGCCGGATACCGCACCGACAACTATCTGTATCTGCCAGTCGGGATCACGGGACGCACGACCGTGGCTTCGCACAACGCACTGAGCGTCAACCTGGAATATGACTACCTGCTGCATGGTTGGCAAACGACGCGCGACTCGCAATTAGGCGGGGGCGATGTGCCGGCGACACCGTTTGCGCCCGCGTTCACGATCGAAGGTTTCTCCGACATCTCGTTCGATCAGACGTCCGGATGGGCGTTGCGCGCACGTGCGAAATACCAGATGACCAGGCAGTGGTCGGTGGAGCCTGAGTACATTCATTGGAACGTCAGCTCTTCGGCTGTGAACGATGAAACGGCGACGTTTACCGTTAACGGCATCACGGTTCAGCAACAGCTCGGCGCGTACGAGCCCCTGAACCACACCAATGAGTTCAACGTAAAGGTTGGGTTTCGTTTCTAGGCGAGCCCTCCTGGAGACACGCCGTTTCGGCACGGGAGTCACCCACGTGCGCTATCGCATACGAGGCGGTACTCCGTAAATGAACTTGATCGCATCGTTGTCGCAGTGATGGCGGGCTGCAGCGATGCGGGGTTGAATCGAGAAGGTCACTCAGATCCGAAGTGTCGCTTCGCGAAGGCTCGGCCGGATCCGGATTTGAGGTATCGCTCGAAGCGCGCCGATGCTGGATCGTGTAACCGCTGGGTCCAGCATTGTGCCACTCGAGTCGATCATCGACGTTCGATGTGCGGCCGACGTAGTGCCGCGAGGGCTCGCAGTCGCTCCTCAGGATGTAGACGAATCGGGCTCCGATGCCGCGCATGTCACACGTGATCGCATCTCTTGGGCCGCACGGAGCTCGGCCGAATTGCAAGCGCAGACACTGGCAGTAGGCAGTTCCTGCGTACGCGACGATCCAGTTTGTTGAGAAGAAATGACGTCCGACTTCGCCCGCTGCGCGGGCTTCGTCGCGACAGCCTTCGCTTGCCTGCCGGTGAGTGGGCCGCGAAGCGGCCGACCTAGCCGAAGCTCGCCGTAGGCGAGCGAAGGCTGGCTGGGAGGCAGGGATTCGAACCCCGATAACGTGGTCCAGAGCCACGTGTCCTACCGTTGAACGACCTCCCAGTATCTAGGCCGCGACATCCGTGCGGGCAGGAACTTCCAATTCTATCGGCTCGTTCCTCGGCCACGCAAGCACGCGGCCCGGTTCGGCGAGGCATTCCGCCGCAACTTGACTGTCGTTTCCGCCTGATGGCACAGTTCTCACTGGCGCTGGCCTAGCGCCTCACCTCGACCTGGGCTCTCCTCCGCAGGGCCTGCGATCGAGGCAAAGGGGTCCACACCTCGGGCCATCAATGTGGGTTCTTCAACCGGTCGCGCGCCAACAGGCGGGGGCTGGTGGTCGTGTGGCCAGAAGGACCCGTCATGACTCGCGCTGCCGCTCTCAAGAAAGTCATTCGTGCTCGCGCCGCCAAGACTGGCGAACGCTATACGACCGCACGTCGCCACGTTCTGAACGAACTCCAGCAGCGATCCGCTCCGCCGGCCGCCGTCACACCGCCGATCACATCGCGACCGGCACCCGGTGTCTCCAGGGGAAGCGTCTCAGACGCCACGTCCCGCGAAAAAACCGGACACAGCTTGTCGCATTGGTTCGACGTCCTCGACCGGTTCAGCGCAGTCGAGAAGGGACACACCGCCTCGGCGCGTCATCTACACGACGCGCACGGCGTCCCCGGCTGGTACGCGCAAGGCATCACCGTCGCCTATGAGCGGGCGCGCGGCGTACGCGCGCTCAATCAGCGCGGTGACGGCGCCTACGAAGTCTCGGTCTCGAAGGTCGTGGCTGCGACCACTGCGGATGTGATCAACGCGTTCACGAAGAAGAGCCGACGGACGTGGATGAAGACGGTTGATACGAACCTCTCTCGAGCGCTGACCGCCGCACTCGATGGCTCGGCGTCCAAGGGATTCGTCGTGAGATCGGATGGTCAGGGGCGCTTTCGTTACAAATGGGACGGCACGACGGTGCAGTTCTACCTGTTGCCAAAAGCGGGGGGCAAGCTGTCGGTCGTCGTGACGAACACAAAGCTCGCCGGAGCCGCGATTCTGGAACAACGCCGCACACATTGGCGTTCGGCACTCGCCGAGCTCGCTGAATATCTGGCTCGATAGCGAAAGAGGGCACATCGATGGGCGGGGATCGCATGCGTCGCCGTGGGGTCCCCGCCGGGAGCGTGCCGTTCCGGGCATGTAAATCGGATTCACCACACCGCCCTCGTCTGGTGGCATCCTTGTAGCCGAACAGACCGACACCGATCCCAGTCCCCGGCGACTCGAGTCCCAGCAGAGGAAAGCGAGCACGCGATGTTTCTGCTCTGGATCCTGGTCCTGATCGGCATTCCGCTCCTCTTGCGCCTGCGCACGCGTGTGGCGACGCTCGAGAGTGAGGTCGCGCGTCAGCAGCAGTTGCTGCAGACATTGAGCGAGCAGCTGCGCCGCGCGCGCCGCGACGTCGCCAAACCCGAGGCTGAAGAGAAACGGGCGCCGGCCGAAGCGAGGCCCGAGCCGGCGGTGGTCGAAAAGCCGCCGGTTGCGGTCCCGCCGCCGATCGTCGCTCCTCCAAGTGTCCCGCCGTCTGCTGAGCCTCCACGGCCTCCGATCGCGCCGCCTGTTCCGCCTGTGCCTGCATATCAGGCGAAGACCGAAACGCCGCCACCGTCACCACCGCGTCCGCCGCGCCGCGAGCCGCCGCCGCTTCCACCAGAGCCGTCGCCTGCGCCGGCGTTCGCGATCGATTGGGAAGCGTTCGTTGGCGTGAAGCTCTTCTCGGCGATCGCCGGCATTGCGCTCGTGCTCGCCGCGGTCTTCTTCCTGCGCTACTCGATCGAGCAGGGCTGGCTCGGACCGCAGATCCGCGTGGCGATCGGTGTGATCGTCGCGACGGCCTTGCTCGTCGTCTGCGAGCTGAAGGCCGCGCGCAAGTACGAGGTGACCGCCAACGCGCTCGACGCCGCAGCCATCGCGATTCTCTTCGCGACGTTCTACGCCGCGCGTGCGCTGTGGGGTTTGATTCCCCCGAGCGTGACGTTCGGACTGCTCGTCCTCGTCACCGTGCTCGCGGTCATGCTGTCGATCCGGCACGAGTCGCGATTCATCGCCGTACTCGGTCTGCTCGGTGGATTCGCCACGCCCGCGCTGCTGTCGACAGGCGAGAACCGGCCGATTCCGCTGTTTACCTATCTGTTGATCCTCAACGCGGGACTGGCCTGGGTCGCGTTCAAGAAGGGCTGGCCGCTGCTCACCATCCTCACCTTGATCCTGACCGCCATCTATCAGTGGGGCTGGGTCATCAAGTTCCTCGATAGTGGCCAGCTGTCTCTGGCGATGGGGATCTTCCTCGTCTTCTCGGTGATGTCCTTCGTGGCGCTGATACTCGGGCGACGTGGTCTCGAGCGCAGCGATGCCAGTGTCGAAACCGGCCTCGTGCTCGAACGCACGGGTGCTGCAGCCGCGCTGATGCCGCTGCTCTTCGCCGTGTATCTCGCGTCCGTTCCGCGGCTCGCGGTCGATCCTGCACTGCTGTTCGGATTCCTGCTTCTGCTCGACGCAGGTCTCCTCGCAGTCGCGATCGCGCGGCGCGAAGAGTTACTGCACGCCATCTCGGCGGTGACCACACTGGTTGTGTTCGCGATTTGGATCGGCAGGTATCCACCGGGGGCCTTGATGATCGCGTCGAGCTTCAGCGCGGTCTTCGTGCTGTTGTATCTGCTCGCGCCTGTCCTCGCCGAGTGGCTGACGAAACCGTTCGAAGGTATCGCTGCGCAAGCAATCTACGCGGCGCCAATTCTGCTGTTCGTGTTCCCGGCGCTCGCGCGAATCGAGCCTGCCGCCGAATCGCCATGGATGCTGTTCGGCATTCTGTATGTGGTGCTCGCGGTGATTGCCTGGCGTGCGCTCGCGATCCCGAACGCCGTACTGTTCTTCATCGCGTCGTTCTTCGCGCTGGCCGCTGAAGCCTCGTGGTCGGCCACGCACTTGCTCACCGAGCGGCTCGGCACCGCGGTGCTCCTCTACGCGATCTTCGGCATCTTCTATCTCGGAGTGCCGATCGTTGCGAGACGACTCAAGGAGCCGCTCGAGCCAAAGTGGGGCGGCGGCGCTGTGGTCCTCGGCAGCCTGGTCATGCTGCTGTTCCTCGCCGCCGGTCCGCGCGCCGCTGCGGGGTTGTGGGGCATGGCCTTCCTCCTCGCACTGCTCAACGCAGGTCTCTTTATCGAAAGCGCCGCGGGTCGTCTGCCGGCATTGTCGGTCGCCGGCAATCTGTTGTCGTGGCTTGTGCTCGGCGTCTGGTGGGGCAACGCCGCCGCGGCGGTTGGACTGATGCCGTCGCTGATCGTGCTGGTCGGTTTGACGCTGGTGATGCTCGGCGGCCACGCGTGGGCCCACGCCGAGACGATGCGACAAGGCGGACGCCGAGAGGAGACTCTCGGATTCCCAACGACCGCATCACTCGGTCTTGTTGGTCACGGCTTCCTGCTGTTTGTGTTTCTCAACCCCGAATGGTCCACGCCACCGTGGCCTGGTCTCGGTGCGTTGCTCGTGATGACCCTCGCCGTCAGCACGACGGCGCTCTTTGTTGGAAGAGGCATGCTCCATGCGGCAGCCACGATTGCGGCAGCCGTGATCATCACCGCCTGGGCTCAGCTTTCGCTTGGCGATGAATGGGCACTCGTCGCGACACTGATGGCCGAAGCCGCGATCGCGTACGCATTGGCGTGGCTCTGGATCGGTCGGCCTGCCCTGAGCGAGCGCAGCGAGTCGAAGGGGCGTCTCGGCGACGTCGCGCTTTCGGTGGCCGCCGTCGCCACGATCTTCCTCGGCGAGCTGACATTGATCGCGGTCGCCGCGGTTTCCAATCCACCGTCGTTGATGCTGCTCACGGCGCTACACGTCATCAATCTTTCGCTGATCCTGTGGCTGGTGTGGGTGCGGCAATGGCAATGGATCGGACTCGGCGCGGTGCTGCCGGCCTGGCTCGCCACGCTCGTGTGGTACGACAGCCATCGTATGCCCGAGCAGTGGACGCAGGTGATGGCGCTGGCGACTGCGATGTATGCCGTGTTCGCACTCTATCCGTTCGTCCTCGGGTCTCGTGCTCGTGAGTCACGCGATCCGTATCTCATCGCGATCGGCGGCAGCGTCTTCTACTTCTTCGCGGCGCGCATGGCGTTGCTGCAAGGAGGTCTGTCGTCGGTGGTCGGCATCGTGCCGGTGTTCCTGGGCATCGTCATGGCACTGCTGCTGCGCGCGCTCCTGCGCATCGAACCGCGCGGCAATCGCGATCTCGGCCGTCTCGCCATCGTCGCCGCATCGGCACTGGCGTTTGCCACCGTCGCGATTCCGCTGCAGTTGAAGCAGCAGTGGATCACTATCGGTTGGGCGCTCGAGGGGGCTGCGCTCGCCTGGCTCTATCGCCGCATCCCGCATCGCGGTTTGCTCTACTGGGCGATGGCGCTGCTCTCAGTGGTGTTCGTGCGCCTGGCGATGAATCCCCAGATCTTCATCTACGAGCCACGCGGCATGCGGGTGTTCAACTGGTATCTCTACGCGTATCTGATCTCCGGTATCGCGTTCTTTGTCGCCGCGTGGTGGCTGTCGCGCACCGACGACCGCCTGCTCTTCGCCGGGGATTGGGCAAGAGCGTCCACGCTGTTGCCTCCGGCAGGCGTGATCCTGCTGTTCATTCTTCTCAACATTGAAATCGCCGATTTCTACGCGACTGGCCCCGAGATTACGTTCAGGTTTGGCGTGAGCATCGCGCAGGATCTCACCTACACGATCGGATGGCTGGTCTTCGGACTCGGCATGTTGGCTGCGGGCATCTATCTCCACAGTCGTCCCGGACGCATGGCGGCCGTCGCGTTGATCGCGGTCACCACGTTCAAGGCGTTTCTCTACGACATGGGATCGCTCGAGGGTCTCGCCCAGGTGGGCTCGTTCGTCGGTCTCGCGATATCGCTCGCGCTGGTCGCATTAGCGCTGCAGAGGTTCGTGCTGCAAGCGCCGAAGGAAGAATCATGAGTCGCCCATGCCCGCGCGGGCGAAAGCCCGCGCTCTACGTCCTGGCCGGAATCGCGATCGTCGCAGCTTCGGCGGCCGCGCAACAGACGCTGCCGGAAACACCGTTTCGGTATGAGCGTCCCGTTCAGACGGGCGGCTCCGGTCCGCGTCGTCTTGCGATCGATGTTCCGCTGCTCGTCGGCGGCAGTCCGTTTCGAGGGCGCGTGATGCCCGGCGCCGGGCTCACCGATCTGCGTTTCTTCGATCCGAACGGACAGGAGTTGCAGTACCTGCTCGTCGCGAATCCACCCGAGCAACCCGTGTGGCGATCGGTGCGGACGCTGGCCATCGCCGCAGTCGAGACGCCGACGCTGAAGACCAGTGGCTTCGAAATTGATCTCGGTCAGCCGCTCGTCACCGATCGCTTCCGCATAGACGGGGTCGCCGGACCGTTTCTCAAGCGCATCCGACTCGAGGGCAGCGGCGACCGCGCGCGATGGACGCTGCTCGTCGATGAGGGCACGATGTTCGATCTGCCGCAGGAGCGGCTGGTGCAAACCGAGGTGGGCTTCGCGCCCGGTGCGTATCGGTACATACGCCTGACATGGGACGACACGCGGAGTGGCCGCCTGGTCAAGCCCGAGTTGGCATCAGTGCGTGAGGTTCGAAACGTGATCCCGCCGCCTCCACTGACGACGCCGTTGACATTCGAGCGGCGACCCAGCGAGCCGGGACGCGGTCAGTTCCGGGTCCGACTACCAGCCGCGCGTCTCCCGATCGTCGCGCTCGACGTCGACATCGCCGGCACGCGCGTCCTGCGTCAGGCGACGGTGTTCGAGCCGCATTTGATGGGCGGGCAGGTCGTTCCGACACAACTCGGCGCGAGCGTCTTGAGGCGTGTTGTGCAGGACGAGATGACCGCGTCGGCGATCAGGATTCCGATCGCGTGGCCGGAGGAGCCGCTGCTCGATCTCGTCATCGATGAGGGGAACAATCCGCCCAGCGAGATTCGCAGCATCACCGCTGTCTTTGCCGAGTTGCCATGGATCTACTTCGAGTCGACCGCGGACACGGTTATCGCTCGATACGGCAATCCATCGTTGAAGGCGCCGCGCTACGACCTCGAGGCCGTGCGGCCAACGCTGTCGATCGCTTCCACGACAGAAGCGGCGTGGGGAGAGGCGAGGCTGCGAACTGAGGCTGAGAAGATCAGCGGCGTCGTGCCAGCGCTGCCAACGATCGGCGCGACTATCGATCCGGCGAGCTTCCGTTACGTGCGGCCGATTCCATCTGGCGAGGCGGGACTTGTCACCATACCGCTCGATGCGGCGGTGCTCTCGCATGGCCGAAGCGACGGCTTTGCTGACGTCCGCGTCATCGATGCCGCGAACCGGCAGGTGCCATATCTGGTCGAGCGCGCCAGTGAGCCCCTGTCACTCGACCTGACCATAGAACCGGCCGCGCCGCGTCCGGCATCGTTGCCGGCGGATCTCACGCTCAGTGTGTACCGCATACGTTTGCCGCTCGAGCAGCTCCCGCAGGCACGCGTGGTCCTGACCACGACAGCGCGAGTCTTCACGCGACGCGTGACGGTCGGCGTTGAGCACCGCCCCGATCGTCGTCGGCGCGATCCATGGTTCGAGCCGCTCGCGACATCCGATTGGGCGCATGCCGATCAGGAGTCATCAGCTCCTGCGCTCACGATGACGATTCCTCCGATTGAGGGTCGCGAAGTGCTCGTCACGGTTGAAGAAGGCGACAACAGCGCGCTCCAGCTTGCCCCGCCGCGCCTGCTGCTCCCGTCGTTTCGGCTCCGCCTGATTCGCGAGCGCGATGCCGCACTTCGTCTGGCCTATGGTCGCGACGATCTGAGTCCGCCACAGTACGACCTGGCACTCATCGCGCCGCAGTTGACGGGCGTCGCGGCGACGGAAGTCATGGCCGGCCCCGAACAGACGCCGGCGCCCGCATCACCGTCCATGCTGATGTCGCCGCAGATTTTCTGGGGCGTTCTGAGCGTCGCGGTATTGGTGCTCATCGGGCTCGTCGTCCGGTTGGTGAGAAAGTCGGACGTGCAATCAACGCCGGCCACGTAATACCGTAGGGGCACGTCTTCTGGACGTGCCACCAGGATGAAGTCACTCGAGATTGCCGGATTCGTGACGGGCGCGCTGTCCGTGTGGCTCGCCGTGCGGCAGAATCCGTGGAATTGGCCGTTTGGTGTGGCCAACGCGGCCTGCTGGTTCCTGCTGTTTCTGCGAGAGCGCCTCTATGGCGATATGGCACTGCAGGTCCTCTTCATGGCCATCTGCCTGCTGGGATGGTATCGCTGGCTGTTTGGCGGTGAAGGACACTCGCGTCTCGGCGTGACGCGCATCACCACGACCGGTGCCGTGGCGTATACGGCAGCCGGCGTTGCCGCCACCGCGGTGTTTGCGCCGTATCTGCGCAGCGTCGGCGATGCCTCGCCACTGCTCGATGCGTTGACGACGGTGCTCAGTGTCGAAGCGCAGTATTTGATGACGCGCAAGGTGATCGAGCACTGGCTGATCTGGATGCTGGCTGACGTGATCTACGTCTGGCTGTACGCTGAGCGAGGTCTCTATATCACCAGCCTGCTGTACGTCGTGTTCTTCGCGATGTGTGTGGCTGGCTGGCGAGACTGGCTGCGCGACATCTCGCACCAGCGCGCAGCTGTCGCATGACGCGCGTCGTCATCCTCGGCGCGGAATCGACTGGAAAGACGACGCTGGCGATCGCGCTAGCGGAGCACTATCAGACGACATGGGTGCCGGAGTTTGGTCGCCTCTACACGGAAGCGCGCCGTCCACGCGGCGAGTTGTGGCGTAGCGACGAGTTCACGTTCATCGCCATGGAGCAAGTGCGCATGGAGGACGCGCTGGAGCGCAGTGCCAATCGCGTGTTGATCTGCGATACCGATGCGTTCGCCACTGCGATCTGGCATGAGCGCTATCTTGGACAGCCGTCACCAGAGGTGCTCGCAGTCGCCGCCGGCCGTCGCTACGATCTGTACATCCTCACTGACGTTGATACCCCGTTCGTGCCGGACGACATCCGCGATGGCGAATCGATCCGCGAGTGGATGCACAAGCGGCTTCAAGACGAGCTGTCGGTTATGAGTGTACCGGTGCTGCTCCTGTCCGGTCCGCACGAGCAACGGCTCGCTGCCGCGATCGCGCGCATCGATCCACTGCTGTAGTGTCCGCCTTTAGGCGGACTGTGTGGGGCAGATGTAGTGTCCGGCTTTAGCCGGACAGCATGGATCACCGCTTGCCATTACCACCGCATGTTCACAGGCAAGCCGGAACACATCCAAGAATTCGATTACCTCGGTCTGCGACAGTATTTCCTAACATTCTGCACTCACTCGCGGAGGCACTGCTTCGTCGCAGATGATGAAGTTGCCACCGTTCGTGCGCAGATTGCGCGCGCTGCAGCCGAACAGGAGATCGCGCTTCTTGCGTACTGCTACATGCCCGATCACGTGCACTTTCTCGCGGAAGGGAAAGCGGAGAACTCGGACTGCCTGAAGTTCATTGCGCGCGGGAAGCAGTACTCGGGGTTCCACTACAAAGCGAAGTTCAAATCATGGAGAATCCCGTACGGGCTGGGTTGGTTTCGCGGATCGAGGACTATCCGTACTCGGGATCAAGCGTGTATTCGATCGAGCAGATTCTCGATGCCGTTCAATTGCAGGACAAGTGGTACAGAAGGTCAGCCTAAAGCCCGACGCTAGACCAAGGTCCGCCTAAAGGCGGACACTACATCGAGGTCCGGCTAAAGCCGGACACTACATCTACACGCGCGTCGCGAGGAACTCCAACAGACGCGTGAGCCGCTCGCGCGTGCGCTCGGGGCCAAGCCACGCGAGCAGCTCGAACAGCCCCGGGCTCATCGTCCGACCGGTGACGGCCACGCGTGTTGCATGAATTAGCGCGCCGGCCTTGATGCCGCGTGCGCTTGCCGTGTCGCGAACCGCGGCTTCTACATGTGCGTCGTCGAACGGCGTCGTCTGCGCCAGCGCCTCAACGAGCGCCGACACGTGTCCGGCGAGCTCCGGTGACGACAGATGCTTCTCGACGGCGTCGGGCTCGTACTCCACCGCATCGACGACCAGCGGCCGGGCCTGCTCGACGAAATCGGTCAACCGCTTCGCCCGCGGCCGCAGCAGCTCGAGCAGTCGATCGAAGGAGGCGATGTCGCGGACGAGCGACTCGCTGCCAAGCCCGGCTTCGTCGAACACCGGCCGCAGGATCGCCGAGAGATCCGCGATCGGCATTCGCGCGATGTACTGTCCGTTCATCCAATCGAGCTTCTCGGTGTTGAACACCGCGTTGCCACCGCTGATGCCATCCAGCGAAAAGCTGCCGATCAACTCCCCGGTCGTCACCAGCTCGCGATCATCACCAGGCGACCAACCGAGCAGGGCGAGGAAGTTCACCATCGCCTCGGGC
>JBKPRH010000453.1:0-19084 GCA_046765795.1 Acidobacteriota bacterium | reverse complement strand
CAAATGTGCTGGCGTCGTGAACATCATTTCGTTCGAAGGCGAGCCGGCGCCCATTCCCGAGCGCGAGATTGACGGGATCAGGCGGCTGGTGGAGAGCGATCTCGCCTACGACCCCTGTCCATTGATTCGCGAAGGCATGGTGGTGGAAGTCGTACACGGCCCGCTAACGGGCGTGATCGGCCGCCTTGTGCGGAAGAGCGAGAAAGCGCGTCTGATACTCTCCGTCGATCTCATCGGGCAGGCGGTCAGCGTCGAAGTTGACGCGGCCGACGTCCGCCCCTATTAATCGCGTATGAAGATTGGCTCCGTCGAACTGACCTCGCCATTTGTTGTGGCCCCGATGGCGGGCATGACAGATACCGCGTTTCGTCGCCTCGTGAAGCGACAAGGCGGCTGCGGTCTGGTCGTGACCGAAATGGTCTCGTCTGAAGGCTTGGTCCGCGGCATCGACCGCACGCTGGAGTACGCGGAATACACCGAGGAGGAGCGGCCGGTCTCGATCCAGATTTTCGGGGGCGATCCCGGCAAGATGGCTGACGCCGCGCAGATCGTCGAAGGCATGGGCGCCGACATCGTTGACGTGAACATGGGATGCCCGGTCCCGAAGATCTCGAAGCACAACGCCGGCTGCAGTCTCATGCGTGATCCCAACCATGCCGCGCAGGTCGTCGGTGCGATGGCGAAGGCCGTCAAGATTCCCGTCACGGTGAAGATGCGTGCCGGATGGAGCGATCGCGATCGCAATGCGCCGCTTCTCGCAAGGATGGTGCAGGACGCTGGTGCAGCGGCGGTGACGATTCATGGCCGCACCGCGGAGCAGTCGTACAAGGGTCTCGCCGATTGGGAACTTGTCTCTGACATCGCGAAGGCTCTCGACATACCCGTGCTCGGCAGCGGTGATTGCGTGGAGCCCGAACAGATCATCGACCGCCTGGGCACAGGTGTCAGTGGTGTGCTCGTGGGTCGCGGCGTCTTACGCAATCCCTGGATTCTTGCGCAAGCGGCGGACGTCGCGTTGGGTGGTCCCGCGCGAGCAGTGAGCCTGCGTGAGCGAGGGCAGTTCCTGCTGGACTACATTCAGCTGCTGCTCAACGAGCGCATCAACGAAGCTGACGGCTTCCGTCATGTCGCCCCTGGTGCCGACCACACAGAATCCATCGATGATGGACGTCCGGCGCGCGGACACGAACGCTGGGTGATCAACAAGTTGCGCGCGCTCTGTTCCTGGTACTCGAAGGGGCTGGATGGCGGATCGCAGCTGCGCGTTCGCGTCAATAGCGCTGAACGCGTGTTACAGCTACGTCAGATTGTTGAGGAGTTCTTTCTCGAGGAAGAAGCCACGATCCCCTGAATCTGGGGACCGTGTTCGTGACTTGTCTCTCGCGTCCGGCTACCAGCGCCGGCCGCGATCTTCACCGACTGCGATCGGCCTATGCATCTCACGCTCCGTGCGTCCGGAGGAGGTTCTCGTCAGGCGTGTGCGCGACAGCATTCGAACCTGCGCCACCATGAGACGTCGGTCAACGGCGTGCGCGGCGGCTTCTCGAAGCGACACATGGCCTCGACGAATCGCGCGCGCCAGTGCCTCGTCCACCGAACGCATGCCGGCTGAACCCTGACGCTGCGAGCTCACCAGACCGTCGAAATCCGCCGTTTCGAGCAACGGCCGGACCTCGTTCGAGCCCAGGATGATGTCCTGAATGAGCATTCGTCCGCCGCCGATTCGGCGCAGGCTTCGATAGCCGACAGCGGCGCGGAACGATGCTGCGAGAGAGCGCCGCAAATGCGCATCGCGATCCAGGCCGCTCTGACCAACCAGGACGCGCAGCGCGTCCACGGTCGTGGGTGCCACAACCGCGACGATCACGAGGCGTCCGCCCGTCGACGCGAGAATCGCTTCATGCAGCGGGAGCTCGGTCTGCGGGCCGGTGATCAGCAGAATGTCCGGGCTTTCGTGTGACGCGCGGCGGATGGCAGCGGCGAACTCAGAATCAGGACCGGTGACCGTGCGCAGGCTGACGAATGCACCGGAGATATCCCCGCGAAGACTTCGACGCTGCAGCGAAATCAGGAAGCCGCCGCGATTGCGACCGCTCCAGTCAGCGAGCGCCACGGCCAGCGATTCCACCGCGGCTTCGGTCGGTGCCGACACCACAATGAGACCGTCGCCTTCACAAGCGGTGCGCACCTGTCGCGGAATGTGCTTGTGCAGCAGTCGCGGCGATGCATGTGGCCGCATCTGCAGAACGAGTCCAAACCCATGATGGTCGGAGAACATCCGGCAGCTGACGTTTCCGAGGTCGTGGTAGTCGCGCACCCATTCGCCGTCCGAACGCGAGTGCCATCGGCCGTCGCCGCCGCGAGAGAACGCTGCAGAGGCCTCGTCGAGCACAGACGCCTCGACGATGTCTTCGCTGAGACGCTGAATGCGTTCGTCGATACGCGCCGAGGCTGGAGCGCCTGCGCGAAGGTAGAGCGTTGTGGCGCCGCGATCCATCGCGTACGCAATCCATCCCTGAAGATCGAGTCGTTCTCCGGAAGCGGGCGATGACACTGTGCGCATCGTGTGCACCACGGGGCGATGATCCTCGACCCGCGCGACGACCGCCACGGGAGGATGCGAGACGGGCTCGTTGTGAACGACCGGCGGTGGCGCGTCAACGTGCATCGGCGCTTCAACATGCACCGGCGTTTCAACGTGCACCGGCGTTTCAACGTGCACCGGCGCAGGATTCGCATGGAACTGTTCAATAACCGGTGGAGACGGCGGTACGACTGCGACCGGTTCCGGTTCTGACTTTGGTTCTGGCTCCGGTTCGACCGCTGCAACTTCGGTCATGACAGGCTCGGGCTCGGACGGTGCGGGCATCGCACCAGGCTTTTGCACTACGAGCTCGATCGAGAATTCGTCGCCGACACGCTCCGCCTTCGCCGTCAAGGGATGCGGGAACGAGGCCGCTTGAATCGTTTCCGACGCGGTGCCCTTCTCGCGAAGTTCGCGACGGGAGTCGAGCGAGAGGATCTGCTCCGCGAGGGCCTCGACCGCGTTGACTGACAAAATCGCCGAAGCCACGTCGTGGCGACGATCCCCGGCGAGCACGTGCGGTCGCTCACCGGCTCGCATCACGAGCCGTTCGCCACCGACACGTTCAAGCGCCGCACAGAGTGACGGCATCAAACTCATAGTTCAGCGTCCTGCAGCTTAAGAACGTCTTCGAATTGAAGCGCCGCTCTGAACACAGGATTCGGCGCTACTGCGTGCATCGTGGACCGGATAACGGTCGCACGCAGCACGCGACGAATGCCCCCGTACCGCAGGAAGACGTCAACGGTCCGACCAGGGCACAACCTTTGATTGGTTTCGGCAAGAAGCCCTGTGGCCGATAGATTCACCAGGCGCATCGGGAACCCCGCGACGGCCAGGCGTAGCTCGGACTTGAACTCGTGTGGTTCTTTTCGGACGGCACCTCGTCGTTCGACGCGTTCAGGGGCTATCGACGCCTCCTGCGCGCGTGGCGGAGGTGGAACGGCTTGAGCTGGCTCTGGCGTCTTTGCCGGCTCCGGCTCCGGAGTCGTGGACGAAGGCGTTTGCTGCAGCGATGCTTCGAGGCCAGCGAACAGGTCATCGAGCGAGCCCTCCGGCAGCGACACAATCAATTCAGGGTCGTCGTCGGGTCGGGGGTCGCTCATAACATGTGCATCCTCAACCGCGTCACCGAGCCGTGGACTGGCGTTCCACGGACGCGTCGAAACGCAGTTGCACGAAAGTTCGCATAAATACTGTGCAATTGGCTGAGCTGGCTCGACAGCGCTCACGCCGTGCACAAAAAGGGAACAGCTTTGGTGTCGAAATTACAAGGGTAAGTTGTACTACGCCGTTCCCCAAAGACATAATCGGCCTATCATCGGTGCGTACGTAGGATCCGCGATGGGGTTTGTTCGGAAACCCTTCCGTCGGGGAGGCGTTCAAATGGCGAAGATCGTGATCGTTGAGGACGACGACGCGACCCGCGCAGGGTACCGGGAACTGTTGAATCTAGCCGGACACGAGGTGATCGCGACGAGCACCTATCAAGAGGGCCGGCATGCTGTACAAGTGGAGAGCCCCGACCTGGTGATCGCCGATCTCCGGCTCGGGGGATTCAACGGTCTGCAACTACTGCTGCTGAGTCCTCGTCCGATCCCCACGATCATCATCACGGGGTTTCCCGATCAAGTCCTCGAAGCCGAGGCTCGCCGGGCCGGTGCGGACTACGTCGTTAAGCCGATCTCTCCATCCGCACTCGTGGCGTTGGTGAACGAGAAGCTGAAGACCGTTAAACCCACCACGCACTAACGGCGCACGTCCCGCGATTCTGTTTCCCAGCAGACAAAGCTCACGCGTCTTGGCAACGCGTGTCGTCGCGAGATAGCGCCATCATGAAAATCCTGTATGAAACCGCACCGCGCGTCAGTGTGGAGGCGCGGTACCTTCCTTGCCATCTCACTGCGCCATCGGCGGCGCGATCATCGCGACCCCGTTTCGTCTCGAGGTATCGATGCTCGGTCGGCGCAGCCACGCTCGGATCTCTCTTGAATCAGGTGCAGAAGGCGTCTTGAGCCTTGCACGTGACATCTCGGTACGCGCGAGTGGTGATGGCCATCTTGTCGCCATCAGCCGCGACGCCGCTGCAATCGGCGAACGCGTCCGCGTGTTGCTGGCCGACGATGATGTCACCGTCGTCGCTGAGGTCATCGAAAGTAAACCCGTCGTCTGCGACGGTGCAGTTCGTCATCGTCTTCTGATGCGCTGCTCCGGTCGAGACGTCATCTCATCGAATCGCGCCGACGGACGACGCGAATGAAGCGTCCGCACCGCGTACTGGAGGATCCCCGCGTGAGCGACCAGTTGGGCGTCATGACGCGTGAGCGTCATGTGCGCTTGCTCAATTGCAGTGTCTCTGGGTGTCTGCTTGAAACGAACTGTCGATTGCCAGTGGGCGCGATCGCATCGATTCGCGTCACGATCGACGGCCGCGAGCTCACCGACGACGTGCAGATCATGAGGTGTCAGCCGATCGCAGGCGCTGGAGATACCTACCACGTGGGTGCACAGTTTTTGTGGACGCAGCCCCTCGTCCGGCAGTCGTTGCGAAGCGCGCTCCGTGACGCACGAGGCGAATTTGCCGCGACGATCGACATCTGAGGGGTGCCGCCCGAGAATTACTAATTTCGTCCAGACGGAAAGTGTAACTTGTCTGCCTTTCTGCGGACTAAGGAGACGAACAGGGAACAGTTCAGCTAAAACGCGAAAACGTTTGCTGGAGTGATAATTGCTGAGCCATAGCGGACCCTGGTGTGTAAGTCCCCAGATTTGCACAGTTTAGCGCGACGCGAGCGTGAGCCCAATGGGGTCGACGGAGTGAAAAGTGATGTCGAGTGACTCTCAGGCAGTGTCTGTTTCAGGCGCCACCACTCCTTTCATTGTGGCGAGTGCCCCCATGGCGGCCCTGCTCGAAGCTGCTGACCGAGCGGCGCTTTCCGACGGGAAGGTG
This sequence comes from Acidobacteriota bacterium, assembly GCA_046765795.1. Classification (GTDB taxonomy): domain Bacteria; phylum Acidobacteriota; class Vicinamibacteria; order Vicinamibacterales; family UBA2999; genus Gp6-AA40. The sequence goes on along the minus strand of JBKPRH010000453.1, from coordinate 13,550 downwards.
CTGATCACCGGTGAAAGCGGCGTAGGCAAGGATTTGATTGCGCGTCGAATCCATTCACGCTCCCGACGGACGAATCACCCGTTCGTCCCCGTGAACTGCGCTGGCCTGACCGAATCGTTGCTCGAGTCAGAGTTGTTCGGTCACGTGAAGGGAAGTTTCACCGGCGCCTATCGCGACAAGCTCGGAAAGCTGCAGACCGCGCATCGCGGAACGATCTTTCTCGACGAAGTGGGCGAGATGAGTCTGCGTATGCAGGCGATCCTGCTGCGGTTTCTCGAGAATGGTGAAATTCAGGCCGTCGGCTCCGACACGCGTCAGGCGACTGTCGATGTGCGAGTCATCGCCGCGACGAACCGCAACCTCCCGGAGCTCATCGCGGCAGGACAGTTCCGCGAAGACTTCCTTTACCGGTTGAGAGTGATTCACCTCGAGGTGCCGCCGCTGCGTCTCCGGCGGGACGAGATTCCGGTACTCGTGAATCACTTCATTACTCGAACACATCGGCGGGCCAGCTTCACCGTCGAGGCGATGGAGGCATTGTGCCGATACCGCTGGCCGGGTAACGTTCGCGAACTGCAGAACGTCGTCGAGCAGTCGATGTGGTTGTCACGCGGCGATCTCGTCGATCTTGCTCAGCTGCCCGAACTCATCAGAGTTCCAGCACAGCCGATTCGTCCAACGCGCGAGCGTCGCGTGCAAATTGCCGACGAGCTGTATGCGGCGGTGGTGAACGGCGGATATTCCTTCTGGGATCACATCTACCCGCTGTTCTTATCGCGCGACATTACGCGCCATGACATGCGCGAGCTCGTGCGCAAGGGACTCTCGACGACGCGCGGTAACTATCGCCAGTTGTTGAAGCTGTTCGGGATGGCGAACCAGGACTACAAACGCTTCCTCAATTTCCTGGCTGCGCATGACTGCGGTGCGGACTTCCGAGCGTTCCGCCATGGAACCGCAGAACCGCAGCGTCCACCACGACTCATCCTGCCGCCCCTTCCGGCAAAAGCGGTGATATCGACGGAGTCGAAGCCGCTTGCATCAGCAGGCTAGGGACGCATTCAGGATGTCACTTTCTCTCGTGCTTTTGTCTGCCGCCGCGATGCTTTCCGATCACGGGCCGAATGCGAATTCGGGCCGATTTTGTTGATGATGGCGAGTGCTCTCACGTATCCGGCACGCTGGCTGTCAGCTTGCAATGAGACAGAGACTGCGCCGCAGATCCACTTCGAAGCAGACTCTGCCTTGATGGCCGTAACCGACCACTCCTCGCCCGTGGCCCAGGAACCCTCTGGTTTCGAAGTCGCCGTACGCGCGCGCTCGTGGGATTGGCTTCTCGAATTGCGCCGGCGGCTGAAGGTGGATATCCAGCTCGTGGACGACCGGCAAACGCCCCTGTTGCCCTTTGCGGCGGCTGGCCCGGCGCCCAGTTTGTCTGGATTATGGGAGCAGCGGGAATCGGCCGTGGTATCCGCCGTTGCGAACGCCCTCCAGACGCGCGTTGCGCAAGCTGTCGCCTGGAACGGTCTGCAGATCATCTGCTTGGCGTTGACCGTTGAACGCAGCACGCCCGGTGTGCTGGTGCTCGCGCGGATGTTGCCCCCCGGTCAGGATTCCGACGCCTCGCGCGCGCAGCTCGAGCTGGTCGGATCGTGGTTGTCCACTGCCGTCGAAGCGCATCTGCTCAGTCCTCCGGCATTGCACGCGAGCGGGATCAACCGCATCGCGCCGCTCGGAAGGCTGCTTGCGACCGCAGCCGAAACCGAAGGCGACCGGGAACTCGTTCGACTGTTCGGAGAAGCCGTCGCGGTGTGGCACGACATCGAGGTGTCCGGATACATCGAAATGTCGGACGGCAACTTTGCTCGCGACGTCAGCCTGCCCGGAGCACGCAGGGGCGATCGACCGCCAACGATTCCAGCGATGGGACTACCCGACTCCCCTGAGCTCGCACGTCTGCCACAAGGTCACGTTGACCGCTTCGGCTTACCGGTGAACAACGACGCGTATGTCTGTCAGCTCCGTCGCGCGCGCGGACGTGCCTGGCTGCTCGTGTTCACTGGTGCGATCGACGCTTACGATCTGCAACGGCTGGTCGCATACGTCGCCCTGCTCGATGTCGCGCTGGCTTTCGCTTCTGCTGATGCAGCGGCGCGTGTGACGACCACGCTCGCTCGGCGACTCGCCGACGTCGAGGACCCTGCCGATACGCGCGCGACGCTTGCTCTCGAAGAGCTCCGCGGTGTGCTGACCGCATCATCTGCGACATTGAGTGTTGAATCGGCCAACGGCGATGTTGTGCTGCGTGCGTCGAGTCCAGTCGTCGGCCATTCCGAAACCGCGAAAGGCTCGCGGGTCACCGTAGTCAATCGATCGGATCGGCAGTACACTACGACCGTCTCAGTTGGTCGCGCCGATGGACTGCAGTTCACGCCACGCGATCACGCCGTTGCCACTGCGGCCGCCGATGTTCTCAACGCATGGGCCGCATCCGCTCGCGTTGCGACGTCCAAACGCGACCGCCGCACCGGCGCACCGGCGTTTTACGAAGTCATGGAGCGCTCCGCGCGAGAGGCCGTCGAGCGAGGAGCGCCGGTCACCGCAGTTGTGCTGTTGATTCGCGACGCGGTGGTATCTCCTGGATCGACCCAGCGGTGGGTCGCTGGGATGCGGGGACAGATGAGGCCGTCGGACCTTGCTGGCATGCTGGCGGAAGGTGAAATCGGGCTGCTGATGCATGACACGACGGCCCAACACGCGAAGACCATCGCATCGCGATTGCGTGCAGTTGTCGATGGCCTGCCCGGACCGGAGCCGATTCTGATCGGAGTTGCCACGAGAGTTCCGGGTCTTCCGATCCTCGACGGAATCGTCCGCGAGGCGCGAACCGACGCACTGAACAACCGCAACACTGACCGAAACGCCGGGAATGCGCGAGAGGTGCGCCGCTAATGGCACTCGGTGATCGCCGCGCGCGCGTGCGCCTGGAGGTCGTCGGCGCCTTGTGGGCGACGCTCGAACTCACTGAGCCGGCGCGTGTCGTCAACATCAGCAAGGACGGCGCGTTGTTGACCTCACCTGTGGCCATGCCTCCCGAGTCCGTACAACCGCTCCATTTGAAACTCGAAGGCCACGAAATCACCGTCGATGCGCGCGTCCGACATGTGCGCCGCGTCTCCGGCCCGGACGAGCCAATCCGCTATCTGGTCGGCGTCGAGTTCCTGTCGATTCCCCCAGCACTGGCGCGCGCGGCCGACTGGTCACAAACGTAATTTCGCGACGGCGCGAAGCCGTCTTCCTCCCGGCCGCGGAAAGTCTTCCCTCCTGAGTGTCTTAGCCCAGATTCGACCAGACTTTCTGAGGGATTTTCTGGCACATCTCGCAGGCGCCAATGCACGCGCAAGTCATTGATCTACAATGTGTTGCCGTGGTAGACAAACGTCTGCCCCAGCATGGCGACTCGCTTGCAGCCCGACGTTGGAGAGTTCGTCCAGGCGCGCGGGTATCCAGCTCGGGTCTTCGGTTGTGAGGAGTGCGTAGACGGATGGAAGAGCGGCGACGGTCTCCACGGCATCAGGTCGGCGGTGAGTTCGCTAACCTCCCCGCCAACATGAGTGTGCGTGTGATCGACATCAGCTCCGCAGGTGTGTTGCTGCAGTCGGCGCGCATGCTGAGTCCCGGTGCACGGGGCAGCCTGCGCTTCACGCTCGCAGGCGCCCCCTTTGCGGCGGACATTCAGGTGCAGCGGGTGTCCGCGGCGTCTGAGGCCGGTTCGGGATATCGCATAGGGGCCACGTTTGTCGGCATGACTGTGGAACACCGGCGACTCATAGAACGGTTCATGAACAATGATTGATGGTGTGGCTGAAAGCAGCACAAGCAGCACTCGCGTAAGCCCGATCGGTGCGGTCCGTCCGCGGACGCACATTCAACTGACCGGGCGTAGCGCCGAGGTGACGGCGCTCGAACAGGAGATCGATCGTGTCGCACGTTCGGACGCGAAGGTCCTGATCACGGGTGAGAGCGGCGTCGGCAAGGAGATTGTGGCCCGGGCGATTCACTCACGCGGCCCGCGCGCCAGTCACGTGTTTGCACCCGTCAACTGCGCCGGTCTTCCCGAGACGCTGCTCGAATCGGAACTCTTCGGGCACGTGAAGGGCAGTTTCACGGGCGCGTATCGTGACAAACCCGGCAAACTCGAAACCGCCCACATGGGCACCATCTTCCTCGACGAAGTCGGGGAGATGACGCTGCGCATGCAGGGCCTCCTGCTCCGATTCCTCGAGACAGGCGAGCTGCAGAAAGTTGGTGCCGACGGCAGTGGCCGCATCGTCAACGTGCGTGTGATCGCTGCGACCAACCGTGACCTGCGAGAAATGATCAAGCAGGGGACGTTCCGCGAGGATCTCTTCTATCGCCTCAACGTCATTCACATAGTCGTTCCGCCGCTGCGTGATCGTCGAGAAGACATTCCGGTGCTTGTGCACCAATTCCTCACGCAGTTCTCCGCAGCGAGCCGCTCTGGAATCAACGGCGTCTCGCCGGAAGCGATGAAGTCGTTGACCGAGTACTCCTGGCCGGGCAATGTTCGCGAGCTCGAGAACGTGATCGAGCGTCTGGTCGTGACCGTCACCGGCCCGACGATCGAGCTCGAGCATCTGTCGTCCGAGATTCGCTCGTACGATGCGGTCCTCCTCCGGCCCAAGCGCGAGCGTCGTCGTACGGTCGCGGATGACCTCTACAAGCGGATGATCGAGCAGCACGAGTCGTTCTGGACGGCGGTGTATCCGCTCTTCATGGATCGCGAGATCACGCGTGCGAATGTGCGCGAGGTTGTGCGTCGCGGTCTGGAAGAAGCGCGCGGCAACTACAAAATCGTCGCGCGTCTGTTCAACATGGAAGCACGGGACTACAAACGCTTCCTGAATTTCCTGCGTAAGCACGACTGCCAGATTCCGTTCAAAGAGTACCGATAAGCGTCGGCCTTCGGGCCCCGCTTATCGGGTTTCGAGCGCCAGCGGCGCTCGGGACGATTGTCCGTATAACTCGCCAGCCTGACATCAATTACGGTTCCGTCTGGGGCACGGTTGTTGCCACCTCAGCAGGACGTGATATGGAGTAGTTGGCGAGAGCCGCGCGTACAGGCCGGGATCTGCGTCAAGTGAATCGACTCGAGAACGACGATTCCCAAACGCGGGGGGAATATCTCCCCGACTCGGGATTTCAGCAGGAGATGTCTCACATCGCCCATCCCCCGGGCGGGCATCGGCGGCTGTCGTCCGACCAGCGGAGCGCGCTGCTCCAAGTCCCTCAACGTGTGCCTGCTGCGGCGGCTCCTCGCGAGTTTCTTGCGCACCTTGTCTCGCTGATCGGCCGTGTCCTCGAGACGAAGGCGGCGGTTGCGGGTAAGCATGAGGGCGCCTGGGTTGTGGCCGTCGAGTCCGCGCCGACACCGTCGCTATCGCATCTGCACAACGGCGGTTCGCACGCGTTTGACAGCGTCGGCCTGACGCTTGGCTTAGGTGTCGATGTGTGGCGCTCGGAGGACCATGACTGGACCCTTGTGGGCCTGGCCGCAGCGCCCAGCACACCGGTCATCCTGCTGCTCGAAGGTGATTGGACCGGGTCGGCGCAAGACCTCGTCACGCTCGCGCGTGATCTGAGCGGCACCACGCGCGGCGGCCGCGCGCCGTGGGCGCTTGATGCCGCTGCACGGCGACTGACGCGTACGCTCGCCGATACCACTGGTCTCACTGCCGTCGGCGAAGCGGTTCTGCATTTCGTCGTGCAGGCCGTGCCCAGCCGCATCGCATCACTCGCTGTTGCGACTGGAGATGGCGAGTTGTCGATCGTCGCGACGCGCGGCTATCCGCACGCGCTCGTCGAGCACCTGCGGATTGCGCCGGGCGCCGGCGTGATCGGCAGTGTCTATCAAACGAGAACGCCGCTCGTGGTTGCCGACGTCAGCGAGAGTCCCGGTCTCGATCGTCAGCGCTCGCGGTACCGCACGAACTCGTTCATGTCGATTCCGATCGTTGCAGGCAGTGAAGCACTCGGAGTCGTGTCGCTCACCGACCGCATCGGTGGCACTCCGTATTCACAGGAAGACGCTGCCGCGATCGGTGTGTTGACGGCACCAGTCGCACTCGCTCTCGGACGTGAACGTGTGCTGCGCGAAGCGCAGGCCTACGCACAGGCCGCGGTGATCGATCCCGTGAGCGGTCTCTTCAACCGCAGATACTTCCAGGCGCGATTGGAAGAGGAACTCCACAGAGCGATTCGCCAACTGACGTCGGTCGGTCTGCTGATGGTCGATCTCGACGGCTTCAAGAGCATCAACGATCGTTTCGGCCATGTCGCGGGTGACATGGTCATTCGCGACATCTCTGAAATTCTCCGTCGATCGGTACGTATCTTCGACGTTTGCACACGATTCGGCGGCGAAGAGTTCGCGGTGATGATGCCCGGAGGCACCGCGGAGAGTGCAGGCGCGATCGCAGAACGGATTCGGCAACGGGTTGAGGCGTATCAGCGCAACGAACCGGACCTGGTAGGGTTGCGCGTGACGGCGAGCATCGGTGTCGCTGTGTCGCCACCGGGAGTCACGGCGAGAGACCTTATCGAGCGCGCCGATCGCGCGCTCTATCATGCGAAGCGAGCGGGGAAGAATCGCGTGAGTACCGCGCGTGCAGATGGTTCGATTGCGGAGGCCTGAGCCGCCTCCAGCGTAACCGAGTTCTAGACCAGGGACATCGCCCGCACAATTCGAGGTGCACTCGTTCCCGAGCAACTCCATCGCCTCAACGCGGCCACCGCGTTGAAGACGCTGGCGAAGCGGGACAATCGAAGAACGATCGTATTGATGTCGTCGTCGCCCCGCGCGACCTGGATCCACCACTCCTTCCCGTCGTCGTAGATCCCGAGAATTCTGGCGGGCGCGCCATCGGCGAGCTTCCCGTCCAGCGCTGAAAACAGCGAATCCAACGACTTCTCAGTTTCTGGGATCAGTTCTGCGCCCACAGGCCATTCGCTCCGTCTCAAGCGAACCATGTTTCGTGCCAGAAAAGCAGATGTGCGTAGTCAGAATTGAAAGTCGTTTTGTTACAACGTGTTAACGCAATCACGCTACGCTTGAGTGTCAATTTTTCTTCCGTATGGATGAGATTTCAGCGCAAAACTGTGATCTCCTGACCGACTTTACGTGACTTTACCGTTGACCTTAGTCGCTCCAAAAAGGCAGACTAATTCCCTGCTCGTTATCTGAGATTTGGAGAATTGAGCCAGATGTCTACGTTCCCAGTGCCACGGACCAACAAAAATCTGCCCCTGCTGTTGGGAGAGAGCCCGGCCATTGTGTCGCTGCGCCGGGAGATCGAGGCGGCTGCACGTACCGATGCGAAGGTACTCGTGCTCGGTGAGACAGGCTCGGGCAAAGAAGTCGTTGCGCGGCTCATTCACGACCAGAGCGCTCGTGCGTCGCGGACGTTTGTGGCGGTCAACTGCAGCGGTATTCCTGAAACGCTTCTCGAGTCGGAGCTGTTTGGCCACACGCGAGGAAGCTTCACGGGCGCATATCGAGACAAGCCCGGTCTGGTGCGACAGGCCGATCGCGGCACACTGTTTCTCGACGAGCTCGGCGAGATGAGTCTCCGAATGCAGGCCGTACTCCTGCGATTTGCGGAGACCGGAGAGATCCAAACGATCGGCGTCGATGGCGTGACGGGCCGCTCTGACGTGCGGTTGATCACGGCGACAAACCGGAATCTGCGTGAGCGCATCGAAGCCGGGGTGTTCCGCGAGGACCTGTACTTCCGTTTGAACATCATCCAGATCCACGTACCACCGCTCCGGGAGCGCGCCGAGGATGTCATGCTCCTGTTGCGCCACTATCTGCGTCGCGCCGCCGACACGCATCGGCTGCATTGCCCGGAGCTCACGATGGACGCCGAGCAGTTGCTCGTCGCGTATCCGTGGCCCGGCAACGTACGCGAGTTGAAGAATCTCGCCGAGCGACTCGTCGTTCGCGAGTGGGAGCGTCCGATCGCAGCGGAAGATCTGCCGACTGAGATCCGTGGGTGGCGCGAGACGGCACCGGCAGTCTCCATGCCGGCGCCGGGTCTACCGCACGAGAACGTCTCGTCGAGCCCGCGACGGCCCGAGCGCAGCACGACCACTGCGGATCGTCTCTGGGAACGTTTGATCGCAGGCGAGAGTTTCTGGACCGTCGTACATCAGCCGTTCAAAGCGCACGAACTCACGCGTGATGATCTCGCAGCGCTGATCCATCGCGGCCTCGAGCACACGCGAGGCAGTTATCGAGCACTGCTCGGTGTGTTCGGTTTGCCGCCGACCGATTACAAACGCTTCCACGCGTTTCTCTATCAGCAGAACTGCAACCTGCCGGTAGGACCCTATCGCACCGCCCGCGCGGCGATGCGTCGCCAGGATCGGCCGTCGTCAGCCTACGTGGCCGGCTGATCCGCATTCGACAAAGATACCGCGGAGAGCTGCAGCGAGACTGCAGTCTCTCGGCGGCTCGTCACAGCTCGCCGCGAATTCTCTCGATCCCCTCGTCGCTTTCCCACATCTCAAAGTCGTACGTCAACGCCGCATCAACGCTTGCGTAGAAACGTTGAGCGAGTTGCTCGTGCGCGGGATGATCGAGATACGTCTGCAGTCCATTGCGATCGTCGAACTCGAGAATCGCTGCGAACGAATAGTCCGTGGTCATGAGCTGTTCGTAGGTGCGACCAAGCCTGACGCGGGAGCCGATGCGCGCGCGGCGTATCGACGGAATCTCACTAGTCGCGCGCGCGAGTGTCGCGGCAAGCGCGTGTCGCTCCTCGCCGCGAAGACCTGGTTTCAGACGAAACAGAACGACGTGAAGGATCATCGCGGCCGTCGCTTAGGTGGCCGCACGCCACGTCTGTGTGGCGAACCGAATTTTGATGCAGGTCCCGCAGGGCGCGTAGGTGGCGCGCCGCCTGGTCCGCTGGGGCGCGTGTATGGCGCGCCGGATTTCGCCGCAGGTCCGGTGGGGCGTCTGTGTGGCGCGTCGGATTTCGCCGCAGGTCCGGTGGGGCGTCTGTGTGGCGCGTCGGATTTCGCCGCAGGTCCGGTGGGGCGTGTGCGTGGCGCGCCGGATTTCGCCGCAGGCCCTGTGGGGCGTGTGTGGGGCGCACCAGATTTCGCCACAGGTCCTGTGGGGCGCGTGTGAGGCGCACCAGATTTCGCCGCAGGTCCTGTGGGGCGCGTGTCGGGCCCACCGGATTTCCACGCAGGTCCCTTGGGGCGCATGCGTGGCGCGCCGGGCTTTGACGCAGGCCCGTTGGAACGCGTGTCGGCCACCGTAGGTTCCGACGACGGCCGCCGCCGTGTCTTCTCTCGCCGCGGGTCGTCTTGCTTGCGTTTGGTCTTGAAGGTCTGTCGCGGGTCGCGATGGTCGCCGCCAGGCCGCCAATCGCGATCGCGTCTGATCCGTGCACGTTCAAGATCGGCCTGTGCTTCGTCGGGAGACTGCCAGAGGCGCCCTCTCGCAAACCATTTCATCTCAGCGTCGGGATGTTTCTCACGAATGCGGTTGAACGTTGGTAAGAGATCCTCGCGCTCAGCAGCACGGAATGCAGTCGGCAGTCCGCCGGCGAGAATGGTCCAGTACGAATAACGCGGTGGCATTTCTTCCTCGTGTTGTACGAGTGATCACTCGGGCCCGAGGCGTCTCAACTTCTCCACGAGCGTGGTGCGTTTGATGCGCAGCAACTCGGCGGCCTTGTTGCGATTGCCGCCGGTTCGTTCGAGCGAGCGCTGAATCAGATCGCGCTCGATCTTGGCGAGATACGCAGGCAGGTCGAGGCCGCTGTCCGGAAAATCCACGAACAGTGTTTCCGTCGTCTCCGGTGTAGTCTGCACCTCAGCGGGCAGGTCGGTGATTGCAACCTCTCGACGGCCCGCGCTCAACGCGACCGCTCGCTCGATGGCGTTCTCCAGCTGGCGTACGTTGCCAGGCCATTGATATGCCATCAGCGCGCGCATCGCGCCCTGCGAGACTTGCATCGCTGTGCCCGGGGCGAACTTCTCCAGGAAGTGCTTGACCAGAGCCGGTATGTCCTCGCGACGCTGTCGCAACGGAGGAAGCTGAATCGGGATCACATGCAGGCGGTAATAAAGATCTTCGCGGAACGTGCCCTCGGCGACCATCTTCGAGAGATCTGAGTTCGTCGCCGCGATCACCCGCACATCGACCTTTACGGTCTGGTTATCTCCGATCCGCTCGAATTCACGCTCTTGAAGCGCGCGCAGCAGCTTCATCTGCAACGCTGTACTCATGGTGCCCACTTCATCGAGAAACAGCGTGCCCTTATGCGCCTGTTCGAATCGCCCTTGTCGTGCGCCGACGGCGCCGGTGAATGCTCCGCGCACGTGGCCGAACAACTCTGCTTCGAGCAGCGTCTCGGGGATCGCGCTGCAGTTGAGCGCAACAAAGCGATTCTGCCGTCGCGCACTGTTGTGATGAATGGCGCGCGCGACGACTTCCTTCCCGGCGCCCGTCTCGCCGGTGATCAGGATCGTGCTGTTAGAAGGTGCGACCGTCTCGAGCACGTGAACCAGCTTCTGCATCGGCCGGCTGCTCTGGCCGATGATGCTGCTGAACTGATGGTGGCGCTGATCAAGTTCCGACTGCAGATAGGCGTTATGCGATTTGAGTCGTTGTTGCTCCAGCGCTTTCTGCAGGCGAAGAAACAGCTCGTCGAACTGGAACGGCTTTGCTATGAAATCCGACGCGCCCCGCTTGCCCGCGTTCAAAGCATCGGACATCGTGCCGTATCCCGTGATCACGATCGTGACGATACCGGGGTACCGCTCGCGGGCCACCTCTAGGACGCGAGAGCCATCGATGCCGGGGAGTTTGAGGTCCGTAATAACGGCGTCAAAAGCGATCTGGTCGAGAAGTTCGAGGGCCTGTTCACCGCTGCCGGCTTCCCGAACCACGAACCCCCGTTCCGTCAGACGCTCGGCCATGAGACCGCGAAGTGTGGCCTCGTCGTCGATGAAGAGCAGATGGGGAGCGCCACTCATTTTAGGGAGCGCCAATATATTGACACAAGCCAGCCTAAGGATCGGTGGCAACCAGCCGATACAGGGTTCTGAGGTCGTGTTGGGGCCCTGTGGCCCCCTGTGCAAACTTTTGAGGGCCGTCACGATCCGAGGCCCGTTGAGCAAATATGGACCGCCAGACCCTCTCAATCATGAAGGCCTGCGAGGCTGTTGGAGTCAGCCGTCGCACGATTTACAACTGGATTTCCGCGGGCAAGGTCGAGTACGTCCGGACCGCCGGCGGATCCATCCGGATCTTTGCGGACACGCTGTGGCGCGACGCTGCGCCCACGCCTCGTTCCGAAGACTCCGACGCTAGGACCGCGCCCGGCTCCCACGCGTGAGCCTGCGGCCGTCGACCGACGGCCCAAACGCCGACGAGTCGCAGCAGGGAGCGAGAGCTCCAGGCGCTATTCCACCGCCTGAATAGTCAGCTCGGGATCGTGCTGTCGCACGCCGAGTTGCAGGAAGCCAAGGCTTCCGATGCCGTCAATCGCGATCGGGCGTCCCAGATTGTCTCTGGCGCCCTTGCCGCCGCCTTGGGGACTGTTCGAGAGATCCGTCAAAGAACAGAACCCTTGGTCGGCTAGCCGCCTCACTTCAGTACATCTCTCGGCACATTTGTTCGGACCTGACCCGTCCGAGAACACCTCATCAAAACCGTAATTCGTGTGTCAGGATGTTGGCGTTGAGGGCCGTCGTTCGCGTCAAATTTCTGGCGAATCGGCCTTTTCGCCGTCGGCTAGTGTGTGCAGGATCTGCGAGCTTGGCCGACTTGAACCTCTGCAGAAACAGCTACTTAGGGGGACCACACTCACGATGTTGCACTGCGATTCCCGCTGATTCCACTTGTTGGTACCGCGGTTGCCTTACTTGGCGCCGGAGGTCACACTCATGCGCCCCCAGAGCCAGAGCAGCTCGGTCAATCCGCGCGTTACAGCCAGTCTACCGTTCGTCGAACAGCTTGCCCGTCGCGTTGCCGCTACGATGCCCCATTCAATCGATATTGGGGATCTCGTCCAGGACGGCGTCATTGGTTTGATTGACGCAGCCCACCGCTTCGACGAGGCGCGCGGGATCAAGTTCGAGACGTTCGCCGAACGTCGTATTCGGGGCGCGATGATTGATGCCCTCCGCAAGGACGCCTGGCCGCGCGGCGTCCGTCGTCAGCGGCGCGAGCTCGAAGCCGCTCGCGAGGAGCTGCGTCGAGAACTGGGCCATGAGCCGTCGCTGGCGGACCTCGCGGCAAAGATTGGATCCGACGAAAAACGCCTTGGCCGCACGATCGTGCGAATCAACGCCATCGAATCCACATCACCGCTGGCCAACAACGAAAACCTTGACGAGTCGACGCTGCCCACCGCGCTGATCCCGTCGGAACCTGAGCAGCCTGACGAAGCGTACGAACGGCAGGAGACGAAAGAACGAGTCTGCGCCGCCATTGCGTCGCTGCCGCCCCGAGAGCAGAAGGTCATCAGCCTCTACTACTACGGCGAGGCGACGATGAAGCAGATCGGTGCCGAGATCGGCGTCAATGAATCACGCGTCTCACAGCTGCACGCGCGAGCGATTCGCCGCCTCCGTGACGCGCTCGGTTCGATGGTGCCTGCGGCCGAAGCCATGAAGGTGATGCGCAGCGCGATCCTCGAGTTCCAGAAGCCGAAGATGGCAAAGGCTACGCTGCCGAGCGAGCGCACGGCACACGAGGCCCAGCACGGTGTGGTCGTCGACTACGCGAGCGCTTCACGGACATTGCGCAGCAAGTCTGCGAGCCGGAAGGGCTTGGACAACCAGCGGCAGCCGCTCTCCTCGAGAAAGCGTTCAGCCTCTGGTCCCGCGACGGCTCCCGTGACGAAGATCACACGTCGCGACAACGAGGGCGACAAGGTCGCGATTGCGCGATAGAGCGTCATGCCGTCCACGCGCGGCATTTTGAGATCGCAGATCACGACGTCGTAACGATTCTGACGCACGCGGGCGAGGGCTTCCTCACCATCGCCCGCGTGCTCAACATGCAACCCCGCTTCAGTTAACGCTTCAACGACCGCCGTCGCGAGTGCGCGTTCATCCTCAACGAGCAGCACCGACGCGCCGTCGAGCGAGCTCTCAGCAGAACCGCTCGATGCACGCGGCCGCGCCGCGTGTTCGACGCTGCTCACCGGGAACTGCACGGTGAATGACGCGCCACCGGTCGGGGGCGACTCCACGCGAATGCTGCCGCCGTGCTCTTGCACGATCGCGTACGCGACTGTCAGCCCCAGCCCGGTACCTTTGCCGACTTCCTTGGTCGTAAAGAACGGATCGAAGATCTTGCTGCGCACCTCAGTCGGTACACCTGGCCCGTCGTCACTGACCTGCAGGACGACGGCGTTGTGTGCGACGTCGTGCCACGTGCGCAGGACGAGTGACCCGCGTCCATTTGCTGTGAGCATCGCTTGCTCCGCGTTGATCACGAG
>JBKPRH010000452.1:0-6209 GCA_046765795.1 Acidobacteriota bacterium | reverse complement strand
TCCACGCCCATGCCCGCCTGCGGACGGCCGTCGCTGCTCAACGCCGCGCCCGAGATCAGCCCCTCCTCGACGAACGTGCCGTCCTTCTTGTTTCTGAACAGCAGATTCGGTACCGAATCATTTGCCACATAGATATCCGGCCAGCCATCGTCATTGAGATCGGTGAACACCACACCGAAGCCGTAGTAGCCAGGGTCGGTGATGCCGGCGCTCGTGGTGACATCAGTGAACGTGCCGTCGCCGTTGTTGCGATAGAGGATGTCGGGATCGCCGGTGAGGCGCTTCGGACCACAGAAGACGTCGGTCGCCATGAAGCGGCAGTTGGCCGTCGTGCCTCGAGCGGGAATCGACTCGTCGAACTTCACGTAATTCGCGACGTACAGGTCGAGGTCGCCGTCGCGGTCGTAATCGGCGAAGGCGCAGCTGGTGCCCCATCGTGTGTCGTCGATCCCAGCGCGACGCGTGACATCGGTGAAGGTGCCGTTGCCGCCGTTGTGCCACAACACGTCGGGTCCGAATGCGGTGATGTAAACGTCGGGCGCACCGTCGTTGTCGTAGTCACCGACGCAGACGCCCGATCCCCAGCCGCGCCTGGTAAAGCCGCTGGACGCGGTCACGTCCGTGAACCGGCCGCCCTGGTCCTGACGATACAGGGCCACCATCGGGTCGCCCCCCGTGGCGATGTGCTCGCGCGTAGAGCCGTTGACGATCAGCGCATCGAGGTCGCCGTCGTTGTCGTAGTCGAAGAACGCCGCACCGTTGCCGTTGGCATCGACGATGAAGTCTTTGGACGGCCCGCCAGAGACGTTGACCAGATTGAGACCGGCCTCGGCGGCGACATCGACAAACCTGACGAGGGTGCTTTGTGCGCTCGACGCGATGCCCCACAGTGCGGAGAGGATCACGGCGACCGGGAGCCGGGATGCGCGCGACATCGCGGCACATTTTATTGGTCCTTGGGGCTTGGTTTTGTGCCTGGTCCCTTCCCCCCTAAATAGGGGACAGAAGGGTCTTCGGCCGATCACGTATCCTAGCCATCGACATGCGAGTCATGCGGGGCGGACGTGTGGCCATTGTGCTGGCCGTGGCGACATGGGCGCTGACCGTGTCCTCGTCTGCCCCTCGTGCGCAGACGCCGGCTGACGCGCCTCCGGCGACTGCCGATCTCGAACGGACGATCAAGCAGTACTGCGCCACCTGTCATAACGAACGGAACCGCACCGCGGCCACCGCTTCCGGGGTCGTCCTCGACCACGCCGACTTCGCCCGCATCGCCCAGGACAGCGAGATGTGGGAAAAGGTGGTTCGGAAGCTGCGCGCCGGTGCCATGCCCCCGGCCGGAATGCCGCGTCCGGACGCCGCCGCACACAATGCGCTGGTGTCGTTTCTCGAGACGACGCTGGATCGGGCAGCGGCGAACCGCCCCAATCCAGGACGGCCGGCACCACACCGGCTGAATCGCGCCGAGTATGCGAACGCGATTCGCGATCTGCTTGCGTTGAACGTCGATCCGGCGGAACTCCTGCCGCCCGATGACTCGGCGGACGGGTTCGACAACATCGCCGATGTGCTCAGCGTCTCACCGGTGCTGCTCGAGCGCTATCTGTCCGCGGCCGCGACGATCAGTGCACTCGCGGTCGGCGATCCCAAGATCATCGCCGGATCGGAGACCTATCGCATTCGCGGCGATGCGTCGCAGACGGCACAGGATGAGGCACTGCCGCCCGGGACGCGCGGCGGCCTGATCGCCCAGCACACATTCCCACTCGACGGCGAGTATGTGATCAAGGTCAAGCTTCTCGAGATCAATCTGGGCTCGATTCGCGGTCTGGAGTACGAGCATCAGCTCGAAGTGACCGTTGATGGTGAGCGCGTGCTGCTGGCGCCGGTGGGCGGCGCGAAGGATTACACCGAGTCGTCGCTGAATGCGACCAACGTCGTGAACTCGCTCGCGGAGCGGCTGCAGGTTCGCGTCAAGGTCAAAGCCGGTCAGCGCCCGGTGGGTGCTGCCTTCCTGATGAAGAACGCGGCGCAGGGCGCGAATCGCCTGCAAGCCTTCGATCGCAGCACCTTGATCGCCACCGACCATCTCGGTCTGCCGCACGTCGAGAACATCACTATCAGTGGTCCGTTCAATGCGACCGGCGTTAGCGACACACCCAGTCGTCGTCGCCTGTTCGTGTGCAAGCCGACGAAATCCGCTGAGGAATCCGCATGCGCGAAGCGGATTGTCTCGACGCTGGCCAGACGCGCGTATCGACGGCCGGTGACAGAGGCGGATCTCACGAGCCTGATGTCGTTCTACGACGCGGGCCGTCGCGAAGGGTCGTTCGAACGCGGCATCGAACTGGCGACGCGTGCGGTGCTGGTCAGCCCGAAGTTCGTGTTCCGCGTTGAGCGCGATCCTGCTGGCGTGACGGCGGGCAGCCCATATCGCGTGAGCGATGTCGATCTCGCGTCGCGGCTGTCGTTCTTCCTGTGGAGCAGCATTCCGGACGACGAGCTACTCGATCTGGCCAGTAAGGGTCAGTTGAGCAAGCCGGCGGTGCTCGACGCACAGGTAGGGCGGATGCTCGCCGATCCGCGCTCACAGGCGCTGGTCGATAACTTTGCCGGGCAGTGGCTGCATATCCGCAATTTGCGCAACACGACGCCGGACAAGAACGACTTTCCCGACTTCGACGACAACCTGAGACAGGCCTTCGAGCGCGAGCTCGAGCTCTTCGTGGGCAGCGTCATCACCGAGGACCGCAGCGTGCTCGATTTGATGACCGCGGACTACACGTTCGTGAACGAGCGACTGGCGAAGCACTACCGCATTCCCAATGTCTACGGTCCCGATTTCCGGCGCGTCTCGTTGAAGCAGGATGCGCGGCGCGGTCTATTGGGCAAAGGCGGTGTGCTGACGTTGACGTCGCATGCCGATCGCACGTCGCCGGTCGTCCGCGGCAAATGGATTCTCGACAACCTGCTCGGCACACCGCCGCCACCGGCGCCGGCCGTGGTGCCCCCATTCCCCGAGGAGGTGCCGGGCGTGCCAAGCACGGTTCGAGGACGGATGGAGCAGCACCGCTCGAACCCGGCGTGCGCGGGATGTCACAAAGTCATGGATCCGCTCGGGTTGGCACTCGAGAACTTCGATGCCGTTGGCGCCTGGCGTACGCGAGAATCGGGCATCGCCATCGACGCCTCCGGCGAGCTCACCGACGGTACGAAGATCGATGGCGTTGCGGCGCTGCGCGCCGCACTCGTTCGGCGACCCGACGTGCTCGTCGGCACGATGACGGAGAAGCTGATGACCTACGGGCTCGGTCGAACGCTGGAGTCACAGGACATGCCGGCGGTGCGAGCGATCGTTCGGTCGTCGGCGCGCGAGAACTATCGGTTCTCGTCGCTGGTTCGGGGCATTGTGAGCAGCACGCCGTTCCAGATGCGGAGTGCGCGGGGAACGAACTGAGGACTGGGCGGGATGTTTATATCCAAACGAGCGATCTCACGGCGGCACATCCTGAAAGGCATCGGCGCGACGCTGTCGCTGCCGCTGCTCGATGCGATGGTGCCGGCGTTGACCGCTGCTGCGCAGACCGCGGCTCGACCGCAGCTGCGCGCGGGATTCGTCTACATCCCGCACGGCGTGATCATGAAGGAGTGGACGCCGGCCGCCGCGGGCCCAGGCTTCGAATTCACCCCGATCCTCAAGCCGCTCGAACCGTTTCGCGATTCAGCCGTCGTCGTCAGCAATCTCACCCGCGCCGAGGTGAACAGCAACCACGCCGTGTCGTCGGGCTGCTGGTTGACCGGCGTTCCACCGAAGCGCACCGACGGCCCTGATTTCCGCGTCGGTGTCTCGGTCGATCAAGTTATCGCCAAGCGTATCGGCCAGGAGACCACGTTCCCCTCCCTGGAGATCGCGACGGAAGATTTTTCCGGACTGGTTGGCGCCTGTGATCCCGGCTACAGCTGCGCATACATGAACACGCTCAATTGGCAGACAGACACGACGCCGCTGCCGATGGAGATCAATCCGCGCGTCGTATTCGAACGCCTGTTCGGAAGTGGCAGCACGGCTGACGATCGCCGTGCACGGATGCGCACGGATCGAAGTCTGCTGGACTTCGTGGCCGGCGATCTGAAGACGCTGCAAGGCGAACTTGGCGCTGGTGATCAGACCAAGCTGACTGAATACCTGGATTACGTCCGGGAGATCGAGCGACGGATCCAGCGCGCCGAGCAGCAGTCCACGATCTCCGCCGACGTGCCGAGTGCGCCGGTCGGTGTACCCGAGGCGTATGTCGAGCACGTGGCGCTGCTGTTCGACCTGATGGCGTTGGCGTTCCAGACCGACCAGACTCGCGTATTCACGTTCATGATGGCTCGCGAAGTGAGCCAGCGGACGTATCCCGAGATCGGCGTCACCGAGCCGCATCATTCGATCTCGCATCATGGGAACCGGCCCGCAGCAATCGCCGGGCACGCGAAGCTCAACGCGTACCACGTCGGGATGTTTGCCAAGTTCGTCGAGCGGCTGCGCTCCACGCCTGACGGCGATGGCTCGCTGCTCGATCATTCGCTCCTCGTCTACGGCAGCGGCATGAGCGATGGCAACGGCCACACGGGCTCGCCGCTCCCGCACGTGCTGGTCGGCGGCGCGGCTGGACGGATGAAAGGCAATCGCCACATCGTGACGCCGGAGAACACGCCAATGGCGAACCTGCTGCTGGCGATCGCGCAGAAGTGTGGAGTCGAGCAGGAGAAATTCGGAGTGAGCAAGGGCGCCGTCGAGATCTGAGTCCGACTGACGTGTTCATTCACAAAGCCGCAATTCCGCGTCGCCGAATACTGAAGGGCATGGGCGCTGCGTTGGCGCTGCCGCTGCTCGATGCGATGGTGCCGGCGCTGACGCCGACGGTGAAGGCAGCGGCCCCGCGCAAGCGGCTCGGCTGTGTCTACATTCCGCACGGCGCGATCATGGATCGCTGGACGCCGGCGACCGAAGGCACCGGGTTCGAGTTCACGTCGATCCTCAGCCCTCTCGAGCCGTTTCGCGATTCACTCACCATCGTCACGAATCTCACGCGACCGGAGCAGGGCTACGACACCAATCATGCGGGGGCGCCCGCGTCGTGGCTCGCGGGTGTGCCACCGAAGCGAACCGCCGGACCTGACTATTCGCTGGGCATCACGGTCGATCAACTCGTCGCACGCACGATTGGTCAGGAGACGACGTTCCCTTCAATCGAGTTGGCGACTGAGGACTTCACCGGTCTCGTCGGCGATTGCGCGCCTGGATTCAGCTGCGCCTACATGAACACGTTGAGTTGGCAGTCGGAGACCGCGCCGCTGCCAATGGAGATCAACCCGCGCGCCGTCTTCGAGCGTTTGTTCGGCGGCGGTGCGACTCGCGACGATCGTCTGGCGCGGATGAAGACTGACCGCAGTCTGCTGGATTTCGTGGCCGGCGATCTCCGCGACGTGCAAGCGGGGCTGGGGCCGGCCGATCGCGTTCGCCTCGACCAATACCTGAATCACGTTCGTGAGATCGAGCGGCGAATCCAGCGTGCCGAGCAGCAGGCTGACTCGCTACTGACGGTGCCGAACGCGCCGGTCGGCGTGCCGGAGTCGTTCGAGGAGCACACGACGCTGCTGTTCGACTTGTTGGCGGTCGCGTATCAAGCCGACCTGACGCGTGTCTTTACGTTCATGCTCGGCCGCGAGTTGAGCCAGCGTACGTATCCCAATATCGGTGTCACCGAGCCGCATCACTCGATCTCTCATCACGGCAACAGGCCACAGGCGATCGAGGCGCACGCCAAGGTCAACACCTACCATCTCACCTTGTTTGCGAAATTCCTCGAGCGGCTGCGTTCGACCCCCGACGGTGACGGCTCGCTGCTCGATCAATCGCTGATCCTGTACGGTAGCGGCATGGGGAACGGAAACGTCCATTCGGCCGACCTGCTGCCGACGCTGCTGGTCGGTGGCGCAGCTGGATCAGTGAAGGGCGGTCGTCACATCGTTGGTGGACCGTTGACACCGAATGCCGATCTCCTCATCAGCATGGCCGAGAAGTTCGGCGTCGAGCTCGAGCACTTCGGCGGCAACAAGGGCCGCATCCCTCTTTAGAGCTCATGCGACTGACCCACGCCGCGCGGATCGTTGCGCTCCTTGTCTGTGCAAGCCTGACCACAAGCGCCGCAACGGGTGACGTC
>JBKPRH010000451.1:0-3849 GCA_046765795.1 Acidobacteriota bacterium | reverse complement strand
AGCCAAGGCCGACGTACGACATCGTGGACTCAGCGAGGATGAACGCCGGCAGTAACAGGCTGGCTTGTGTGCTCAGGTAACCCAGTGCTGCAGGGAGCAGATGTCGGGTGAGCAGGCGTGTAGGGCTGGCGCCCGCAGCACGCGCCGCGATGGCATACTCTCGGTCGCGCTCGACGAGCACGATCGCGCGCACACCGCGAGCCACCATCGGCCAGCCGAGCAACGCGAAGATCGTCAGCAGCAGCAGGAAGATCGTCGAGCCTGGGAGGACGAGCGGCATCACCGCGCGCAGTGCAAGCGTCACGTAGATCGCCGGGAGCACGACGACGAACTCGGACACGCGCGAAAGGAGCGTATCAAGCCGGCCTCCTGCGTAGCCGGCAACGCCACCGACAAGCGCACCGACTGCCGTCGCGAAAAGCGTCGCGAGTACGCCAAGCGCCAGCGTCGCACGCGACCCGTGCAGGAGTCGCGAGAAGCGATCGCGTCCAAACGCATCGGCACCGAGCAGAAGCAACGGCACGCCCTTGTCAGGGTCAGCCGAGACGAGCACGCCTCCGCTGAACCAGCGCAGCGGTACATGCGTCGCGCGGTCTTCCTCGAACCGTCGCTCGAGACGGCTGACGATCTTGAGTGGATGCAGATGCGGCCCAGTCATCCCGTCGCCGAGATGTATCTTCGTCGGCGGCGCGTACAACAAATCGGGGAAGCGTTGATTTGGAGAGTTGGGTGCGAGCCACGGTGCGGCGCACGCCGCGAGCACAATCAGGCCGAGCAGTACCGCTCCGGCGATCCTCAAGCTTCGATGTCCTCACGCACGCGGGGATCGGCAACGGCCAGTAGCAGATCACCGAGCAACGTGCCAAAGGCGAGAAAGCCTGCGCCCGCCGCCGCGCATGCAGACACAAGGTAAATGTCTCGCGCGCGAAGTGCCTCGTACATCAATCGACCGATGCCTGGCCACGCCGTCACGAACTCGACGATGAACGATCCCGAGAGCAACGATCCGATCACCAGTCCATACACGCCGCAGATTGGCCGGATGGACACGCGCCATGCATGACGCCAGATGATCTCGCGCCTCGGCAGACCGCGCGCGATCGCTGCGAGCAGGAACGGCTGACGCACCGCCTCCGACATCGACTGCGACTGCAAACGCTCGAATGCGGCGGCAATCGGCAGCGCCAGCGCGAGCGTGGGCAGGACGAGATGCCAGGCCACGTCGATCATCGTTTCCACCCACGACGCATCGACCGTTCCTGCCGAGGACATCCCACCCGTCGGCAGCAACCGCGTTCGCGCTGCGATGAACACCAGCATCAGCGACATGAGCAGCGGCGGCACGGAAAGGAACATGACCGAGGCGGCGCGCACGAGACCCGACACCCATCCCGTGCGGCGAGTGCCAGTGAAGATGCCGAGACCAATCCCAACCAGCGTTGCCACGATCAACGCACATACCGCGAGCACCGCGGTATTGCCCGCGGCTTTGACGACAAGCGGGCCGACCGGCCGGTTATAGAGAAAGGAATCTCCGAAATCGAGGAGGGCTGCGCGTGAGAGCCAGCTTCCCCACTGCGCAATCGGATTGCGATCGAGGCCGAAGCGCGTGCGAGCCGCCGCGATTTCGACGGGCGACGCGAATAGTCCGAGTTGCGAGGTCACGTCACCGGGAGCGAGACGGGTGAGAAACAGTGCGGCGGACGAGGTACAGAACAGCAGGACGAGAGCGAACGCGAACCGGCGGATCAGGAAGCGCGCCATCGAGGCTGTGACGTTACGGCCCTGCGACGCTGAGTGAGTCGGCGTTCCACAAGATCGGCGGGCGCATCACTGACGGCATCACACCCATTGTGCGTTTGCTGTGCGCAAAGTACAAGCGCGGTGCCACAAAGTACAGCACCGGGACATTCTCGGCGAATATCCGCTGCGCGTCGTTGAACAGGTCGCGCCGCCGTTCGGGATCCACCGTCGCCGCCTGCTCGTGCATGATCGTGTCGATTCGGATCTCCCATTCCGTCGCTGGCGTCTTCTGGTTCATGTTCCACAAATGCGTCGAACCCGAACTGAGCCAGAAATCAAGGTTGCCGGCCGGATCGAGCTGCGTCATGAACGGCCGCATATAGATCGCGTCGTACTGACAGGCGAGTAGCCGCTCGATCATCGTTGGGTATTCCAGCGGCGCCGCGTCGAACGCCACACCGATCTTCGCCGCCTGGTCGCGAAGGACCGCGAGGCCACGCTCGTAGCTCGAGTTGCCGCGCTGGGTCATCACGGTGAACCGCGCCTCCACACCGTCGGTGCTTTCGACGACGCCGTTCCCGTTGCGATCTTCGAGGCCGATGCTCTTCAGCAATTCGCGCGCGCGATTCACGTCATGCGGATAGCGCGGGACGTTCGGCGAAAACCACGGCTTGTTCCCAGGGGTGATGGGGCCCCACACCGGAACCGCTTCACCAAGGAACACCGTATGCGCGAACTCTTCTCGATCGACCGCGTGCGAGAGCGCCTGACGGAACTCGCGCTTCTGCACGAACGCCTGCCGGCGATCGCCCTTCTTAATCTGGGGATTCATGCAAAACCAGAGCGCGTCGGCATCGGGGCCGACACCACCCTCGATCAACGTCAGCTTGCCTTCTTCTTCGGCGCGGCGGACGGGCACGTAGTCGTCGGGGCGTAGCTCGCTCTGCGTGAGATCGGTCGTGCCCGCCTGCAGGGCAAGGAGTTCTGCGTTCTGCTCGGGAATGAACTGCAGGATGAGACGATCGAGATACGGCAGCCTTTGACCGTCACTACCGGTGCGCCAGTACATCGGGTTGCGATCGAAGACGAGGCGCTCTCCCGGCTTGAACTCGCGCAGCACGAATGGTCCGGTGCCGACGAGCTCGGACGGAGGCGTCGCGGTATTCCAGGCCTGTGAGAACGTTCCGGCCTTATAAGCACTCTCGAGCTTGTGCTTTGGCAGAATCGGGAACATGTCGAGGAGCGCGATTCCCGCCCCCGACGCTTGCGCGAATGTCACGACGACCGTCGAGGCATCAGGCGCGGTCGCCTGAATCGGCTTCCCACCAGGCATCACGCTGGTCGGCACCACGCTTTGGACCTTCGGGTCGTACATCGCCTGCAGCGTGAAGAGCACGTCGGCCGACGTGAACGGGGTGCCGTCCGACCAGGTGACCCCGGGCCGTAAATGCAGGGTATGGGTGAGGCCGTCCTTGGTCGACTCCCACTTTTCGGCCAGCCAGGGTTCGAGCTCGAACGTTGACCGGTTCACCCGAACGAGCGACCCCTGCGTCAACATCGCGAACATGTCGCTGGGTTGATCGGCCGCCATCAGGCGATTGAACGTCCTGGGCACCCCCCTCGCGGACGCGACCAGTTGTCCGCCGCGCTTCGGCTTGCCGGTCGCCGTGTTCGGTGCTGAATCCGGAGACGAGAAGCCCCGCATCAGCAGACCGACGACCGCGAGGACGGAGATCGTGACGAGGACGCCGGTGAAGCGCGGGGAAGGCCGGGTCATTTCCGGCCTCCCCGGCCAACATCTTGGCCGATGAAATTCACCGTGCAGATTTCAACACATTCAGTTCGCAAATTTTGCGTGCAGCCCGCCGGGCGCAGTGTACGGCCAAGCGGCTGTCCCCGACGTGGTATCGGCCGAGTCCTGATGATCCCTCAACTGCGAACGTGAAGTCGAATGCCATCAGCGAGTTGAAAGCAGGTATACAGCCAGCCTCCCTAGGTTGGCACCATCCCCGCAATAGTCGAGGCACACACAAGGAGTTTTATGGCGGCATCACTTCCCATGGAATCGGGACAGAACGGGCCTCGTCTCGGACGCAGCGTATCGAT
>JBKPRH010000450.1:0-9897 GCA_046765795.1 Acidobacteriota bacterium | reverse complement strand
ACTCGTGACCGCCTTCGACAAGTGACGCGTGCAGCGACGCCGTTCCAAGCAGCGGGTGTGACGGTCCCTGTTGCAGACGACGGTCGAGCGACTCGAGTCGCGCGAGCACGCGTCCCATGCGGAGAATGGCATCACGCCCATCGCGCGGCCGGCTGCCGTGCGCAGCACGTCCTCGGGTCTCGAGCGCCACCCACTGAAAGCCTTTGTGCGCAACCGCGACATCGAGTCCCGTCGGCTCGGTGACAACAGCCGCATCCGCGCGCCACTGTGAGACGAGAGCTTCGGCACCGATGCTCGCATGCTCCTCGTCAACGACTGCCGCCACGATGACGCGGCCACGTGCGAGGCCACCGCTCTCGACGATCCGACGCACGGCGCCAATCATCGCGGCGCCGCCGCCTTTCATGTCCTGCGCACCGCGGCCGTACAAGCGACCGTCGCGGATCTCGGGTGCGAACGGTTTCAGCATACCGCTCACACCAACGGTGTCGGTGTGACCGCAGAACATCAGCGAGCGGCCCGGCGCACGTCCTTCGAGCACACCCACGACGTTCGGTCGGCCCGGCGCGACGTCGCTCAGTTCGACACGCACGCCGATCGACTCGAGCTCGCTCGCAATGCGTCGGGCCACCGCGCCCTCGCCATGTGCGCCTGACGCAAGCGACGGATTGACCGAATCGATCGCAACCAGATCGCTGAGGAGCGCGACGGCAGGGTCCGCGATTGCAGTCATAATCGACGCGTGAACGGTACTACAGCTCCCCCGATCGTCGCCGACCTCGCGAGCGCGATACGCGACGCCGGCGGCCGTGCGCTCGTGGTCGGTGGCTTTGTACGCGATTCACTTCTCGCACATCAGCAAGCCCAGAGCCCAAAGCCCACAGTCCACAGCCCACAGCCCACAGCCCAGAGCCACGATCCCGTGGATATCGACATCGAGGTATTCGGCATCGGTGAAGATAGGCTGCCATCATTGCTCGAGCCTTTTGGCCGCGTTGAAGCGGTGGGCGCCAGTTTCCCTGTCTACAAGCTGCGGGTCGCCGATCTGAGCCTGGCCGACATCGATGTGGCACTTCCCCGCCGCGAATCAAAGAGCGGGCGTGGCCACAAAGGCTTCGAAGTCCGCGGCGATCCGTCGATGTCACTGGAGGACGCCGCACGGCGCCGCGATTTCACCATCAACGCCATTTCGTGGGATCCCCTCACGAGCGAGTACGAAGATCCCTTCGATGGTCGTGGCGATCTCGCCCGTCGCATCCTCCGCGTCGTCGATCCGCTGACGTTCGGCGACGACAGCTTGCGCGTGCTGCGCGCGATCCAGTTCGCGGCAAGATTCGACCTGACGCTCGACGAGCAGACGCGCGAACTGTGCAGGTCGATTCCGCTTGACGATCTCCCCGCGGAACGGATCTGGGGAGAGATCGAGAAGCTGCTGCTGAAGGCGTCACGACCGTCGACCGGTTTCACCCTCGCGCTCGACCTCGGTGTCATCGATCGCGTCCTGCCCGAGATGCGTCCGCTGGTCGGCTGCGAGCAGGAGCCGGAGTGGCATCCCGAAGGCGACGTGTGGACGCACACACTGATGGTCATCGACGAGGCGCGCGCGGCGAATGGTGATCTCGCGCGTCCGCAGCTCATCACCGTGATGCTGGGCGCGGTATGTCATGACCTCGGCAAACCTTCGACCACGGCGTTCATGGACGGGCGTATCCGCTCCCTCGATCACGAGCAGGCAGGCGTCGAACCGACCGAATCATTGCTCGATCGGCTGAACGTCCACACGATCGACGGCTTCGACGTGCGTGATCAGGTGATCGGTCTCGTCGCGCAGCATCTCAAGCCGGGCATGTTTCACAAGGCCGCGAACGTGGGTGACGGCGCATTCCGTCGTCTCGCGCAGAAGGTGGATTTGGAACTGCTGGCGCGTCTCGCGCGCGCCGATTGCCGCGGCCGGACGGGATCGTTCGACTGCTCGGCGATGGACTGGTTCATCGAACGCGCCCGTGCACTCGGCGTCGAACATCAGCCGCCGCCGCCATTGCTGCTCGGCCGCCATTTGCTGGATCTCGGACTGAAGCCCGGCCCACGCGTCGGTGAAGTACTGAGACAGGTCTACGAAAAACAGCTTGATGGTGTGATCGCGACCGTCGATGAGGGTATCGAAGAGGCGCGACGAATTCTCGGGTCCGGCTGAAGCCAGGTACTACAGGTCCGGCTAAAGCCGGACACTACGAGATGTAGCTCGCATACGCGACGGGATCGACGTTGCCTCCCGAGACGACGGCCACAGAGCCAGCGACACCAGCGCGCAACGCAGCGGCAGTGGCAGCGGCGCCGCTTGGCTCAGCGACGAGATGCGCCTCGCGAAACAGCCAGCGCAGCGCGTCGATCATCTCGTCATCGGTGACGGTGACGACCTCGTCCACGAACGCGCGCACGTGAGCAAAGGTCAGATCGCCGGGGCGCAGCGTGAGCAGTCCATCTGCGATACTCGAAGCCCGCTCGAGCGTGATGGGATGCTCCGCCGCCAGCGACGCCGACATCCGCGCCGCACCCGCAGGCTCGACGCCGACGACGCGCACACCGCCCCGCATCCCTTTGACCGCCGCACTCACGCCGGAGATCTGTCCCCCGCCGCCCATCGGCACAAAGACGGTCGTCGCGTGCGGACATTGCTCGAGGATCTCGAGTCCGACCGTGCCCGCACCGGCGATGATCCACGGATGGTCGAACGGCGGCACCATGGTGAGGCCGCGCTGTGCGAGCAACTCCTCGGCTCGCGCCTTGCGATCTGCCGACGTCCTGCCAGCGAAGATCACTTCTCCGCCCAGGTGCCTGATGCCTTCGACCTTCACCTGTGGCGCTGTCTCCGGCATCACCACGACCGCGGGGATGCCGAACGAGCGTGCCACCATCGTCACCGCCTGACCGTGATTGCCGGACGAATAGGTGATCACGCCGGCGGCTCTCGCCGCCGGTTGCAGCTGCGCCACCATGTTGCACGCGCCGCGAAGCTTGAAGGCGCCGCTCGGTTGCAGGTTTTCGCATTTGAGCGCCAGAGCCGGCGGGTCTGAAGACCCGCCTCTACGAGCCCCACGCTCTGGCAACTCAATTTCCAGGACAGGTGTTCGGCGCGCGATGCCGCGTATCCGGGTTGCCGCGGCACGGATGTCATCAAGGGTGACCAGCATTACTGAGAGTTCAGTATAGTTGTGCGCCATGCGCTGGCTTTGGTTCGCGCCTCTGTGTGTAATCCTCGCGCTGCCGGCGTGCGCGCCAGGCGGAGCAAACAGTGGCGGCAAGCGTCGGCTGTCGATCGCGACCGGCGGCACCGGAGGCGTGTTCTATCCGTACGGCGGTGGCATCGCCAAGGTGATCACCGAAAGTCTGCCCAACACCGAGGCGACGGCCGAAGTCACAGCCGCATCGATCGACAACCTCAAGTTCCTGAAGCAGGGCACCTCGGACCTCGCGTTCACGATGTCCGATGCCGCGCAGGACGCGGTCCTCGCGCGCGATGATTTCAAGGACTTCGGCGCGATCCCGCTGCGGACGCTGGCGGTGCTCTATTCGAGCTACACGCATCTGGTCACACTCGCCGACTCCGGCATCACTGATGTCACGCAGTTGAAAGGACGCACCGTCTCGATGGGCGCGGCCGGCTCGGGCACCGCGACATTGGGCTACCGCATCCTCGAGGCAGCAGGCGTCGGCCCCAACGACATCCGGTCGCAGAGTCTCGGCATCGCGCAGTCGGTTGATGCGTTGAAAGATGGCAAGATCGACGCCTTCTTCTGGAGCGGCGGTCTACCGACTGCGTCAGTGCTCGATCTCGTGAACACGCCGCGCACCCACGCACGATTCATCGCCACCGACTCGTTGCTGCCACAGCTCGAGAAGACCTACGGTTCGTCGCTCTACTACAAGGCCATCATTCCGAAAGGCACGTATCAGCAGGACACCGACGTCGCGGTCGTTGGCGTCGCCGTTCTGCTCGTCGCCTCGGACACAATGCCCGAGGATCTGGCGCACGACATTACCCGCGTGCTGTTCGAGAAGCAGCCGGAGCTGGCGACGATTCATCCGCAGGCCAAAGTGCTGTCGCTCAAGACCGCGACGACAGGCTCGCCCATTCCGTTCCATCCCGGGGCGATTCGTTACTACCGCGACCGGCACGCGTGGACGAATTGAGCGGCCAAGAGATTTGTTGTTCACGCTTCTGGATTCTCAGTTCTCTGTTCGTGTTCACGTTCGTGCCGGGCTGCTTCACTCAGCCTCGCCGCGGTGCGCTCGCAGGGAGCAACGGGCATGAATCCGAACATTGAACTGGGAACGCCGAACCTGAACACGAACGAAGAAGCGACAACCCAGAAGAGTGAACGACTGATTTCCATCTTGGCGTTCGCCCTCGCTATGTACGCCCTGTACTGGGCGGTCGCGTACGTCGAGACGCATTCGTATCGCATCAGCTTTCTGCTGCTGGTGCTCCTGATCACGTTCCTCAGCCGCTCTCCGCAAGGAGAGGGCGAGCCGGCTGCACTGAGCCTCGCCGAAGGCGGCCGGTCCAAAAGGACTGGCCCTGCGATCGCGATCAACGCGGGGCTCATCGTGCTGTCGCTCGTCGCCTTGCTGTGGCCGTTCCTCGATCTCGACGCATTCGTGCACCGAGCCGCCACGCCGACGACGACCGACATCGTGCTCGGTATCGTCACCATCGGCCTCGTGCTCGAAGCGACGCGCCGCACGTCGGGATGGGTGCTTCCGATCACCGCGCTGGTGTTTCTCGCCTACGGCTACTACGGTCCGCTGCTCGACCGCGTCGGCCTTGATCTCATCGCGCATCGCGGCTATTCGATCGCCCGTCTCGTCGGCACGCTCTACATGACGCTCGAAGGAATCTTCGGCGTGCCGCTCGACGTCACCGCGACTTACATCATCCTGTTCACGATCTACGGCGCGATTCTCGAGTACAGCGGCGCCGGACGTTTCTTCGTCGACTGGACGATGGCGGCAATCGGCCGCTCGGGCGATGGCGCCGGACCAGGGCGAACGATCACGGTCGCCGGTTACTTACTCGGTGCGGTGTCGGGCAGCGGAGTCGCGAATACCGTGATGCTCGGATCGATCACGTGGCCGTTGATGCGGCGCGCCGGCTATCCGGCCGATACTGCCGGCGCCGTGCTTGCCTCTGCCGGCATCGGCGCGATTCTCGCGCCGCCAGTGATGGGGGCGGCCGCGTTTCTCATCGCCGAATTCCTGCGCATCTCCTATCTGCAGGTCATCGTAATGGCCGCACTGCCGGCCTTCCTGTACTACCTCTCGATCTTTCTCATGGTCGAAGGCGACTCCCGGCGTCTGGCGCTGCGGCCGGTGAACACCGACCTGCCGACACTCGGGGCATTGACGCGGAAGGGCTGGCATTTCTTCGCATCCCTCGCCGCGATCGTCGTGCTGATGGTCATGGGCTTCACGCCGTATCTCGCGGTCTTCTGGGCGACCGTCATGGGCGTCGCGCTCAGCTTCGTGAATCGCGAGACGGCGCTCGTACCGACGCGACTTGCCACTGCGCTCGCCGCCGGTGGACGAGGTGTCTTGTCCGTGGCTGCCACTACGGCAACCGCCGGCATCATCGTCGGTGTGATCACGCTGACCGGTCTCGGCCTGAAAGTCGCCGGACTCATCGTCACGCTGGCCGGAAGTAGCCTGCTGCTGACCATCATCTACGCAGCGCTGGCGGT
This sequence comes from Acidobacteriota bacterium, assembly GCA_046765795.1. Lineage (GTDB taxonomy): Bacteria > Acidobacteriota > Vicinamibacteria > Vicinamibacterales > UBA2999 > Gp6-AA40. Next base: position 4,159 of record JBKPRH010000450.1, on the reverse strand, counting down.
CTGGGTGCTCGGGCTGGCCGTTCCGGTGACCGCGTCCTACATCATCGCGGCTGTGATGATCGTCCCGGCACTCGTGCAGGTGGGCGTAGCTGAGGTCGCCGCGCACATGTTCGTGTTCTACTACGCGGTGCTGTCGGAGGTGAGCCCACCGACGGCGCTGTCACCGTTTGCGGCCGCGGCCCTTACCGGCGGCAACCCGCTGCGCACGACGATGCTGTCGTGGAAGTACACGGCACCTGCCTTCATCGTGCCGTTCGCGTTTACGATCGATCCGCGCGGGCTCGGGCTGCTGCTGCACGCCTCAGCCGGAGCTGTCGCGTGGTCATTGTCGACGGCGTCGCTCGGCGTGCTGGCCATTGCCGTATCCGCGGCAGGATGGATCCGCCGCGCGGCATCACCAGCGGAGCGTGTTCTCGCGGCAATCGCCGCGGTGCTACTCTTCGTCCCGAACGTGGCAGTCGCGCTCGGTGGGGCTGCATTGCTCGTCGTCATCGTCACGGCGCATTGGTTTCGCGCCGCATAAGAGGTTCGTCACGCGTATGGCGCGCTACACCCTGGTCTACGGCGTCCGTCTCGTTCCCGAAGGCACCTTGATCGGGACTGACGAGGCCCGTCTTCGTTTGAAGGACGGCGAGGCTGGACTCACCTTGCACACGATCGATGGCACGATCCCGCAGCTCCGCCGCGCACTGGATCGCAGCCTGGATGCGTTTTTCGAGTTTCTACCGGGGGCGACCGAGGAAGATAAGCGGGACTTCGACGACTCCTAGTTCACCCTTCCTGGTTCTGGGTGCTCAGTTCGACGAACATCGAACCGAACACGAACCGAGAAGGGAGAACCCGGAAGTGAGAACGACGGGTTCTTACGCGGCTGCCTCAACGGCCGTGCGGAATTCTTCCAGCAGACGCGCCACATTGCCGGCCACCGAGTGCAGTGTCGGCGACCATCCCAGCGCGCGGGCGCGCGGGCTTCTGACGATCTGGTCGAGCGCGAGGGCATCCGCGTAGGTGCCCATCTTCGTCCGCGCTTCGCCGATCGGGACATGACGAATGTCGATGCGCGTGCGGACATGCCGCGAGATCGAGTCCACGATGTCGTCCACGCGCTCGTCGGCTTCGTCGTTGACGTGGAAGATCCCCGACGCATCCGGAGACGAGGCGACGCGGAGATAGACGTCGGCCAGGTCCCGGTCGTAGACGCAGGGCCAGTGGTTCCGGCCGTCACCCACCACGCGCAACAACCCGTTTCTGGCGTCTTTCAACAGATCGCCAATGATGCCGCGCGCGCCACCGTAGACGATGCCCGGCCTGATGACCGCCGTACGAACACGGCCGCTTGGTGAGCCCTTGAGCACCAGCGCTTCATGCTCGGGACGCCATGAGACGTGGGCCGGCGGATCGATCGGCGCATCTTCCTTCGCCGCACCTTGCGTGTGACCAAGAACCCACACGCCCGACGTGTAGATGACGCAGGCCGGAAGGCCTTTCTCCACACGACGCTCGGCGGCCGCCATCAACGTGTCGATCGCCTCCCGATCGACCACTTGCTTGCGCTTCGCATCCGACGCCGCGTGAATCAGCACGTCGCATTTTTCGGCCGCCGCGGCGTACGACCCCGGCCGCGACAATTCACCGATCACGGCGGTCGCACCGCGCGACGAGACGTGTTCCGCCTTCTCTGGATCGCGAACGAGTGCCGTGACCTGGTGGGTTGCGCGGAGACCGGCTTCGAGGACCGCCGAACCGATGTAACCCGTGGCGCCGGTCAGAAAGAACCGCATAAAGAGTTGCCGATCATACTTTAAATATCCCAGACCTTCTCGCCGTCGAAGAACGTAATGATTCCGTCTTCACTGACTTTGAGAACCGGACCGAACTTACTGGCAGCGAGCGCCGCTGTCGTGCGCGCACCCTCGACGACACCAGCTTCCAGCTCAGCTGAGGGTGGATGACGCAAGATGGCGCCGGCCGCGAGCAGCCGCGCATTCTGATCAACGACGATCGCGCCGTCCAGCGACGCGAGTGCGGCGAGCACGTTCGGATCCAGATCGGTCAGCGATCGGCCCTGAAGCAGCTCGAGCAGATCGCGCCGTGACGTCAAACCAGCAACCCCTCCATCGTGCGGCACGTCGAGACGATCAGGTGGCGCGACCAACTTGGCCACCGCGTTCGCCGTATCCCGCGCGACCACGAACAGCGCGCCTTCGCGTGCATCCGCGAGGTCGAGCGCCGTTTGAAAGATCCGCATCGCCAGCGCCTCGTCACCCACCGCCTCGGCCCACAGCTTGTACTTCGCCTGCAGGTCGAGCAGGTGCCACGCAGCACCGCGGAACGTGAACAGCTCAGCACCTTCCGCGAAGATTTTGATTTCACGCGAGGGGCTGAGCACCGCACAGACGTGTCCCTGCTGCAGCGTCGCGCGGGCGTGCGGCTGATACGCCTTTGCGCACGGCACCAGCAGCGGCTGCTGCCGGTTCACCTGGTTGGCCCAGCGCTCGATGTCGATGATGTCGAGCAAACGACCTTCCGAATTGGCGAGAAAGACCGTTCGCACACCGTCGGCGAGACGGAACAGGCTTTTGATCGCCGTGGATTCGGTATACGACGGCGCCGTCGGTGGCAGCGGTGTATCGGGCCGGCACGGATCGGTCGGCGTGCCGAGTATCACGACCCCCGTAGAAATGGGCCGGTTTTCGTAGCTGGAGAGAGCGGCCACGCGGAGCAACTCGATCACCGACGCAATGCGATCGGCCTTGCCCTCTCGCCCGTCAACCGCATACGGCCGATGATCGAGGAACGCGCCGACGTAGCGGTCCTCGATCAAACCGCGGAACAGATCGTTGCGTTCGGCGATGATCCGCGGGTTCAGGATGGCGCTGTACCTGGCAGCGAGCACCGCGCCAATGGCCTGCGCCAAGCGCACTTCATGCGCCGTAAACGGCCACCGCGGCGGCACACGCAGCGTGTAGCGCGTCCCGAACCACCTGATGATCAGCGCCGAGGGATTCGCCGACGGCTCGATTGACAGACGGCCGTCAGACGATACCGATGGCGTGACCTCCGTATCGAGCGATGCGCGCTCGAAGAACTGGCGCAGCGCCGACTGAAGGACGGTGTCATACAACGCACCGACGGCTATCGCAGGAGGAACAGACAACGGCTGGATCATAATTCAGCAGTGCAGCGGAATACGCTGATCGACTTCTTCCGAGACCTGGCCGAGATTCGCGGCGAGTTCCTGGTCTATGACGATGGCTACCGGCGGCGGGGGCACACCTACGAGGAGGTGGCCCGCGCAGCACGAGGCTTCGCGGCCAGGCTCGCGGCAGCGGGATTCACCAAAGGTGACAAGGTCGTCTTCTGGGGAGAAAACCGTCCCGAGTGGGTGGCCGCGTACTGGGGATGCCTTCTCTCCGGCATCATCGTCGTCCCCATCGATTACCGGTCGTCGGCCGAGTTCGTCCTGAAGGTGCGCGGGCTCGTAGACGCGCCCCTCATCCTCATCGGCGATGACGTTTCACAACTTCCGGCCGGCCACGGCTTCCAGCACGTGTGGCCATTTGCTGACTTCGACTGGCGCGCTGAAAGCCTGCCTCGCCGAAGCCGCGAGGCGGAGGCCGGGCCGACCGCGGCAATCACCCGCGACGACATCATCCAGATCATCTTCACATCAGGCGCGACGGCTGAACCCAAGGGCGTGGTGATTCGCCATCGCAATGTGCTGGCGAACATCGTTCCCGTCGAACGCGAGGTGCTGAAGTACCGCAAGTACGCGTGGCCGTTCCATCCGTTGCGCTTTGTGAATCTGCTGCCGCTCAGCCACATGTTCGGGCAGTCGATGGCGAGCAACATTCCGCCGATGGTGCGCGGCACGGTGATCTTCACGCGCAGCTTCAACCCGCATGACGTGCTGCATCTGATCAAGACGCGCCGAGTCTCGGTGCTGGTGTGCGTGCCGAAGATCCTCGACGTCCTTCGCGAGCACATCATTCATGCGTTTCCGGAAGCGGCCGAGCCTCCGCCGCCCGGCATATCCATCCCTGGTCGCTGGTGGAAGTACCGTCGCGTGCATTCGGCGTTCGGTCTCAAGTTCTGGGCGTTCGTCGTCGGTGCGGCGCCGCTGCCACCCGATGTCGAGGAGTTCTGGCGACGCCTTGGC
>JBKPRH010000449.1:0-15656 GCA_046765795.1 Acidobacteriota bacterium | reverse complement strand
CCTAGGAACAACGGATCCATGACGAGCGGGAATGATGGGTGAATCACCGTCAAGATCTGCACTTCGGTACCGTTTGGCCAGGGTTGCCTCGCAAACTCGACGAGCGCCGCGTGACTATGGGGTGAACCATCTATAACGAGTATTACTTTCATGGTGTGCACCTGTCGGTACGGGCCGTCGACCATAGGAGAGCAACGAGTGAGCCATCTAGCCTTGTCTCTCTGGCCAGCTGGAACTATTGACGTCGAACGGAGTTAGACGGAATGGCGCGCGCGAGGAAAGCTTCCACCGGCGCGCACATGGTTTCAGAATGAAAGCGGCTGGTGCAATCTGAAAGGCCGCGACCTCTGTTCGAGGTATCGTCGGCGCGTCGTTTTGCGTGAGGCCGACCGTATCGGCCGTGGGCCCATGATCGCGCGGGTCCGGGCGCACCGGAGATCCTCGTCTGTGGACTCACTCCAGACGCTGACCACTTTGACGCGTTCCGTTTCGTCGGTGTCGATCAGGAAGTCGTATGGCATCGAAACCCCTCCCACACCTCCATTCAATCACCGGGAGCCGATGGAGAGGACTGACGTTCAGCACAGTCATGCTCATTCGCGCGCGGCGTGATCACTCCGTGCCCGCCGAGACGACGAGGTCTGTCTGAGCTGCGACGGTTTCCTCCGGTGTAGCGGCTTCAGTCGGCGGCGCTGGACGCTGCGTCGGACTGCCAGTGCCGTGGCGCGAATGGCGGCATTGATGGCGTTCGGTAGCGCGGAGTTGCGCCGCTCGACGAGGACGCTCGGCAAACCGCTCAGCACAACGTTGATCCGGCACACCTGATCGACGCCCCCTTTAGCGCCGTTCGCGTCGAAGAGACGTACGCTGACACGCTCGATAGACGAAGCGAACTTCCCAAGCTTCATGCCGAGCTTCCGAGCGACCTCGTCCCTATGCTCCTGATCGAGTGTCGCTTGGCTCGGTCCGAACGGTGGGACGCGCGGCTCCCACGCCCGAGCTGATTGAGGAGGTCGGTAGTGGTCACCATTCCAACGAGCTTGCCCTTCTCCACCACGAGCAGACAACCGATGGTGTGTCCACGCATCAGATTCGCCGCCTGGCCTAACGTCGTGGCGGGGCCGACGCTTACGGGCCGCCCGGCCGTCATGAGGTCACGAACCGTTCCAGACCCCCGAAGCTCCGCCCCTTTTCTGCCTCCGAGATCACGCTCGGAGAGGATCCCCACCACTCGGCCACGATCGACTACGACCAGATGGCTGATACCGTGCCCGCGCATCTCGGTCAACGCGGTGTTGGCCGGCTGGTCAGGACCAACGGTGACCGCTCCAACGCCGTCGCCTCTTCTGCCGAAGTCGATAATCATCGATGGGAGGGAGACGACATTGATGGGAGGCTACATGCGCCCAGTCGTTATATGCCGCTGCGGGTGATGGGTATTTTTGAAACGGTGGAGCGGTGGGAGCGCTACGTCGGGCTCGAGGGGCGATCATCGGGTTCGCCGACGTCGGCGCGTCGGCGCCGGCGCCGATCGTGAAGCGCGAGTTCGGCTTCGCGCCGGAGCACGTCGAGACCGCAAAAAGAATCTGGGAATGAACCGATGATGATCAAGAGGATCCTGTGCGCGATCGATCGGTCGCCGAGTTCCCTTCAGGCCTTCGGCTATGCACTTGCACTCGCAAGATGGCAGAGCGCCCGACTGAACTTGCTTGAAGTCATCGAGGAGGCACCACCGCCTGGCGTGAACCGAGCGCCGACGAGCGACGGTGTGCTGAACGAAACCCGGAAAACCCTCGAGCGCGATCTCAGGCGGGTTCTGACAGCCAGACGCGCGTCTGACGTAAAGGTCGAGATATCTCTGCGAAACGGCAACGTCGTTCAGGAAATTCTTGCGCAAGCAAAAACAAGCCGGCCGGACCTCGTGGTGATCGGAAGCCACGGCCGTGGAGGCATACAGCGTCTGGTGCTGGGCTCGGTCGCCGAGAAGGTTCTTCGGTTGGCCACGTGCCCGGTGCTGACTGTTCGTCGTGGCGTGAGGCTGGTTCGCCGAAGCCGGGCACCTTTCGAAACGATCCTGTGTCCCACGGATTTCTCCGCGGCTGCGAACAAGGCCGTGGCGTACGCCAAGCGTTTAGCGCAAGAAGCAGATGCCAAACTGATCTTGATGACTGCTGTCGAGTGGCCGTTCGGTGACGAGGTGACGTCCGGCGCGGTCGCAGAGCTTCAGAAGAGCATCGCATCGAACGCGGGCGAAGCGCTGACGCGCCTGTTGCCGCGTCCGGCTTCCAACGGACCACGCGCCCAGGCGATCGTGGCCGTCGGCAAAGCGAGCGCTGCGATTATCAAGGTCGCCCGTGCTCGATCAGCAGACCTCGTTGTGATGGGCGTCTCGGGACGCGGCGCATTGGATATGGCCCTTCTCGGTTCGACCACGCATCACGTCATTCGCGAGGGAGCGTGGCCGGTGTTGACTGTGCGGACCGGCAAGCGCTGACACTCGCTTCTCACGCTGTGGGCTTACGGATTCGCATGCAATGAGCGCAAGTCCACGGCTTCGTCTCGAAGTTGCTCGAGATCCACCGCGTGCCGGGCCTTGATGAGCGGCATGACACGGCGCACGTCCTTCGCGCGATTGAGACCGACAGCCGCATCTATTCGGCCGTCATTCACATAACAGGCGAGGTAGCTGCCCGAATCCAGACGGCCACGCACGACGAGGTGCTCCCACTTCGTGTGGAATCCGGCGTACTGGAGGTTCGCATCGTACTGATCGGACCAGAACCAGTGAATCTCGTCGTACGCGACTCGTTTGCCAAGCATGTTGCGTGCGGCGGCGGCGCCTTGCTTGATGGCGTTCTGCCAATGTTCCACTCGAATCCGGCGATCGAAGATCGGGTGATAGTGATTCGCGACATCGCCCGCGGCGTAGACGCCGGTGACATTCGTCTCGCAGTACTCGTCAACGACCACGCCGTTGTCTAAGACGATGCCGCTGCCTTCGAGCATGTCCACCGCCGGCTGGATGCCGATCCCCACGACGACGAAGTCGCACTCGAGACGCAGCCCTCCTTTTGTGACGACCGAGCTCACGCGTCGCGTTCCCTCGAACGCGGCGACGGTGTCCTCGAAGATAGTGCGAATACCGTGAGCGCGATGAAGGTCGGCGATGGTCTGGCCGACCGCCTCGCCGAGGACGCGGAAGAGCGGCGTCTTCAAAGGGTCGATGGCGACGACGTTCAGGCGTTTCTGTCGAAGCGACGCCGCGACTTCCGAGCCGATGAACCCCATGCCCACGACAACCACTCGGCGACCGGCGACCATCTCTTCCCGGATGCGATCGGCGTCCTGGGCGGTGCGAAGACTGTAAATGCCCTCGAGATCGCCACCGGGAATGGAGACGCGCCGGTTGCGCCCGCCCGTCGCGATGAGCAGCGTGTCGAACGGTACGCGTCGGTGATCCTCGAGCTCCACGAATCGCGCTGACGGATCGACGCGCGTCACGCGTGTTCCGAGCATCGTCTCGATGCCATGCTCCGCGTAGAAGGCGGCGGGCCGCACGAGCGCCTTGTCGAACGACACCTCGCCGCGCAGATAGGCTTTGGACAGTGGCGGCCTCTCGTACGGTGATTCGTGCTCGGCCCCGATCAGCGTGACGGTCCCATCGGCGCCCTCTTGGCGCAGCGTAATGGCGGCGGTAGCGCCGCTAAGGCTGGCGCCGACGATCACGTACCTCGTGGCCATCACACCTCGATTTGTAAGGCATCCCCCTCAACCCGGACAGGATAGACCTTCACAGGTGCCGTCGCCGGAGGGGCGAGCACCTTGCCCGTCCGCACGTCGAACTCGGATCCGTGGCACGTGCACATGACGGTCGTCCCATCCATCTCTCCTTCTTCAGCAAGAGAGCACTGTTCATGCGTGCACGCGTCGTCGAACGCGTAGTACGTGCCGCCGACGTTGGCCACGGCGACCCGTGTGCCACGTACGTCGGCTGCCGTGATGCCACCAGCAGGTATATCGTTGGTTTTGATCGCTGTCACAAATTCTGTTGCCATTCGCATGCTCCTCGGTGATGAAACGTCCTCGCGAGTCGGACACTCTGTTACAGGTAACTCCAGACGCGATAGCTCTGCCGTCGCATTCGAACCGCCTTAGAGCGACTTCAGGAATTCGACCAGGTCGGCTTTCTGGACGGCGGTGAGATTCAGCCCAAGCAGTTGGTCATAGTGATTGACCACTGCCAGAAGATTCGGTGCACTCCCATCATGAAAATACGGCGGATGCTGCCACAGGCCTCGTAACGGCGTCGTCCGGTATTTTCCGGTGGCGGTCCGCAAGGCATACGCGGGATCCATGCCGACCGCGGCCGGGTCGTGCAGGAGCGGCACCGTCCGCGTGGGACCGCTCAGCACGTCAGTGAAGTGGGGCCCCTGGTGACACGTGGCGCATCCCGCCTCGTTGCGGAACAGCTGTCTGCCGCGGTTGGCGGCCTGTCGATTGAAGCTGCCCCTCGGAGGCTCCGGGGTGCGCAAGCTCAATTGATAGTCCAGCAGCGCCGGTAGCTTCGGCGTGACGAGATCCGGCGTCTGCGTGATGAGGAGGCCGATGCGCGGATCGTGGAAGGTGCCCCGCCCGCCCATCTGTCCAATCCCCACATAGGCATTCCAATATGAGATAGGCCCATCGGCGCTGAACGTCTCGAAGCCGACCCCCTTCAATCCATAGATCGGCGGGAGAACAATCGGGAGTGATGGACTGTTCAGCGACAGGAGGTTCATGCCGTCGAACGCATGGTGGCGGGGATCATATTTTCCGGGGCCCCAGGCGTTGAACTCTGCCTTGGTGGCCGCATCCAGCGCCGGCGAGAGGGCGACGATCGCTCCGACGTTCAGGTCGATGTTGGCCCATCCGTCCAGCCGCCGGCCAATCCCTGGCGCAAACGAGTTGTCGACCGACGAGTGACAGAGCGCGCAGGTGATCCCGATGCTCGTGAGCTGACCCAGGTCATTGACCTTCCCTTGAACGCCGACGACGGCATTCAGCCGCAACAATTCGATGGTCACATCCGGATTGGTCAGGTCGACTTGTCCGGCCTGCAGCGCGGCGATTATCTCCGGCGGCAAGGCCTCGACGTCGACCTTGAGCCCCACGGCCAACGCGGTCGCCGGCGGGACCGTCGCAACGACCTCGTGCATCCGCAACACGTCGGTCCATAACTGCTCGTCCCCGAAGGTGTCGTAGCGGAAGATGGCTTGCCCATCTCGATGTTTCGGTTCGCCCTTGTCGTCAGAGCGACCGGCCGTTTGGTTTTCCGTGATGGGAGGAGAAAACCCTGCGACGGCGAAGGTCAACGCGAGCGCGAATACGATTGAGGCGGCACCGACGAGTCGCATGGCTGTTCCCCTTTGCTTTTTGGGCGACATTCACGATTGATGCGTATCACCCCAGCGCAAGCGGCGAGCCATGTCTCGCCCCGTCCCACACGTCATTCGCGAGTCAACGTCCTTTCGTTTCGAAACGTTACCGTTCATTCTGAAATCTCGGACCGGAGGTTCCGAGATCACGCGACCAGATTGGATGCCCATTCCGGCGGGAGGCATTTGGCGCGTGGCGTGCAATCGTCCTTCAGACGATCAAACAGAAAGATCCTTATGAACCCACTCCTCGCATTGAATCAACTCGGTCAATTCGTGTGGTTGGACCATATCAGCCGTAGTCTGATCACCGGCGGTGGATTGCAGCGATTGATATCGGAGGATGGTCTGGGTGGTGTGACCAGCAACCCGACCATTTTCGACAAGGCCATCGCCGGAAGTATCGATTACGATGCCACGCTGCATCGCGCGCTCGATGCCGACCGCAACATCAGCAAGCGAGCGCTTGCCGAGCGTTTGACTGTCGAGGATATCCAGTTAGCGGCTGATGTCCTCCGACCGGTGCACGACGACAGTGACGGCGCGAACGGCTTCGTGAGCCTCGAGGTCTCGCCAGGTTCTGCCCACGATACTGCAGCAACCATTGCCGAAGCGCGGCATCTCTGGCAGGTCGTGGCGCGACCGAACGTGATGATCAAGGTGCCGGCCACGCCAGAGGGCGTTCCGGCAGTTGAGACGCTGACTGCCGAGGGCATCAACGTCAACATCACGCTGATGTTCTCGCTTCGACACTACGAGGCTGTGGCGCAGGCCTACCTTCGAGGTATCGATCGCCATCCGGATCCGCACCGGGTCACCTCGGTGGCATCGCTGTTCGTGAGTCGACTCGACGGCGTCGCGGATCGCCTGCTGGAGGAAATCGGTACGCCGGACGCCCTCTCTTTGCGAGGGAGAATTGCCATCGCGAACGCCAAACGCGTCTACCGCCGTTTCCGTGAGCTGTTCGACGGTGAGCCGTTCGCGGCTCTCAAGCGACGCGGGGCGCGCGTCCAGCGGCCGCTCTGGGCCAGTACGGGAACCAAAAATGCTTCGTACTCCGATGTCCTGTACATCGAAGCGCTGATTGGTCCGGATACGATCACGACCGTACCGCCCGCGACACTCGATGCGTTTCGCGATCACGGACGTGTTCGAGTCACCCTCGGAACGGAGGACAAGGAAGCGGAAGCCGTACTGGCGGCTGCGAGGGCCCTTGGTCTTGACGTACATGAGATCACTGAACGGTTACAGACAGACGGCATCAAGGCATTCGCTTCCTCGTTCGATCAATTGATCGCCACTTTAGGAGAGAAGCGGAGCCAGATCCTCACGACTGCGAGCTGACGTGAGACCGCTTGTCGTGTTCACGATCGGTCACTCGACTCGGACGATAGTGGACTTCATCCGTCTGCTGAAGGCGCACGGCGTCCAACGGGTCATTGATGTGCGCACGATCCCGCGGTCGCAACACAACCCTCAGTTCAACCGAGACCAACTGTCTCCGGCCCTCCATCGCGCCCGGATGCACTACACGCACATGCCGGGATTGGGCGGCTTGCGGCGTGCCCGGCCCGACTCCTCGAATACGGCGTGGCGGAACGCCAGCTTTCGCGGTTATGCGGATTACATGCAGACCGCAGAGTTCGACCACAACCTGAGCCGGTGCATTGCGCTCGCCAGGCGCGAACGGGTCGTGCTGATGTGTGCTGAAGCCGTCCCGTGGCGCTGCCACCGCTCCCTGATTGCGGACGCGCTGATCGTCAGAGGCATCGAGGCGATGGAGATCACCAGCGGCATTCGTGCGCGGCCTCACGCGCTGACGCGGTGGGCGCGGGTGAGGGGAACCCGGCTGACGTATCCGGCCGCACGTGCGCAGACGACGCTGGCGACTGATTCGAGCCAAGCGTCGTCGAGCGATCGCGCAGCGAGCGGTACTCCACGTGGCGCTTCGCGCGCCGCGTGGGGCGGCGATTGTCCTCGACGGTGAAAAGGTCGTGCCCGCTGTGCACGACGTGCTCGATCGGATGGCCACGTTCGCCATGCAGATCCGGGATGGCCGGTGGGGCGGACACACTGGCCAGCGCGTGCGTCGTATGGGCCGTCTGACATCGTGGACCTCCTGCTAACTCGAGCCGAAGCCTGGCCGGCTAGCTTCAATGATGGACCGATTGGATGTCGAAGCAGGATCTCGATTCAAGGCGCCGGCCTGCGACAACCCGTCCAGCAGGAGGTGGAAATACACCAGGCCGGCGTAAGGCTGCCATCGTTCGACCGCTCGACGCACGCCGGCGTAGTCCAGCGGTCGTGAACGCCCAAGCCATCGAGCCAATCGCTTCTGAGCGCCCACATCATCGCCAGGGAAGACGTGCAGGCGTCCGACGCCTCGTAGCAGCACGTACTCAGCAGTCCACCGGCCGACGCCGCGCAATTCGAGTAGGCGCTGCCGGATCACGGCGTCTTCCTCTCTCGCGATAGACTCCAGTTCCAGTTCCCGTCGCGTAATCGGCCGCGCGAGATCGAGAAGCGCGCGGACCTTCTGACGACTGAACCCAATCGCTCGGTACTTCTCCGCCGGCAGCCGCGCGATGTCCTGTGCGGTGGGGAACGCGTAGCGGACGTCGCCACGTCTTCCCAGCCTTGCGCTGCTGATCGTCGCGAGACGATTGAGCAGTTCGAGGCCCACCTCCAGCGACAATTGCTGGCACGCGAATGCGTTGACCAGCGCTTCGAACATCGTTGGGAATCGGGGCGGTTTCATCCCTCGAAACGTGTCGGCGAGCGGCCGCAGCCGTGCATCATTCGCGGCCATGCGGTACCAATCAGTCAGATCGACCCGAAGGCCGAGCAGCCGATCAACGATCGATCGCACATGTCGTCGCTGCAGCAGTGTTTGCGGCGGTGGCGTCGCCGCCACGCGCAGCCTCGGCGCGGCAGACGAGCCTGTCTGCCGCACCGCTAGTTCGGTCGGCCGTCCTTCCACGACGATCACCCGTCGGTATGTGGTGCCATCCCATCGGTCGATTAGATTGCGTGGGCGCCGCCGAAGCGCCCACGCCGTGAGGTCGAGACGAAACGGGGGAGTAGGCCGCAGCACAAACGTGTGTGCGGCTCGGCGCTGATCAATGACGGGGATCACCGCGTCGAGCTCCGCGGCCGGTGCGCCGCGCTCGCCCGCTTGGAGCTTGCTGGCCGCTCGCCTTCTTTCGCAGGAACTCCTGCAGGGCAACCGCATTGTTATGTTGCGTGTCGTGTGAGCTATAAACGAGCGTGACTCGGCCGCGCCGAGCCGCAGACACGATCGGCTGCCAGGCCTCCGGCTGTGAGGCGAGCTCACGGAAGTAGCGCCGACGGAACTCGTCCCATTTTTCAGGGTCGTGACTGAACCACTTTCGCAGCTCAGTGCTGGGTCCCACTTCCTTCAGCCACGCGTCGACCGTCAGCTTCGCTTTCGAGACTCCACGAGGCCACAGGCGCTCTACCAGGAATCGCGTGCCGTCGATCCGCGAGACCGGGTCGTACGCGCGTTTCAATGTGATCATCGCTCGCCTCTTTTCTCAGCGACCCACACTCGGCAGTCTGGAGTTCCACGGCCCTGGCCCATTGTCGGTGTCCGAGGAACGCTCACGGAAGAGAACAGGAACAGCTCTCCTGTGTGTCCACGAAGGCATCTTTCACGCCACCGAAATCACTGGGAATTCTTGCTCTGTAACACACGGCGCGATTTCAGCCTGAAATGTGTGTTTCGTTCTGAAAAGCGCTGACGCGTTTCATATCCCTCTTCCTCGCGATCCGCAGCGCCTCGCGGACCAACTGACTCGAATAGCCCCACTCGTTGTCGTACCAACTCATCACCTTGACCAGATCGCCATCAACGACCTGAGTCATGCCGAGATCCACAACTGACGCGCGGGGATCTTTGATGATGTCGGACGACACGACCGGATCCGAGGTGACACCGAGGACTCCACGATAGCGTTCGCTGCCGGCCTCTTCCGTAAACACATGGTTCACCTCGTTCACCGTCGTCGGTCTGGCGGCAACGGCGACGATGTCCGCGAGCGACCCGACAGCAACGGGCGCGCGGACGGCGACACCATCGAAGCGGCCGCGATATTCGGGGAGCGCTCTGGCGGTCGCGGCAGCTGCGCCAGTGGATGTGGGTACGAAGTTCGCGGCGCCGGCTCGGCCTCTTCGGGCGCGATTGTGTCGGGAGTCGACAATCGCCTGACTGGCTGTATAGGCGTGAACCGTTGTCATGATGGCCTTCTTGACACCGATCCGACGGCCGAGGATCTCCATTACCGGCGTGATGCAATTCGTCGTGCAACTTGCGCACGAGATGATGACAGTGCCCGCCTGAGGCGTATTGACGCCGTGGACGATCGTTTCCACGTCATCACTTTTCGAGGGCGCCGACAAGATGACGTATCCGGCTCCGGCACGGATGTGGGCATCGAGGTCTTCCCGCTTCGTGAACACCCCCGTGCACTCGAAGACGATATCGACGTTCAACGACTTCCACGGCAGGCGCGCCGGGTCCTTTTCACTCAGCAGCTTGAGCCGGCGGTCACCAACCTTCAAATACCCGTCGTCGGTTGCGTCGACCGCCTTCTCATACCGTCCGTAGACGGTGTCGTATTTCAATAGGTACTCGAGATTGTCGGACGCGCCGATGTCGTTGGCGGCGACCAGGTCCAAGCCGGGCGTGTCTATGACGATCTTGAGCGTGGCCCGGCCAATTCGTCCCAATCCGTTGATGGCGACGTTGGTCATGAGATGTCCTCCATCTGCCGCCGTGATGCCTGCCGGCTTCTGGCGCGTACCACCTGGAGCGCGAGACGGCAGGTGGAGTCAGCCTCGACAGGCTTCGAGTACTCGACTGTCTTAGCTGGACGTTTCGACAACGCGCGATGAGCAACTCTTCGCGCCATGAAGACGGCAAGGCCTCGGTGGCGTCACCGGGGTTTTCACTGCGCGCAGACGGAGGTCAGAGGCAAGCTCTGAGCCAGGCTTCAAAGGGAACCTTGGCGCTCAATCTGAAAGAAGGCGTAAGCTGGCTGCGTCGTCCGGAGTGGAGAATGCCAGGGGGACACGATGAACAGACTCCCGTTACGTCACATTCTCTGCCCGATGGATTTGTCGTCGCTGTCCATGAACGCGCTGGGATGGGCGAACGCCATCGCGCGTGCGCGAAGCGCGGAGCTCAGGGCGTTGCATGTTGACGTTACTGGAGGCCTCGCGGCTCCAGAGGCGTTCGGTTCCCTCGAGCGTGCTCACCTGATGACGAAGCTGCGGGAAGCGCTCATCACAATAGATCGTGAGAATGTCCACACCGGAGCAGCGGTCAGGCAAGGGGACCCTGGCACCCAGATTCTTCGATTCGCGAGATCCGTTGGCGCCGATGTGATTGTTATGGGGGCTGCTGGCCTCGAACGGCCGATTCGTCCGGTCGGTTCGGTCACAGCGACAGTCGTTGCGCGTTCCGACTGTCCAGTAATGATCGTGCCCAGTGAACGTAAGATCGATCGGTTGAGCACCGCCGGCGTGTTCAAACAGATTCTGTGTGCGGTCGATCTGGCGCCATCTTCGGTCAGCGTCATCAGACAAGCGCTCTCGCTCGCATGGGAGACACAAGGACACGTCAGGTACGTGTGCGTCATGATCGATCCAGATCCGCCGTCGCCGGAGATTCAGAACCAGCTGTTGGCGGCGATTCCGCCTGAAGCACACGAGTGGTGTGACACTGATGTGATTGTGAAGCAAGGAGTGCCAGCCACCGAGATCGTCAGAGTCATCGAGGCGTCTGACGTCGATGTCCTCGTCATTGGCCCGCCACGCCAGTGGACATCGACCACACAGGCTGTTTTGGCGAAGTCGCTCTGTCCCGTTCTGGTCACACATGACGCTCGGCCGCTTCCATATCCATCGAGAAACGGATTAGGTGCAACCGTTCGCGGTACTACATCCTCAACGCACTGAGCCAGCCTCTTGGCAGCTCTTTGAGCCGTCAGCTGTCCCTGGATTCGTCCTCAACGACTGCCGGTGCGGGGATGTGAATCTCTGACTGTAGTGTGCGATGCACCGGACACATCTGGGCGATCTCCAACAATCTGGCCCGTTGCGTCCCGGTCAATGTTCCAGAGAACTGTAAGGTCCACTCCACCCGATCGAGCCGTCCTGCTTTTGTCTCGCACTCGGCGCAGTCGGCCGCATGGATTTTGGAGTGCCGTAGGCGAACCGTTACCTGCTCGAGCGGCCAGGTCTTTCGTCGCGCGTACAGCGCAACCGTCATCGATGCGCAACTGCCCAGCGCGGCGAGCAGGAAGTCGTACGGAGTCGGACCTGTATCACTGCCGCCGCTCGATATCGGTTCGTCAGCGACAAGACGATGTGAGCGCGCGGAGATCTGCTGGGCGAAACCGAGTCCCGAGCCACGAACGACCACTTCCGTCTCGTGAGGCACGTCGTAGGTAGACATATGAGGAACCTCCGATTCGGCGCGTGAGTCAGTGGCGGCGAGCGCCAGACAAATTCCGCGGCGCCCTCTCGCAGCGGCCACAGAAGCTTATTAATCGTCATCACGCGTATATATCTCCTGATCGATCAACTCACTCATCGTCGCAGAGGGAACGGCAAGCACCTTGTGTGGGCTCGATTGATCGCGGCGAACCGCGGCGCATCGTGACTCAGATGCTGTCCGCTGGCGTCCGGCTGTGGCGACCCGGAGTGGACGTCGACGTACTCGAATCGAGCGAAGAATCGCTATCTGATCGTGAGCACAGGACAGCGTGCCTGACGGACGATCTGGTTGGCTGTCGATCCGAATAGCAGTTCCGACATGGCCCTCCCGTGTGCGCCGAGCACGATGAGCTCGGTCTCGCATTCCGATGCGACCCGCAGGATCTCACGATAGGCTTTGCCGATCGCGACCTTCGTATCGACGGTGCAATAGGTGCGCGCCGTGTCTGGGATGAGGCTTTCCAGGCGTTCGGCGCGGTCATCTGCGGCGGCAGCAACGTAGGCACCGAGCATTTTCGATTCAAGAGCGTTCTCGACGTCCGCTTGCGGCGCCGGCGTCACTTCGACCACGTGCATGATCGTCAGGTGCGCGTCAGCTTCCTGCGCCAGAGTCAGGGCGTAATCGAGTGCACGGATTGAGGCCTCGGAAAAGTCGGTCGCGCACAGGATGCGTTCGAAGAGTACCGGTGGCGCGGGCACAACGTCGATCATGCCTCGAGGCACCGTCAGCACGGGGCATCTCGCCTTGCGGATCACTTTCTCTGTGACAGAACCGAGAATGAGGTGCTCGATCCCTGATCGACCATGCGTGCCCATCACGATGACGTCGATGAGAGTCGCGCTGGCGCGCTCGACAATCTCTGATGCCGTGTTCCCCTCTGCGATCTCGAAGCGAAGCGGGACGTCCGACTCAATAGCTGCGGCGAACCGCCTCATCGATGCCAGCAGCGACACCTGATCCTGGGGGCTTGGCGGCGACACGGTCAGCGACGGCGTGCCGAGCACGTACGATGCCGCGGGCAGCACGGGGCACACGTGGAGAACCGTCACCGTCGACTCGAACCACGCGGCGATCGCCACGGCGTGATCGAGCGCGCGTCGCGAGTGGTCCGAGAAGTCAATCGGACAAAGAATTCGTCGAATCTCAATCATGAGTCCACTGAGCGTCAGCACCCAGAGTGCCGCCCTGCACCCTGAACAGGTCGCTACAGCAGCGAGTTCCGAACGTGACAAGTGCGACACCGCCCAGCGCGAGCGACCGTTCGAAGTCCGTCACCTGGCCTCTCCTTCGCATTCGGGGCATCGATGCCGCACGTAGTCCACCCATTCGACGAGTTCATCGGGCATCGGCAGGTGAGCGACATCTGGCGCCTGTGCAACGTGCATCACTTCCCCCCAGCGATCCGCGACGACGACGCCCGGATTCGGAATCCCGGGAAGGCGATCACACGTCACGACCCATTCCGTGTCGTCCTCCTTCGAATCGCGGCCGCGAGCCATCAGCTGTTCAGCATAGGACCGCGACGGCCGGTCGATGTCCGACAGCATCACCAGCACGAGATTCTTTCGCTGCCAGAACGACGAGTAGTCGATCCGCGTACCGTAGAAATCGTTGACCTGGAAGTGGGGAAGGAGGTCGCCCGCGTGCAGCATGTCCGTCCGGGTATGAGCAACGCTGGGCGCGTTTGGCAGAGATGGGCTGAGCGTGGCGATTCCTGGCGTCCATGAAGGAGGGTCGCTGGCTGGAAACGAGTCGGCCAGGACCTCATCGATCCAGTTGGCTCGCGCATGGTGGTCGAGTTGAAAGGCATTCGTCGGCATTGTCGTGCGCACCTCCTGCCGGCCGGTTGTCGGTTGCTGCCTATGTCTGACGACAGCAATCCGCAAGCCGACGAACAGGCTCCATGCATGCCTCGTCTCAGCTGTGAATCCACGGTCGGGGCTTTCAGAATGACGCGCAGCTTTCAGGACGAAGCATCGAGGCATGGGACTGCCCCTGTTTTCCGCCGCATAGCGAGGCCGCTTCTGGATCGCTGTTTGCCATTGTTAATGACATGACCATCCCGGCCGAAACACAGCAGGGCCGGCAGCACAGTTTCCAGCATTCGACTGACAAGCAGGCGACTCGGAATCAGCGACTGTCCTCAGATCGCACTCAGTTATATAAAGCTGTCATCGCGGAGTAACGAGATGGCGGCTGATCAGGAATTTCGCGTCATCGTGGCGACCGATGGATCGGACAACGCCCGGGACGCCGTCACCACTGCCCGCCACTTCCCGTGGCCGGCCGCAACGCGCGTACGCGTGGTGGTGGCACGACGGAGTCCCACAGAATACAGGCGTTCGATCCTGTTGACTGCGCTCGACCGCGGTGCCGACATCGCCGCTGATCATGCGCGGCGCGTCCTCACTTCTCGTTGGCCCGATCCCGACATAGTCATCGTCGACAAAGCGCCGGTCACCGCTGTGCTCGATCAGGCGAAGCGATTCAGGGCCGACGTCATCGTCGTCGGCTGGCGCGGTCACGGCGCGGTTCGCCGCGTGTTGATGGGGAGCGTTTCACGCGGGATCGTGCGCGGGGCAGCGTGTTCGGTCCTTGTCGTGAGGCAACGCCAGCGCGTGCGCAGAGTCGTCATCGGACTCGACCAGGCGCCACACGCGAGTCCGGCAGTGGCATTGGTGGAGCGACTGGTACCGCCGGCAGGTGGACGAGTGACGCTCGCGACTGCCGTGACATTGACGACACTGCCATCGCGACGAGTCGCCTTGGCCGCAGGAGAGCTGGCCCGAGAGGTGAAGCGCACGAACGTCATACGGACTCAGAGAGCGACGAAAGAGCTCAATCGCGCAGCGGCTCGGCTCAAAGCAAAAGGGTGGGACGCCAGGACTGCACTCACGACTGGCGAACCCCTCAACGATCTCATGGGTGCAGTGAAGGCGTCTCGTGCGCATCTGCTGGTTGTTGGCGCGAAAGGGACGAGTGGGGTGCGCCATCTGCTGCTCGGCAGCGTCGCCGAAGGTGCTCTCAGCAGATCCAGTTCCGGTTCTCATCGCGCGCTGACGAACTGTGAATCGAGGATGTCGAGCGCGCGCCTATTCGACGATGAATTTTTCGAGTGTGAACGCTACAAAATGAAACCCCCGGCTCAAATTGAAATGGTCACCGAGGAGGATCCACGGTTTGGCGGCCGATCCGGGCGGCCCGCAATTTGCTCGATGGGTGTGTGACGATTGCCATGCCGGTCTCCTTCACTCCCTCCGTCCGCGCCTGCCTTCTAGCGCCGGTGTTGCTGGCTCGCGGCAGCAACACCGGCAGTCCTGCCCGTCACGGGTAAGGGTCCTGCCCGTCACGGGTAAGGACGTCAACGAAAAGCATCGATCTTGATCGGCGAAGAGCGGTCACGCCTCGCCAATTGCCGCGCTTTGCCACGGGCGAGCGCTGGGTATGACATGAATCCATACGGAATGTTGAGCTCTGGAATCGGAACAACGGAAGCGACGTCATTGTCCGCGCGCCTGGCCGCGTGGCACGACGCCATGGTCGCACATGAGCGTCGACTGCGTTCAGGACGGGCAAGTGATGTCTGTGATGACGAGTGCCCGCACGTTGAGGCGCGCGCCCTCTGGACAGAAGCCGTCGAGACGTTCGGCCCGCGTGCCAACGATCTCGCCTTCCTGCGTTCACGTGCAGTGGCAGACGCCGCACAGCACAAGCGTGTGGCC
>JBKPRH010000448.1:0-5478 GCA_046765795.1 Acidobacteriota bacterium | reverse complement strand
GTAGGCGGTCGTATTCCTTCTTGACGCTCGCCGTCGCTCGTGGTACCACGAGCCTGCAATAGCCCACGGGAATCTTCGGAGGTCCACGATGTCCCTTCGACCCACGATCCCGTTTCTCTGTGTGGCCGCGGCCGGCGTCGCGGCGCTCTTCTCGTTCGCATCGTCGTCGCTCATCGGACAGGCGCGTGCGCCTTCCGTCACGCAGTTACCCGCCGCATATCGCGCGCCGCGCCTCGCCGATGGCCGCCCCGATCTGAACGGCATCTGGCAGGCGTTTGTCACGGCCAACTGGAATCTCGAGGACCATGACGCACAGCCAGGTCCGCATCCCGAACTCAGTGGCGCCTACGGTGCAGGCCCGGCGGGGCAGAGCGTCATCGAGGGCAGTGAGATTCCGTACCGCCCGGAAGCGCTCGCGAAGAGGAACGCCAACTTCCAGAACCGTTTGAAGGTGGACGTCAGCAACGACAAGACGTGGCATGCGCTGGGAGACCCCGAAGCCAAGTGCTACATGCCGGGTGTGCCGCGAGCGACCTACATGCCGTTTCCCTTTCAGATCGTGCAGGGCACCAGCCAATACGTCCTGTTCGCGTACGAGTTCACCAGCGCGACGCGGATCGTTCGTATGAACTGGCAGCAGGAGGCCCCGACTGACGCGTGGATGGGGTGGTCGCGGGGACGCTGGGAAGGCGACACGCTGGTCGTCGATGTCACCGGGCAGCGCGAAGAGACCTGGTTCGATCGCGCCGGCAACTTCCACAGCGATGCGCTGCATGTGGTCGAGCGTTACACGCCGGCCAGTCCCTATCACATGCTGTATGAAGCCACCATCGAAGATCCCAAAGTCTTCACGCGTCCGTGGAAGATCCGGTTCCCGCTCTATCGCCGGATGGAGACCAACGTCCAGCTGCTCGAATTCAAGTGTGTTCCGTTCACCGAGGAACTGCTCTTCGGGAAATTCCGCAAGCAGGCGGCAAGGTGACTGTCATGCGTCATTCAGTTCTCTTTACGGTTGTCGGGCTGGCACTCGCTGCCGTCGTCGGTCTGGTCATGCCGACCTCGGGTCAAGGGTCCAAGACTGGAGCGTCGGCGAAGAAATACACGACGCCCAAGACGCCGTGGGGTGACCCTGATCTTCAGGGCGTCTGGAACGACGCCACGAGCACGCCGCTTGAACGGCCAGCGAACATTGGAGAGAAAGGCGTTCTGAGCGACGAGGAGGCCGAGGAGTTCCAGGCGTCGCTCGCCCACGATCTAACCCGCGATCGGCGCGACGGCGGCAATGCCGCCGACGTCAACCGTGCCTACAACGAGCACTGGATGGACGCACGCCGGCTGAAGATCACCGCTGACAAGCGCACGTCGCTCATCGTCGATCCGGTGGACGGGCGCATTCCGGTGCTCGCCAATCTCTCCCCCGAGCGACAGAAAGTACGGGCCGTCCGCGCCGAGGGCGCGAAGCGCTTTGCGGCGGGATTGCCCGACGACTACACCGACATGTCATGGCCGGTGCGCTGTGTCGTGCGCACCGACGTGCCGCCCTATCTGCCGACGATCTACAACAACAACTTCCAGATCTTTCAGAGCCCGGGGTATGTGACCATCGCGCCGGAAATGATCCACAGCGCGCGCATCATTCCCATGGACGGCCGTCCGCATTTGCACAAGAGCCTGCGGCAATGGCTTGGTGACACGCGCGGCCGTTGGGATGGGTCGACACTCGTCATCGAGACGACGAACTTCCGGGCCGACGAAGGCGTGTTGTTTCAGAACGCCAACCCCGCGACGTACAAGATCACCGAGCGCTTCACGCGTGTTGCCGCCGACTCGATCAATTACGAGTTCACCGTCGAGGACCCGGCCACGTGGTCGCGGCCGTGGACCGCGCTCATCCCCTGGAACAAGGTTGATCCCGACGAGCAGATGTTTGAGTACGCCTGCCATGAAGACAATTTCGACATCGTGCATTTTCTGACCGGCGCCCGGTTGCGAGAGAAGAAAGCTGAGAGGTGATTCGATGCGCACGGCACTCGTAATTCTCCTGATGACGACGCCGGCACTCGCCCATCACGCCTTTAACGCGGAGTTTGACGCGAACAAGCCGATCAAGTTCAAGGGCACGGTCACGAAGATGCTGTGGGTGAATCCCCACGCGTGGATTTACGTGGACGTGAAGAAGGCCGACGGGACCGTCGAGGAATGGATGGTCGAAACCGGTACGCCGAACACCCTGTTGCGGCGCGGGCTGACCAAGGAGTCCTTGAAAGAGGGGACCGAGATCGTCGTTGACGGCTACCAGTCGAAAGACGGGTCACGCCGCGCCAACGGCCGCGACCTGACGTTGCCCGACGGACGAACGCTCTTCCTCGGCTCGTCGGGAACTGGCGCACCATACGAGAAGAAGTAGAGGCGGGTCTTCAGCCGCCCGGCCTGCTCTTGAGACTCGCCTTGGTCATCGCAGCGACGAACACGACAGACGGGCGAGTGTACCGGGCGCTGATTTCTTTCCGCCCTCGCCGACCACGACAAGTGTTCCGTCGGCCGTGAGTGTCACGCCCTCGCCCTGAGGTTCGTCGAGATCGGCCAGGTCCACGACGTGGGCGGGACGCCAGTTTCCGCCGATCAGTTCTTTCGTGTGATGGAAGGTCACTGCGCGATTGGTGCGGAGCATAATCCATTCACCATCGGCCGAGGCTGCTGCGTCGGTGATGCGTTCACTGTTCGGCGACTTGCCCGCATCGCGCGGCTTGGCGACGCGTTGCAGCGGCATGGCCGGACCTGATTTCAATTCGCGCGGGAATCGATACAGGGCCACGCGACCCTTCTCGCCTTTGGTCACGATGTACAACGAGCCATCGGCGGTGATCAGCAGCGATTCGGCGTCCTGTGGTCCATCCGGGTACGTGGCGTGGAATACGTCCGCGGTTGCCGTCATGTCATCGCCGACAGCAGGTTCAGGCACGCGATAGATGGTGATCTGTTTGCGCGTGCCGTTGTTGTCGCCAATGTCTCCGACGTACAGACAGCTGCCGGCCTTGCAGGGTCCCGCCGCGATCGCTTCCCAGTCCTCGACCTGAGCGCCGGTCACGCGAACGTGACCAGCCACCGCGCCTTTCGCGTCAAGCGCGTAGATGACCGGATCACCAGAGTCGTTGATCGCCCACAAGGCGCCAGGAGTACGGCGGCTCGCCGTGATACCGCTCGCTTCGGCGAGTTCCTGGACTCGGACCACTTTCTCCATCGGGCGACATTGCCGTGCGTCGACGGTCTGTGCATGCAGCATAGGCGCCGCAGTCGTGGTCATCATCGCCGCGGCGCATACGACGTCACGCATCAGAACTCGAACCCGCCGAGCATCCGAATGCTCGCGACGCCCCATGCCGTCCCTTTCATCTCGAAGAACGTGCCGCTCGGATTCCTCGCCCCGACGATGAAGTTGAATCCGTTGTTCCAGTCCCACTGACTGAAATCGAAGCGGTCGGTATCAACCGGCGGCGCGTTGGGATCGCTGATGAAGTCTTCTTCGTTGACGCTGCGGTGACTGAACGTGAAGTTTGGACCGGCGCCGACGTATGGCGCCCATCGAATCGATCGGCGGAGGCCGGGCAGCATGTAGAGACCTTCCACATTGATCCCAATCAGCGTCGTCATTTCACCGAAGCCGAGTTCGACGTTCGGCCTGACCAGGATGCCATGCTGCACAAATGGGGTGAACGTCGAGAACGCGTTCAGGGAAATCAGCTCGGGATCCAACGCGACACCAGCCTCCAGGCCAACGCGAAAGCGTCGCGCCTGTCGTTCGAGCTGCGAGGCGAGCTGCTGCACGTCGGGGGGCGCAGTCTGCGATCGCTGGGCCAGGCCCTCGCGCGGAGGGAGCGTCTCGATCGACAACGCCGTTGGAGCAGGATCGATGTCATTCGCGGCGGTGATCACTCGGACGCGCGTTCCCGGCCCGACCGTCGGAATCCGTGTGAATCGCGGCTCGAGTGCGTACGCAACGAATCTGCCCTCGTCGGTCTGCACGACCATCGAGCCGCGGCCTAGTGACGTCACGGTCCCGATGGTCTGTCTCTCACCCGACTCGACGTTCGATCGAGTCGTTTCCTCCGAGCTGCTCGGCGCGTTCGACCTCTCTGGCCCCTGTGCGCGAACCGACGACGCGTACGCGACGAACGCGAACGATGCTGCGAGCACGACGCTTGTCCGATGAAAACCGTTGAGCACGACTTCCTCCGTTCAGTGAATGCCGCCATGGCTGTCGCAACATCGGTGCCGCGCGACGAACTCGACGCTGTACTCGGAGTACGGATTGCAGTGCGTTGGCGCGATACGACCCCAAAGGGAGACCAAGCACATGAAGACACAGAACATCGTGATCGGTTCAGCGCTCGCGGTTGCACTGGCGAGTGGTGCCGCTGCGCAGCAGTCCGGCAACACGTCCAACAACCGCGACAATCAGCAGAGCCGAAACGGCAGCGTCACCGTGACCGGCTGTCTGCAATCGTCGACGGCAGGCTTAGCCGGTGGCGCAGGAGCGGGAGGTGCGGCGAGCTCAACATCGCGCTCGTCAGCAGGTGACCATTTCATGCTCACGAATGCGTCGATGGGCAGCAGCGCCGGCGCGACCACCGGCGCGAGTGCGGGTGGTGCGACTACAGGCGCGGGCGGCGCGGCCGGCGCGGGTGCAGGCGTAAGCGCAGGTGCAGGTGCCTCAGCGAGTGGTTCCACCTTCATGCTCGAGGGCAAGACGAGCGATTTGCGTCAGCACGTGAATCAGCAGGTTGAAATCACTGGTCGTCTCGAGTCCGGTGCAAGCAGCACCTCCTCGTCTCGCAGCGGATCGAGCAGCAGTACGTCGGGCTCGTCTACGCGTACCGGTTCGTCGGGCAAAACCGATACGACGCAGCGTTCCGATTCAACGCCCGCAGGAGGCGATGGTGCGAGCAGCCCCGGCGCGTCCGGTACTGGCCAGCGGCTGCATGTCGAATCCGTTCGCATGATCGCGGCGTCCTGTTCGCGGTAAGTCATGCACGCCACTGACTCGAGCACGAATCGCCGGCTCGGTGGCGTGCCCTTCCCGGCATTTCTCAAACACGGCATGACACGGGCCAGGTTGATGGATCACAGAGAATTAGGGCAAACCCGTACGGTCACGACTCCGTTGCGCATGGAGAACCGTGCGCCGAACTGTGTGCGACTACGGTGGAGACCGTCGCGCTCAGCGTTTGCGCGACGCGCGATTGCCGCGTTTCGCATCCAGCGCGCGCAGGTGATCGGGTCGAGCCGGCCGAGGCCGGCGTGGAGCCGCTAGGTCGTGCTGGCTGATGCGCGCCGCTTTCCGATCGGAGCAGAAGTCGTTGCTGACGGCCAGGTCTCGTTCCGTGTGTGGGCGCCGGCAGCACGTCGTGTGCAGGTTGTGCTGTCCGATCGTGACAGTACCCAGCATGCACTCGAGCCCGAGGACTACGGCTATTTCTC
>JBKPRH010000447.1:0-24742 GCA_046765795.1 Acidobacteriota bacterium | reverse complement strand
AAAGGAAATCTCACCCATAATCTACATCTGGTATGAGGGTGGATGGCTCAGCCCACCCGTTGTGACGGCCACGCGGTCCGTCGGAGGTTGAGCCGCACAGCCTGAGGAGAAAACAATGGCGAAGAAGGCTGCCAAGGGCGGGAAGAAAAAGGCCGCGAAGAAGCGGTAAATCTTCCGCAAGGCTTCAAGGGGTGCTCGATGGAGCACCCCATTTTTTTTATCTCTCAACATTGCTCTCTCGATAACGAGAGTCAGCCCGCACACAAGACGCGAGGTCGCTGACAACCCGGGCCAACGTGCCAGGCGGCAGAGTGCGCTGGGTCGTCCGGTGCGACGCTCGCATCCACTCCACGGGCGAAAGGGGGGATTCAAATGGCGAAGAAAGCGAAGGGCGGAAAGAAGAAGGCGGCCAAGAAGAGATAAGGCTGCGCTTCAATCCCAATTCCCAACTCCCAATTTCCAAGAACTCAGGGAGTTGGGAGTTGGTCCACCTCGTTGGCGGTAGGTGGTTGGTCGTTCTACTCGGGGTTCACACCATCACGAATCCGGACGTTCCGAATCACATCCCACTGCACCAACCGATCGACGACATCCATGCCGTTCACAACCCGGCCGAACACCGTGTACCTCGCATCGAGGTGCGGCTGCGGTGAATGTGTGATGAAGAACTGACTGCCGCCGGTGTCTTCCCAATCGAGCGCCATTCCCACAGTGCCCTGCAGGTAGGGCAACTCGTTCAGCTCGTCGCGGATGGTGTAGCCAGGCCCGCCTTCTCCGTCGCCGCGCGGATCGCCGGCCTGCACCACGAAGTCGGGAACGAGCCGATGAATCGCGTTGTTGCGGAAGAATCCCTTCCGGGCGAGCGCAATGAAGTTCGCAACCGTCAGTGGCGCATCGATCACCGCGAGCTCGAGCTCGATCGTGCCCTTGTCGGTGTCGATGAAAGCGCGCGGTGAGAAGCGCGGATTCACGATGGCCTGCCACGGAGGATCGGTGACCGAACGGCCGGCAGTCGCGGGCCGGATGGCCTCGTCCTGGTCGGTGACCTTCTGCTCCTTCAGCAAGGCCAGCGCTCGCACACGTACGGCCCAGTCGCGATCCTTTAACGCCTCCATGAGCACCGGCCGTGCTGCAGCGGGATCGAGACGCGCCAATGCACCGAGCGCG
Source organism: Acidobacteriota bacterium (assembly GCA_046765795.1). GTDB lineage: Bacteria > Acidobacteriota > Vicinamibacteria > Vicinamibacterales > UBA2999 > Gp6-AA40. The sequence goes on along the minus strand of JBKPRH010000447.1, from coordinate 23,575 downwards.
GCAGCGCGTGCTGTGTAACTGTCCTCAGTGGCCGCACGGCGATACGCATCGGCCAGTGGCTGGACCGCGGCAGCGACCTTCAAGTCGGCGAGTGCGTTTGCCGCAGCCACACGCACGGAGGGATCCGGGCTCGCCAATCGGTCGAGCAGCAGCCGATCGACACCGCTCGCTTTCGACGAAGCAAAGGCCGCAAGCACTGCCGGAATGACTTTCTGATCGGGGTCCTGCAGCATCTCCGTCAGTCGTGGCAGACTCTGCGCCGCTGGCAGCGTGCCCAGCGCATTGGCGACCGCGACACGCACGGTCCACTCACGATCCGCGTCGAGACTCGCCAGCGCGGTCACGAAGGTCGGCGGATCGACGCGCGCGAGCGCCTGTAGTGCCGCCGCGCGAATCGCCGGCAACGAGTTCGAAATCAGATCGAGGAGCAGCTCGGTATGCTCGGCAGTCACGAGCGCCCCGAACGCGTTCACGGCTTCGACCCGAAGTGTCGGGTCCAACGATCTGTCCCCAACCATCTTGATCAAGACTGGCACCGACCCAGCGTCCCGAATCGTTGTGAGCGACCGCAGGGCCTGAATGACGATGGGCGTTGGACGCGTGCGTTGCTCAACAATCTGTCGCAACGCCGATGCAGCCTGCGTCGCCTTCGACGTTCCGAGGCCCTTCACGGCGAACGACGCCGTGAAACGGCCAGGCGTGTTGATCAAGGCCATCAACGCCGACGCGGCACGGGGATCGCCAACCCGTTGCAGCGCATACGCTACCGGCCACCAGGTGGAAACCGGCTGCTCGTTCACGAGGACGGCGGCCGCCAGCGCGTCATACGCCCCGAGTCGGGCCAGCGCATAAAGTCCAAGCCTCACCGCCTCGGTCGGCGCAGAGAGCGGATACGTCAGGTCATCGGGTGCGACATTCATCAGCGCACCCGCCTTGATGTGCGCCTGTACCATCGCGCTAATGGCGTCGCCATCAGAGCGATCGCCGATCTGACCGAGCGCCTCGGCGGCACGGCCCTGCAGCACGGGCTGTGGATCCTTGAGCGCCGAGAGAAGCGACGGCCGAGCCGAGGGATCGCCGATCAGCCCAAGCCCGAACGCCGCCATCTGACGCACTTCGATTTCGGGATCGTCGAGGAGCTTCGTCAGTGGCCCCACGCCTTCGGAGAGTCCCACTCGTCCGATGGCCAGCGCGGCCCGCCGACGGACGCGAGCTTCGTTGTCGTTGAGCAGCTTGAGCAGATCGGACGGCGGACCGGGGGCGATCAGTGCTGGCTCACGCTGCGTCGCCGGCCTCAGCACGACCGGCGCCGGCGGATTCGGATCGCGGAGAATGCGCTGATCCTCCAGACGAACCATCCATCCGAGCTTCTGTTCCCAGGTGATGACCGGAACCGCAGCCGCCGCACCACGAGATGACGTGGGAGCCGAGGCGCAGGAGGCGACGAAGAGAGCGAGACACGTGGCAATCGGCATCAGGCAAATTGCTCTGTGCCGCATGCCGATCGCCATGTACATCGGCTCGCGATGATAGCATGCAGCCTCGGGGCGAACGTCCGGCTCCCCGCTCATGTCGTTTCAGTACATCGCAATCGAAGGACCTATTGGTGTGGGGAAGAGTTCGCTCGCTGAACGTTTAGCGACGAGACTCGACGCCACGACGATCCTCGAGGAGTCCGAGAATCCCTTTCTCGCGGACTTCTACGGCGGTCGTGCCGGCGCGGCATTGCAAGCGCAGCTGTTCTATCTGCTCAATCGTCATCGACAGCAGATGACGGTGCGGCAGGGCGACCTCTTCGCGCAAACGACCGTCAGCGATTACCTCTTCGACAAAGACAAGATCTTCGCGTATCTCAATCTCGACGATAACGAGTTGTTCATCTATCAGCGTCTTTACGATCTGCTCTCCAAAGACGTCCCGACGCCCGACTTGGTGATCTACCTGCAAGCCCCGACCGACGTCCTCATTCGTCGCCTTCGCGATCGCGCCAGAGACTCGGAGCGCGAAACACTCGACCCCGATCCTGGCTACCTCAAGGAACTCAACGAGGCGTATCAGCACTTCTTCTTTCACTACACGAGCACTCCGCTTCTGGTCGTGGAGACGTCCCAGTTGGACCTCGCTGGCAGCGACGACGCACTGGACGATCTGATCAAACAGATTAACGGGATGGGCCGGGGCACGCAGTACTACGTTCCCCGCACGTAGTTGGTGGTTGGTGGTTGGTAGTTGGTGGTAGGGTCCAAACCCCAAAACCACTAACCACCGACCACTAACCACCAACCGCCAAGGTGTGAACCCCTTGAGCCAGTTCGTGTTACAGTTCAAAACGCATGGCCTGGTTCAAGAAAACCCGGAAGAGAATTGCGTCTTCCACGGCCGAAAAACCTAGCCGCGTTCCTGAGGGCCTCTGGGTCAAGTGTCCCGGCTGCTCTCAACTGATCTACAACAAGGATCTCGAGGTCAGTCTCAACGTCTGCCCGAAGTGCGCCCATCACTTCCGCATCAGCGCCGCCGAGCGCTTGAAGGCGCTCTTTGACGAAGGCTGCTACCAGGAACATTTCTCCAACCTCGTCTCGAATGACCCTCTCCAGTTCACGGACACCAAGCCGTATCGCGACCGGCTCAAGACCACGATTGACGCGACCGGCCTCAAGGACTCCGTGATCGTCGCCACGGGACGGCTCGACGGGATCGACCTCGTGGTTGCGGCGATGGAATACGCCTTCATCGGCGGCAGCATGGGTGTGGTCGCCGGGGAGAAGATCACGCGTGCGATTGAAATCGCCCACGATCGACGTCAACCGGTGATTGTCATCTCGTGCTCGGGCGGTGCGCGCATGATGGAAGGCGCGCTCTCGCTGATGCAGATGGCCAAGGTCTCGGCCGCGCTCGCCCGCCTGGATCGTGCGCGTCTTCCATTCATTTCCGTGTTGACGGATCCGACGACCGGCGGCGTGACCGCCAGCTTCGCGATGCTGGGCGACTTGAACATCGCCGAGCCCAAAGCGCTGATCGGCTTTGCCGGCCCTCGCGTCATCGAGCAGACCATTCGCCAGAAACTTCCTGAGGGATTCCAGCGCAGCGAATTCCTCGTCGAACACGGCATGCTCGACATCGTCGTCGATCGACGCGACCTCAAAGCCACCCTCGCACGGGCCCTGCGTTTCATGCGCGCCGAACGGGCCATCTCGCCCGCGTTCGAGCGGATCCCGGCGTTCGCCGCCACGACGCCTGAGCCATAAACGTAGTTCCTTAGTTGACCTCTCAACTGCTCGACCGTCTCTTCGCGCTCGAGACCTTTGGCATCAAGCTGGGGCTCGACAACATCACGACGCTCTGTGAGGCGCTCGGTCATCCAGAGCGCAGCTTCACGTCTCTGCACGTCGCGGGCACCAACGGCAAGGGATCAGTGACCGCGATGGCGCACGCCGCGTTGCGCGCCGCCGGTGTTCGCAGTGGCCGATACACCTCGCCCCATTTGAGCGATCTGAACGAGCGGTTTGTCATCGACGATCGTCCCGTGGACACGGCGGCACTCGAGTCAGTCGTGGACCACGTCCTGGCGTGTGCCGATCGACTGCGAGCCACAGGCGTCCTCCCCGTCCAACCGACGTTCTTCGAGGCCACGACGGCGGTCGCCTTCGAGTTGTTTCGGCGCGCCGCGATTGAGGTTGGCGTGATTGAGGTCGGGCTCGGCGGACGGTTCGACGCGACGAATGTGATCGCGCCGGTCGCCGGCGCCATCACCACAATCGACTTTGATCACCAACAGCATCTCGGCCACACCCTCGACGCCATTGCCTTCGAGAAGGCGGGCATCATCAAGCCGGGCATGACGATCGTGCTGGGGGCACTGGTGCCCCAAGCGCGCGACGTCATCGCACGAGTGGCTCGCGAACGAGGCGCAACCGTGGTCGAGAGCGCCAGTGACTCTCGCTGCACGACACAGATGACCGGCGGGCGCGCGCGTGTGACCATCGAAACGCCGCAGGCGACGTATGGCCCGGTCACACTGGGGCTACGTGGTGCGCATCAGGCACAGAACGCGGTCGTCTCGGTTCGCCTGCTCGAATCTGCCGCGGAACGCGGCGTACGAGTCTCGCGCGACGCAATCGAGCAGGGTCTCGCGGATGCGCAATGGCCGGCGCGGCTCGAGCTGATTCAACTCGACGAGGGTCATCAGGTCCTGCTCGACGCAGCGCACAATCCCGAAGGCGCCCGCGCGCTGGCCGCGTATCTCGAACAATGGCACCCTGAACGTCCACCACTCGTCATCGGCGTGATGCGCGACAAGAACGTGCAGGACATCATCGGCACGCTATTGCCGCACGTGTCGTCGGTGATTGCGACGGCAGCTCCGACACCTCGCGCGATCCCGGCCGAGGATCTGGCGCGTCATCTGCGCGCGGCAGGCGCGGCCGACGTGGTCGCCGAGCCTGATGCCGAACGCGCGATCGATCGAGCACTCGAACGGGCGCCTCTGGTGCTCGTGGCAGGCTCGATCTTCCTCGCGGGCGCGGTGCGCGACGGCCTCAGGCGGCGTGCTATCCTCCGGTAATTACGTGCTTTGTGCGATTTCTAGCCCTCGCTTTGTCGTGCGTCGTGTGTCTGTTGTTGTCAACGGCGGCGGACGCGCAGCAGCCTGACCAACCGGCCCCGCCGAATCCGCCGTCGACCGGGTCACGTCTGCTCGATCAGATCAATCAACGCTCCTTGAAATCAGAATGCACGGGCGATCGCTGCATTCTGACCGGCCAGGTCGAACTGCCGCTCGGCCCCCAGACGACGCTCTTCGCCGACCAGGTCGAGATGTTCAAGGACACAAACCGTGTGATTGCCCAGGGCAACGTCGTCTTCTCGAGCGCAGAAGGACGTCTGTCCGCCGAGCGTCTCGAATACGACGTGTCGACCGGCATCGGCACGTTCCACGATGCGGCGGGTCTGATGTCACTGGGAGCTCAGGCCGATCGCCGCCAGTTCGGGAATCAAGACGCGGATGTGTATTTCTACGGCGAGGTGATCGAGCGGCTCGGGCCACGCCGGTACCGCCTCACGCGCGGCGCGTTTACGACGTGCGTCCAGCCGACACCGCGGTGGGAGGTCGCCAGCGGCACCATCACGTTGAATCTCAACGACTACGCGACTGCGAAGAGCACCACCCTGCGGGTCAAAGGCGTGCCGATCCTGTACCTCCCGATGATCTACTACCCGATCCGCGAGGATCAGCGATCCACGGGATTTCTGCTACCCACGTACGGCACATCGACCGTGCGCGGACAGGCGATCAGCAACGCGTTCTTCTGGGCCATCAACCGCAGCACCGACGCCACGTTCTTTCACGACTGGTTTACGAAGGCCGGGCAGGGTGCGGGTGCAGAGTATCGCTACGTCGCGTCTCCGCAATCGAGCGGCGACGTGCGCTTTTATCGATTCGCCCGCGAGCAAACGCTGTTTACGGAAGGCAGCCAGACGCAGACGCTGGAGGCCGCCAACAGCTACGAGATTACCGGGAATGTGAATCACGCGTTGACGCGCAACATCCGCGCCCGCGCACGCCTCGACTACTTCACCGACCTCGTCACCTCGCAGCTCTATCACCAGAATCTCTATAACGCGACGCGCAACCGCCGCCTCATTGAAGCGGGCTTGACCGCGGGATTCGGGCCGTTGATGACCAGCGCGCTGTTTCAGCGCAGCGAGCTGTTCAGCTCCGAAACCTCGTCACAAATCTACGGCAGCACCCCGCGTGTCAGCGTCAACTACGCGCCACAGCGCCTGTTCAACGCGCCCATTTACGCGTCCGCGAACGCGGAGTACGCGGTGCTCCCCAATCGCTCGATCAGCGACGGGGTTGTGGTCAGCGACAATGGCTACACGCGACTTGATGTCTCACCGACCATGCGCGTGCCGCTGTCGCGGTTGACGTTCCTGTCGGTCAACACGAGCGCTGCATACCGGGCGACGCAGTATTCACACAGTGTGGTGGGGTTGACGGGCACGAACCTCGTCGACCAGCCATACCTCCGGCAGTACGCGTCGCTGCGGTCGGAAGTAGTGGGCCCAGTCTTTAACCGTATCTGGGACGTGGACAGCGGCTTCGCCGAGCGGATCAAGCACGTCATCGAGCCGGCGTTTACCGTGGACTTCACCAGCAACATCGACGACTACTTCCGGACTCCGTCGATCGGCAGCGACCTCGCCGACTTTGTCGTCAGCGGCTCGACGAAGGTGACATACGGGTTGACCAATCGCCTGTTCGCGCGCACTAGAGCCGTGGAGAACGTGCGCGGGACCACCCGCGAGCTGCTGACCGTCGGACTGCAACAAACCTTCTACAGCAACCCGCAGGCCGGAGGTTTCGACAGCTCGTATCAGAGCACGTCGAATCGCGTGGCAAGAGATCTCTCACCGCTGACCCTCATCACCCGATTCGCACCGAACGCCGCTCTCGACACCAATTCCCGCGTCGAGTACGACGTCACACGCGGTCTCGGACTGCAGATCCTCTCGCTCGGCGGCACCATCAACACAGGAAAGGTCTCCGCGAGCACGAACTTCAGCCACAATCGCCTCATTCCGACAAGTCATTCGACATACGTTCAGGGGTCGACGTCGATGCGATGGCTGGACGGACGGGCAACCGGGACATATAACATCAGCTGGGATATCACCCGGTCGTACGTGCAGAGCCAGGGCGTCATGCTGTCCTATCTCGCGCAGTGCTGCGGTCTGACGATGGAGTTCCAGAAGTACAACTATGGGTCGCTTGGCGTGAACCTGGCGAACCCGTCGGATATGCGTTTCAACTTCGGATTCACGCTGGCCGGCCTCGGCACGATACCCGGAAACTTTTTCGGTGCCTTCGGCGGCGGCACTCGGTAAAGGGACTTGAAGGGACTGATTCTCAGCGGCGGCAAGGGCACACGGCTCAGGCCGCTCACCTACACGAGTGCGAAGCAACTCGTGCCGATCGCCAACAAGCCCGTGTTGTTCTACGGTATCGAGGCGATGGCCGAAGCCGGCATCCGCGACATCGGCATCGTCGTCGGCGACACGCAGGCCGAGATTCGTGCGGCGGTCGGTGATGGGTCGAAGTGGGGCGTCCGCGTCATGTACATCGAGCAGGACGCACCGAGAGGCCTGGCGCACGCGGTGAAGATCAGCGAGACCTTCATCGGCCGCGATCCGTTCGTGATGTACCTCGGCGACAACCTGCTCAACAAAGGGATCACGCAGTTCGTTCTGGACTTCAGCCGTGACGCACCAGCCGCGCAGATCCTGCTCGCGCGGGTGCCCGATCCGCAGATGTTCGGCGTCGCCGAACTGCGAGATGGCAAAGTCGTGCGTCTCGTGGAGAAGCCGTAGGAACCAATCGGCGACCATGCGCTTGTCGGCGTTTACATGTTTGGTCCGCAGGTCTTTGAGTCGGTCAACAGGATTCGCCCGAGCTTCCGCAATGAACTCGAGATCACCGATGCCATTCAAGACCTGATCGATCGTGGCCTCACGGTGCGGCCGCAGGTGGTCGAGGGTTGGTGGAAGGACACCGGCAAGCTCGAGGACATGCTCGAAGCCAACCGGCTGATTCTCGAGACATTCGAGCGACGTCTCGACGGCACCATCGACGCCGACAGTCGCGTCGAGGGTAAGGTCGTCGTCGAAGAGGGCGCGGTTGTCGAGCGCTCGGTGATTCGCGGGCCCGCGATCATCGGCCGCGGCGCGCGGATCACGCACGCCTACATCGGGCCGTTCACGTCGATCATGAACGACGTGGTGATTCAGGACACCGAGATCGAGCACAGCATCGTGCTCGAGTGCTCGTCGCTGCGCGACCTCGCCAACCGCGTGACCGACAGCTTGATTGGCAAGAACGTGCGGATCTACCGCGAGCCGGTGAAGCCGAGCGCATTCCGCTTCATGCTCGGCGACAACTCCGAGGTGGGCATCCGGTGGTAAACGTCCTTGTCACCGGCGGCGCCGGATTCATTGGCAGCAACTTCGTCCGCTACGCGCTCGCGACACACGCAGACTGGCGCGTCACGACGCTCGATAAGCTGACCTACGCCGGGCGGCGCGAGAACCTGCACGACGTCATCGACAACCCGCGCCACACGTTCGTGCACGGCGACATCGCCGATGCGCCGCTGAGCGGGCCACTCGTCGAGCAGTCGGACATCGTCGTTCACTTCGCCGCGGAGACGCACGTCGATCGATCGATCATGGCCGCTGGCGATTTCATCAGAACCGACGTCGAAGGGACATTCGTGCTGCTCGAAGCCGCGCGACGAGCGACCCATTTGCGCCGGTTCGTGCAGATCTCGACCGACGAGGTGTATGGCAGCGTCCCGACTGGGGCGAGCCGCGAGACCGATGAACTGAAGCCGCGCAATCCGTACGCTGCGAGCAAGGCGGGCGCCGATCGACTCGCTTACAGTTACTGGGCCACCTACGAGGTTCCGGTCATCATCACTCGTGCGTCGAACAACTACGGGCCGTATCAGTTTCCGGAGAAAGTGATTCCGCTCTTCGTGACCAACCTGATTGAGAACATTCAGGTACCGCTTTACGGCGACGGTCGGAACGTACGCGACTGGCTGCACGTGGACGACCATTGCCGGGGCATCGATCTGCTCATCGAGAAGGGCGTGAACGGCGAGGTCTACAACATCGGCGGCGGCAATGAGGTCATGAACGTGGACCTCACCCATCGGATTCTCGACGCGCTCGGCAAGCCGGTCTCGTTGATCAAACCGGTCGCCGATCGACTTGGCCACGATCGACGCTATTGCCTCGACACGACGAAGTTGCGCGGTCTCGGATGGTTACCGGCCGAGCCGTTCGAAGAGGGCCTGGGCCGCACGATTGAGTGGTACCGCCGCAACGAATGGTGGTGGCGGCCAATCAAGGAACAGGATCCCGCCTTCAAGGCGTACTACCAGGCGCAGTACCAGCACCGGCAGTGAGCGATGCTGTTCTCGTAACCGGCGCCGCTGGGTTTGCCGGCGGCCATCTCGTCGAGCACCTGCGTCACTCGCACAACCACGTCGTGGCCTGGACGCGGCAGACCGTCGATCTCCTCGATCGCGATCGCGTGCGCTCCGCCATTCGCGAACTTCGGCCGGCGCAGATCTATCACTGCGCCGGGATGACGCATGTCGCCAGGTCGTGGCGCGATACCGCGCAACCGCTTGAAGGCAACGTGCTCGCGACCGAGCATCTCTTCGACGCGCTACGACGCGAAGGGATCCGCTGCCGTGTCCTGGTGCCGGGATCGGCAACTGTATACGCCGCGTCCTCCGAGCCGATCTCCGAGGACGGGCCGATCGCACCGGCGAATCCCTACGCGATCAGCAAACTCGCACAGGAGCAGCTTGCGTTGCGCGCGATCGAGGAAGACGGACTGGACCTGGTCGTGACGCGGTCCTTCAATCACACCGGCCCACGGCAGGCGCCGGACTTCGTCGCGCCGAGCATGGCGAAGCAGATCGCCCTGATCGAACGCGGCGAGCTCGAGCCCGTGATCAAGGTCGGCAATCTCGACGCACAGCGTGACGTGACGGACGTGCGTGATGTCGTGCGCGCGTATGCCGCGCTCATGCAGTCGGGCAGGACGGGCGTGGTTTACAACGTGGCGTCAGGCATCGCCCGCTCGATTCGATCCATCCTCGACGCGCTGGTCTCGCGATCGAAGGTGCCGGTGACGATCGAAGTCGATCAGGCCCGGATGCGACCGAACGACGTGCCCGTCGTGGTGGGGAACTACTCACGACTGAAGGCGGCAACCGGCTGGCGCCCCGAAATCTCCTTCGACCAGACGCTGGACGACCTTCTGAATTACTGGCGCGAGCACCCGTAGGGAGGGGCCTGCTCTTTGGACCCGCCGACCACGGTCCTGTTCTTTGGACCCGGCGATCTGTTATGCTCGGCAAACAAACGGCGAAAGCGCTGCGTTTGCCATGGAAATCGCCCCGCTTCTCTTTGACCTCGGACCATCGAAGCCCACCACGCGCCAGGTCGCGGACCTCGTCAAAGCCGGCGGCGCCGAGGCCTTGACCGAGGCGATTCGCCGCGCCGATGCCGCACGCTACCAGGAAGTGCAGTGCCGCTCGGCGCTCAATCCGGTCAAGGGGATGCCGTTCAAGTGGACGCTGAATCCCTATCGTGGCTGCACGCACGGCTGCCACTACTGCTACGCGCGCCGCTACCACGCGCAGTTCGAATTGGGTGCCGACGATGAGTTCGCGTCGGTGATTCTGGTGAAGACGAACTTCGTTGATGTTCTGCGGCGAGAGCTTCGGAAGCCATCATGGAGCGGTGAACTCGTTGCGATCGGCACGGCCACTGACTGTTATCAGCCGATCGAAGGCTTGTACAAGCTCACGCGTGGTGCGCTCGAAGTCCTCTGCGAGTTCAGCAACCCGATGAGCATCGTCACCAAGGGACCGATGATCGTGCGCGACAAGGATGTGCTGGTCGATCTGACGTTGCGCACAGATTGCAGCGTCTGTGTCAGCGTGCCCTGTGTGGACGAAGACGTCTGGCGCGCACTCGAGCCCGGCACGGCCCATCCGATGCAGCGCCTTCGCGCGGTGCGGGAGCTGGTAGATGCCGGCGTCTATGCAGGCGTGCTGATGTCGCCGATCGTGCCCGGCTTCTCGTCGAGACCTGCGCTGCTCGAACGGACGATGAAGGCGGCCGTCGATCACGGTGCGCGGTTCATTGGCTCGAACGTGATGCACCTCGAAGGCGGCACACGCGATCACTTCATGCGTTGGCTCGAGGCAGAACGTCCGGAGCTCGTTGAGGGATACCGTCAGCTCTACACGTCGAAGTACGCGACCAAGGCGTATCGAGAAGAAGTGAAGAAGGTGATGAGCGGATTGCGGGCGAAATGCGCCGGCTCGTGCGCCGCGAACTCGTCTGGCGAGGAACGCGTGGGAGCGACTCGCACGTTGACGCCGTAACGTGTAAGGGCGACGCATGCGTCGCCCCTACGAACGTCAATAGTTGACCGCGATCTGATCCGGATCCGAGGCCGCGACCAGTCGCGGGACCGCCGCTTCCACGACCATCTGGCCATCCTTCACCGACGCGCGGAAGTGATTGGAATCCTTCCAGCGCTGGCTCAGCGGCAGCTTGATCTGATCGTCGATAACGCGTTTGAGGAAACGAGCGCCATACGCGGGGCTGTAGCCGTCGGTCACCAGCTTCTCGACAGCCTCAGGCTCGACGTGAATCTGCTTGTTCCACCGCTTCAACGACGCTGAAACCTCATCGAGATACTTCAGCGTGATCTCGCGCACTTCGTCCTTCGTCAGCGGCTCGAACACCACGACCTGGTCGATGCGGTTGCGGAATTCAGGCGGGAACCGCCGCTCCAACTCTCTGTTGATATCGGCCTGCACCGACTCGACCTTGGTCTGGCCCGAGGCAAATCCAAGCGGGTTCTGCAGCTTGCGGAAATGCTCGGAGCCGGCGTTCGACGTCATGATGATGATGGCGTCCGACAGATACACGCGCTTGCCGCGGCCATCGGTCAACCAGCCTTCGTCAAATGCCTGCAGAAACACATTCAGCAGGCTCGGGCTCGCCTTCTCGATCTCGTCGAGCAGCACCACCGTGCACGGGTTGTCGCGTAGCTGGTTCGTCAGCACGCCACCGCGTGAGCTGCCCACGATACCGCGCGGCATCCCGATCAACTTGTCGACGGAGGTTCCGCCGTCCTGATATTCGGACATGTCGATCCGAATCATTTTCTTGTCGTCTCCGAACAGGAATTCGGCGGCCGCTTTCGCGAGCTCGGTCTTGCCGACACCTGTGGGGCCGAGGAACAGCAGCACGCCGTCCGGGCGATCGAATCCGTCCTTGAGCGGTCCCTTATTGAGGACCAGGCGATGCGCGAGCGAATCAACCGCCTTCTTCTGACCGATGACGCGTTTCCCGAGTCGCGCTTTGATGTCTTTGAAGCGATCGCCGACGTCTCGGAACACCATGTCCTTCGGGATCTGCGACGTATGCGAGATGACGTCGATCACGTCGTTCGACGTCACTTCCCAGCGGCGATCGATTTCCGCGCGGACGGCGGCAGTGTCCAGCCAGCCGATCACTTTGTCGGGCAGGTGGAGATGTCGCTGATAACGCGTTGACATCTCGAGCGCCGTCTCAATGGCCTCATCGACCAGGCGCACCGAGTAGTTACGTTCGAGACGCGGGCGCAGGCTATAGAGAATGCGGCGCGTCTCTTCGATCGACGGCTCATTGATCTGCACGGTACGGAACCGGCGCGACAACGCTTCGTCTTCCTGAATGAACTCTTTGTACTCACTCAGCGTGGTCGCACCAATGATGCGCACTTCGCCGCGGGCGAGCACCGACTTGAACACGTTGGCGGCATCCGACGGCGCGCCGAGCGCGGATCCTGCGCCGACCATCGTGTGCGCTTCGTCGATGAACAGAATGAGATTCGGCCGCTCCTTGATCTCGCGGATCACGTTCTGGATGCGATCCTCGAACATTCCACGGAGCATCGTGCCGGCGACCATCGTGTTCATCTGCAGGTTGACCACCTGGCAGTCGCGCAGGCGAACTGGCACTGAATCGGGCTCGAACTCGATGCGCCGGGCGAGGCCTTCGGCGATCGCCGTCTTGCCCACGCCGGGCTCGCCAATCAGCATGACCGAGTTCGAGCGCTCGCGATGACACAGGATTTCGAGGACCTGCTGAATCTCGTCGTCTCGTCCGTAGACCGGCGCGATCTTGTCCTGGCGCGCCAGCAGATTCAGGTTGGTCGCAAAGTTCTTCAGGAACGGCGGCAGCTCGAAGCGCTTCCGCAGGCGCTCTTCACGCAGTTCGTTGTCCCTCATCCTGGTCGCGATTCGTGACACGAGTACCTCGGGTTCAACGCCGTAGTGGCGGATGATGGAAACAGGAATACCCTGACTCTCTTCAAAGATGGCCGAGAATAAATCCGAGGACTCGATCGTTTGACGGCCCGCGCGGCTCGCCTGATGAAACGCGAGCTTGAACACGAGCTTCGTGGACGGCGCGACTCGCAGGTCGCGCCCACTCACACGACGGCGGCTGTCGAGATGCTCTTCGAGCTCGTGAAGGATCTCGTGGGGATTCAGTCCCAGCTCGGTCATTACTTGAGCGAAGGTGTCCCACTCAACTTGCGCGAATGCCAGGAAGACGTGCTCGTTCGTCAGCTCGACGTGATCCCGGCGCCGCGATTCCTCCACGGCGCGGTCCACGACGCGCTGGGCAGATTCTCCAATCTTGCTCGGTGCGATATCGAAGTCGTCCACGGCCCGATCCTCCAGGTCCGAGCTCTCCGCCCGGTCCTGACTCGCTCGAAGGCAAGATGCGATCCAGCGTGACCCGGACCTTTCTGGGGCGAAATTTATGAGCAAAACAAGCTGGTGCGTCTATTTCGCGGACGAGATGCTGAATCCTGGACGCGACGCGGTCTGTCCATCGGCAGGCAATCGAGACCTCTATAATGAGTCATGCGCTGCGTGTTACTGGCAGTCCTACTTCTTTCGTCACCAGCATTTGGACAAACGCCGCAGCCCTTTCCGAGACCGGGTGAGCAGCCGCGTACACAGCGTCCGGCTGATCCTCCCGTCAACCCGGGATCGGCCGCGCCAGCTCCCGCGTCTAAGCCGATCGCGCAACCCGGTACTCAATCACCGGCACCAACTCCGTCGCCGGCTACACAAAAACCGTCTGATCCGAACGCACCGGCTGCAGCGGTCGTGTGGTTCCCTGTGTATCCGTCGGCACAATTTCTGGCGTCGTACGATGCCGGCAGGAGTCAGCGCTACTACTTGTATGGCAGCACTGCGCCATTTGCCGACGTCGTCACCTACTACCGCACGCAACTGGATGAGAAAGGCAACCTGGTATTCAGGGAACCCCCGACTCACATGTTCGAGGTAGGCCGGTTCCGCGAAGAGACCATGGCATTCCCCCCAGGTGTTACGGTGAAGGACTGGTCATGGGGCGGATCGCAGGGCTATCCGAACTCCAGACCTGGTGCACAGCCGGCCCGCTTCCCCACGATCATCATGATCGTCCCGCCACCGCCCGTGGCTGCCGCGGCCGCACCGGCCCGCTGACCTGTAAGGAAAGCACCGCGCGTCGGACTACCTTCTCAGGAGGTCGTCCATGGTCGAAGTCACCGACCTGCACATGCATTTCGGAGCGGTCCGCGCGCTCACGGGAGTGAGCTTCGTCGCGCGTGACGGTGCCATCACCGGACTACTCGGTGCAAACGGGGCCGGCAAAACCACCACGCTCAACATCATCAGTGGCCTGTGCGAGCCGATGCGCGGATCGGTCGCCGTTGATGGCCGACCGGCCGGCGATCCATTCGATCGCCGGCGTCATGTCGGCGCGCTGCTCGACGACAAGGGACTGTATCCGCGGCTCACCGCGCGCGAGAACGTGGCGTACTACGGCGCGCTGAGAGGATTCAGCGGCGGCGACTTGACGCGACGTGTCCAGCGTGCGCTTGCCGCAGTGGGGATCGAATCGCTTGCCGCTCGGCGAACGCACGGCTTCTCACAAGGCGAGCGCATGAAGGTCGCTCTTGCGCGTGCCATCGTCCACGAACCGAGAAACCTGATTCTCGATGAGCCGACCAACGGTCTTGATGTGCCGAGCGCCCGCGCGTTCAAGAACACGTTGTCGCGCATGCGCGAGCACGGCGTCTGCATCCTGTTCTCGAGTCATCTCATTCACGACGTCAGCGCACTGTGTGACAGCGTCGTCATCATTTCGCGCGGACGCACCGTCGCACACGGCAAACCCGAGCATCTCTGCAGACAGACAAAATGCCGCACGCTCGAGGAGGCGTTTCTGGCGCTGACTGGTCACGAAGAGGAGGCGACATGTCTGGCTGGATGACGGTTGCGCTCAAAGAGACTCGCGACCACCTTCGCGACTACCGTTCACTGCGATCCGCCGCGATCTATTCGCTGATGGGTCCGGTCGTGATCCTGCTCGTGGCTCAATCACCGGCAGCGGCGAAGGGCGGTGCGCCGTTGTTGCTCAGCATGATGTCCGTGTTCGCGCTTGTCGCCGCATTCACCGGCGGCATGTATCTGGCGCTTGACGCCACAGCCGGCGAGCGCGACCGCGGATCGCTCGTGCCTCTCCTGCTGAATCCCATCTCGTCGCTGCAACTTGTGATCGGCAAGTGGATCGCCGTGGCCGTCTTCGCGGTCGCCGGACTCGTGGTCACGCTTGCGGGCTTCACCGCGGTGTTCGAGTGGAGCGGCATCGAGCCGCCAGCGGGAACGACCGGCCCGATGCTGCTGTGGATGATCTGCGGTCTCATCCCAGTCGCACTACTTGGCGCTGCGCTCCATCTGCTGACCGGTGTCGCCTCACGGACGCTGAAGGACGCGCAAGCCCGTCTGTCGATCGTCACTCTCGTCCCGATGATGACCGGCATGTTCCTCGTCTTCTTTCCGGGCACGATCGGACAGTGGTGGTTCGCGATCCCAGTGATCGGTCCGCAGGCGCTGATCGGCGAAGCGCTACGCGGCCACGCCGTTTCACTGCTGCAGGCGGTTGCGCTTGCGTTTCTTACGCTCGCGGCCGCAGCCGCCGTGCTATTGGCTGCGGGTCGCGTCATGAGCCGAAGCGAGATCGCCGCGGCCTAGCGTGAGCGCTGAGGGCACCATCGCGTGGGCCTCGATGTCGGCGGAGGAGCTCGAGCAGCGACTGAACGCGCTGCTCGGCTCGCACGGGAGCGCGCTCGCCCGGCTCGCCGCCAGCTATGTCAACGCCCCTGCCGATCGCGACGACTTGCTGCAGGACATCGTCGTCGCGATCTGGCGCGCGCTTCCCCGCTTTCGCGGCGAGTGCTCCGAGCGCACGTTCATCTTCCGCATCGCGCACAATCGCGCGATCGCCTACATCACACGACGGCAGTTGCCGAGCGACGACGCCGACCAGGAACTGGACATCGAAGACCATCGACCCAATCCTGAAGAAACTCTTTCGGCCGAACAGCAAGGGCGCCGCTTGCTCGAGGCCATTCAGCAGCTCCCGGTGATTCACCGCCAGGTTGTGACACTCATGCTCGAGGGACTCAGTTACAGCGAGATCGCCGAGGTCCTCGGCATCTCCGAAACCAACGTAGGCGCGCGCCTGACGCGCGCGCGCCAGATGCTGCGGGCGCGGCTCAGAGGGATGACGATGCAGGAGATCGATCTCGAGCTCGAACAGTGGCGGCGCCAGTGGCGCACGCAGGAGACTGTGCCACCGGACCTCGCCAAAGCCGTTGAGGCCAGGACGCGGAAGATGCGTCTCGGACGGATCGCTGAAATCGTCACGACGCTGGTGATGGGTGGAGGCGCGACGACATGGGCACTCGCCGCATCTCGGACAGATGTCACTGTGCTCGCGATCGCGGTGTGGCTGTTCCTCGCCATCGCGTGGACGGCATCACTGCTGCTGAGTCGGGGCACGTGGCAGCCAGTCACGACGACGACTGCGGCATTCGTCGAAATCTCGATCCTGCGCTGCGTGCGAAGGCTTCAGGCGATCTGGATTCAGGCCGCGCTGTACGTCCTTATTCTCACCTTCGACTTGATTTGGCTTTACTACTATCGTGCGGAGTCGAGCGTCACCGAATTCCTCATGCGGCCGGCGGTCCTCGTCTTTCTGTTTCTGGCGACGCCGCTCGCGGCAGCCGCCGCGATGTGGTATCGACGGCGGCTGCTTCGAGAATTGAACAACCTGAAGAACGCCCGTTATTGAGCGGTGGTGGTGGAGGTCGTGCCGAGTTCGCGGATGGCTTTCAGCGCAAGCCGCTCCTCGCGATTCGGATCGTTCATCACCTTGCACTCGTTCCCGAACACCATCGTCGGATACGCGCGAGTGTTGAACGCCGGCCAGTTGGGAAGATCCGCGTGGTTCGGATTGCCCGTGCGCGCGAACGACGCGAACGCGGCACTCATCTTGTGCGCCAGCGCGTAACGGTCCTGCATGGCACCGGTCATCGACGCCGCCTGATCGATGTTGTACAGCGCGAACGGAATGTCGAGCGTGTGGTACGACTTCATCTGGCCCTTGTGCACTGGTGATCGCCACGAGAAGTAGTACAGGTACGAAGGCGCTTTCCCCTGCGCCGTCTTCAGCTCATTGAGCAGCTGCGCGTTCGCACGCCGCGTGTTATCGGCGTTCATGATCAGCCACACGTCAGTGTTGCTGATCCCCGCATGCGTCTTCCGATAGAGCGCCACCATGTCTCGCGCCTTCGCCTCGTCGTTGCGGACGATGCGCTTGACGCGCGTGAGCATCTCGTCCTCGGACATCTGGAGCGGTGGTGGTGGATCATTCCACGCGTCCTCGGTTTCGGTGGAGCCCATCATGAGCGGCACATCGGCCGACACGGCCGGAGCGTCTGGAGACCATTGATCGCGCGGCAGCGATTTTCCGTCGACGACCGGACCGCTCGCGAGACCCTGAATCCGCGGTTCTGCGTAGTACGCATCCTGCAGCTGCTTCAACGTCAGCGATTCGAGACGATCGAGCTGATTCGGTTTCAGACCGAGCTTGGCGAGGAACTGCTCGGCACCGCGTGTCGCATTCTCCCGTGTGGTGCCGCGCACCTGAGCACCACTCATCGCGATCGCGCGATGGAACAGACCCTTTGCCGACGGCATCGCCATCAGCGTCGTGACCTTGCTGCCGCCGCCGGACTGACCGAAGACCGTGACGTTGTTGGGATTGCCGCCAAACGCGGCGATGTTCTCCTTGATCCACGCGAGCGCCGCGACGATGTCCTGCATGCCGGCGTTGCTGGCATTGGCCCACTTCTCACCACCACCAAGATCGGCGAGATACAGGAAGCCAAACAGATTCAGACGATGCGTCACGGACACCATGACCACGTCTTCCTTGCGCGCGAGGTTGGTGCCTTCGTACAGCAGCCAGTTGCCGGAACCGCCCGAGAAGCCGCCGCCGTGCAGCCACACCATGACCGGGCGATTGCCACTGCCGAGCGCCGGTGTGAACACATTCAGATTGAGGCAGTCCTCACCCATCGGCTCCTGTCGATCGAGCGCGAACACTTCGGAGATCGGACCGTCGGGATCCTGCGGCGATCGATTTCCGACCTGGAAGCAGTCGCGCACACCGCTCCACGGCGCGACCTTCGCCGGCGGCATGAACCGATTCGCACCAGCCGTCGATGCCGCGTACGGCACGCCCCAGAATTGATTCACGCCAAATCGGACGACGCCTCGCAATCGTCCGGAGGCCGTCTGCACGGCGGCGGTCATCGGCAGACCGCGTATGTCCTGGGCCCATGCGGGCGCGAACAGTCCTTCAGCACAGAGACCGGCCGCGGCTAACGCGCTCCAGCCCAGAAAATCCCGTCGATCGACGTGCGTCATGGCGTGCTCCTCGAAAGCGATTCCTTAGACGCGCGCTATTTTGATATGGCAGACGACGAGAGTCCAGTCTTGGGGAAAGGTGAGGTCCGGCTAAAGCCGGACACTACTTAATGAAGGTTCCGCGACTCAATTCGTCGAGCGCCACTCGCAACTCGTGCTGCGTGTTCATCACGATCGGTCCATACCAGGCGACCGGTTCTTCGATCGGCTTGCCCGATACCAGGAGGAACCTGATGCCTTCGTCGCCGGCCTGCACCACGATCTCGTCGCCCTGATCGAACAGCACCATCGATCGGTTCCCGATGAAATCAGGACGCTCGACGCCGGTGCCGACGATATCGGTCTGGACTGCGCGCGGCGAGGACGCATCGCGGAACGTGCCTGATCCCTGGAAGACGTACGCAAACGCATGCCGTGACGTCTCGATCGGCAGGACCTTGCGCAGACCAGGCGGCACGAAGATATCGAGGTATCGCGGATCCGACGCGACGCCTTCCACCGGTCCGCTCTTGCCCCAGAACGATCCACACACGACGCGCACCGTCGTCCCGTCGTCGTCCACCACTTCGGGGACGTCCTTGCCCTGCACGTCCTGATAGCGCGGCGCCGTCATCTTGAGCGACGCAGGCAGATTCGACCAGAGCTGAAAGCCGTGCATGCGGCCGGCCTGATCACCCTTCGGCATCTCCTGATGAAGGATGCCGCTTCCCGCTGTCATCCACTGGATGTCACCAGCGCCGAGACTCCCGCGGTTGCCGAGACTGTCGCCGTGTTCGACCGTACCCGCCAGCACGTAGGTGATCGTCTCGATGCCGCGGTGCGGGTGCCACGGAAACCCAGCGAGATAGTCGTCGGGACGATCGTTGCGGAAATCGTCGAACAACAGGAACGGGTCGTATTCGGTGGTGTCGCCGAATCCGAATGCACGGCGCAGCTTGACGCCGGCGCCTTCGAGAGTGGGTTTCGAAGCGACGACCTTTTTGACGGCTCGGATGGACATATCAACTCCAAAAACAAAGGCGGGTCTGAAGACCCGCCTCTACGTAGCGCTCAAGACAGAGGCGGGTTTGAAGACCCCGCCTCTACACGCTCAGTAAGACGCCACGAGCGAACCGAAGGATCCTACTGTTTCACGTAAATTTCGCCGGCCTTTCTGAACTCGACCGACTTCTCCTGCATCCCAGCGTCGCGAATCTGCTGGGTCAGTTCCATCGAGCAGAACTTCGGTCCACACATCGAGCAGAAGTGCGCGACCTTCGCACCATCAGCCGGCAGCGTTTCGTCGTGATACGCGCGCGCGGTGACGGGGTCCATTGCCAGATTGAACTGATCCTGCCAGCGGAATTCGAATCGTGCCTTCGACAGCGCATCGTCCCACGCCTGCGCACGCGGATGCCCCTTCGCGAGGTCCGCGGCATGCGCGGCGATCTTGTACGCGATCACGCCCGCTTTCACGTCGTCGCGATTCGGCAGGCCGAGGTGTTCCTTCGGTGTGACGTAGCACAGCATCGCTGTGCCGTACCAGCCGATCATCGCCGCGCCGATGGCCGACGTGATGTGGTCGTATCCGGGTGCGACGTCGGTGGTCAGCGGGCCCAGCGTGTAGAACGGCGCTTCGGCGCACCATTCGAGCTGCTTCTCCATGTTCTCTTTGATGAGATGCATGGGGATGTGGCCCGGCCCTTCGTTCATCACCTGCACGTCGTACTCCCAGGCGATCCGGTTCAACTCACCCTGGGTCTTCAGCTCGGCGAACTGCGGTTCATCGTTCGCATCGGCGATCGAACCTGGACGCAGACCGTCGCCCAGCGAGAACGACACGTCGTAGGCGCGCATGATCTCGCAGATCTCGCGGAAGTTCGTGTACAGGAAATTTTCTTTGTGGTGCGCGAGACACCACTTCGCGAGGATCGACCCACCTCTCGAGACGATGCCGGTCACACGGCGCGCCGTCATGGGGATATAGCGAAGCAGCACGCCGGCGTGTACGGTGAAGTAGTCGACACCCTGCTCGCACTGCTCGATGAGCGTGTCGCGATAGACCTCCCAGGTCAGATCCTCGGGACGGCCACCGACCTTCTCGAGCGCTTGATAGATCGGGACAGTGCCAATCGGCACCGGCGAGTTGCGGATGATCCACTCGCGCGTTTCATGGATGTTCTTTCCCGTCGACAGATCCATGACCGTGTCGGCGCCCCACAGCGTCGCCCACTGCAGCTTCTCGACCTCGTCTTCGATCGACGAACGCACAGCGGAGTTGCCGATGTTGGCGTTGATCTTGACGAGGAAGTTGCGGCCGATAATCATCGGCTCGAGCTCGAGATGATTGATGTTCGACGGGATGATGGCGCGGCCGCGTTCGACTTCGGCGCGCACGAACTCGGCGGGGAGGCCCTCGCGTGCCGCGATGAACTCCATCTCGGGCGTGATTTCGCGACGACGGGCGTAGTAGAGCTGGGTCCCGACGTGACCGGTCGCGCGTCGCGCTGCGATCCACGGCGCTCGCAGCTTCGGCAGACCTTCGCGTACGTTATGTCCCTGAGGGCCGCTCGTGTCGTAGAGACGGATCGACGGCTCGCCGCCGCTGAGCGCGACCTCACGCATGGGCACGTGCAGGGTGACATTTTCGCCACCGGCCGTCAGCGAAACTGGCCGTTCGTCGTATACCTTGCGGGAGTTTGGATATGCGGATGCGAAGTCGATCATCGGAGCCCTGCTCTTCCTCTTGGCACGGGAATCGGCGGGTCACGGGCGGGGTCGATCTCGCCGCGCTCCCTACGCCGGTTTTAACCGGATCAGGTTCCAAGGGTTTTTCTCAATCCCGGCGCTGGCTATCGCCTGCGCTTCGCTGGTCTCTCGGGGATACCCCTGGCGGCCGTCTGGGATTATACCCACCGATCACACGATAATGCTGCTTATGCGGAATGTGCTCTTGATCAGTTTTCTCCTGGCGAACGTCGTGACAATGGGCCTGTACGCCCAATCACCGGCACCTGCAACGCAGAAACCCGCCGCTGCGCCGGCAACACAGACCCCAGCGCCTCCCGCACCCGCGACGCAAAAACCCGCGGGGACGACACCCGCTCCGCGCCGCGCCCCAGCGACGACCTCTACGCGATCAGGGATGGCGATCACCGTCGCCAATCCACAGGGCGCGACAATTGGGGGCGTGCAGGTCGAGCTCATGGGACCCACCGAACGCAGTGGCGAAACGAACGGCAGCGGGCAAGTGAGTTTCCCTGGACTGCAGGCCGGAACCTATCGGTTGCGCTTCACCGGCGACAAAGTGACCGCGTTCGAAAAGGAAGTGACCGTCCGTCCAGGACAGATCGCCGACGTGGACGTGACGCTCACTGCGGCACCAGAGCCGAAGGTGATCGTGAAGGAAGCGCCGGCGCCGGCTCCGACCACTGCGGCTGCGGGACCCAAAGGCCAGCCGGTCAATTATGCGATTGGCGATCTCCTCGAGAAGGAGTACGTCGGTAAGCAGCCGCGTCGCGAGACGCTGCTCTCATGCAGCGGCAACCAGCGCGCGGCGATGATTCAATTGAACGAATCGATGCCGGAGCGTCTGTACGAGAATGCCGATGCGATCTACTACGTGCTCGGCGGCGAGGGGACGTTGATGCTGAACGGCAAGGAGACGAAGCTCGGGCTGAACGGATTCGCCTCGGTCCCGCGCGGCACGTCGCACAGTTTCTCGAAGCGAGGGAGTCGGCTACTCGTGCTGTTATCCGTGCTCAGCGGCGAGCCCTGCGAACAGCCGAAGTAACTATTCCCTGGTCCTCGTCCGCGTATCGGCATCGAAGGCGAAGCCCACGAAGTCCGGTGCCTGATCCGGCCGGAGCAGCAGCGTCGTGTACATGAACACCATCGTGTAGCGACCGTCTGACCCTCGTGTCATGTTCACCGGCTGCTGGTGGACGACGTGCCAGTCGTAGATGTTGTCCCACACGTCGAGTCCGATTTCGATGAAGTCCGGATACTTCTGCGTCGAGCGCATCCACGTGTGCTGTTGCTGCCGGATCCTCGTCACGCCCTGCCACTTGTCGGAGTAGACGCTCGCGAACTGGCGTTCGAACGTCCGGCGCAGTTCATCGATCGAATCGGAGACGCCTTCGAGATCTCCAGCGGCTGCCGCGGACTCAGCACCGGCCTCGGCAACAGCGGCTGGCGACATCAGCGTTGAGAGACTCGCGAGGAGGCTGCCTCCGACGAGGGCGCGGCGTTCCATGTCGATGCTCCCTACATCACGCGCACGCTGAAGCGTGCGCTCTACTTATCGAGTGACGGTCAACGTGGCGCGATACTCGCCGGGCGCGATCGTGCGGCTGCTGAACGGATACGGCGCCAGCTCGACGAGCGCGATGCGGACTTGTTTGTGCGTTACCGTCGCGCGGCTGGAGTCGCCTGTGTGTAACTCGTACGCAGACGTGGCGCCGTTGTCGAGCACTCGAATATTGACCAGCGCATCGCCACCCTGGATACAGATCGCATCAGCGGGGCATCTTGAATCGCCCGTGACGTCCACGAATTGTACGTTCAGGTCCACGTCGCGCACGGTCGCGACCTCGCCAGGCGCCAGCGTAAACCTCTCGTTCATCCCGACGCTCGGACCGACGGGATTCTGCTCGTCGCACGATGTGACCGCGAGGAGACACAACACAACCAGAAACAGAGGCATGACGGAGTCGGTGAGCAGACTCCATGCCAGAAGCGATCGCTCAGGGGTCATACACAAACGACAAGGCGGCCGCACCATCTCGTAGCCCTTTCGCAACATCGATCCGAATGGTGCCGATGACGCCCGGCACCGCCAGTCTCGCGCCGAGGCCAACATCCACGTCATTCCGCGCACGAGCCACGGCCCGGCGATCGGTGTGCGCGACATCGACAAACGCAGCGGCACCCAACCTCACGCCGGCTTTGGCGGCCCACCATCGCTGCGTTTCACCGGAGGAGTAGATCACCTGTCGCCCGATTTGCTCGACGCGGATCTGTCCGCCCGTCATCAGCGGATGTGCACGCAACGGCATCCCACGCGCGCGACCTGTATCTCCTGCAAACCAGATGTCGGCGGGCGTATCGACAGACGCGAGACCGAGGCCTGCTCGCCCGACGAACACTTGCCCGCGGCGTTCTGTCGTCGAGCGTATCGTTGC
>JBKPRH010000446.1:0-14025 GCA_046765795.1 Acidobacteriota bacterium | reverse complement strand
GAGAGATCGAGGATGCGATTCAGTCCGTCGATGACGCCGTTGATGGTGCCGCCATGCTTCACGTCGATCACCGGATACGACACGGTCGAATAGATGTCACCCGCGGCGATGATGTCTGAGCCGCGGAACCACACGAGGCTGTCGCCCTCGGAGTGGGCCGACGGCTGATGAATCAACTGAATCCCTTCCCCGTTGAAGAAGTGACTCAGCTTCATCGAGTCGGTGTAGTAGGTGTCGGTTGGCTGCGCGTCGGGCGGCGCCTTCTGCTCTCCCGCTTCTGGCTCGAGCAGTCGCTGCAGCACGTTCTCGTGCGCGAGAATCGCGGCGCCTTCACCGGCATCGGCGATGTTGCCGGCGACGTTGCCGCCGGTGAACGTACGGCCGGCCATGCGCACTTTCTCATTGCCGCCCGCGTGATCGGGATCGGCACTGGTGTTGACGATGTAGCGAATCGGCTTGGCCGGCGGCTCGGTGTTGCGGCTCGCCACGCTCGATCGCGTTTCCGCGCCGCTGCCGAGCGGCCTGTCGCGTAGATCAAGATCGTTCTGCAGTTGGCGGATTGCGGTGAGCACTTGGTCCGTCATCTGCGCACGACCGGCATCGACCATCAGCACGCCGTCGCGTCCGACCGAGACGGTGATGTTGCCTCCGGCCCCGAGCAGCATGTAGACGTTGCCGCGCACCGGCAGGATTTGAATGCCGGGCGTCGATGTCGCCGCAGCCGGCGCAACCGGCGGCGCGATCGGCGACGTGCGCCCCTTGGCGAGAAAGTCCGGATACATCGTGTCAGCGCCGCCACGCGTCGCATCGGCAGGCAGCTTGTGTTTCGTGGCGAACTCCGTCATGTACGGGTTGGTACCCGGCAGAAAACTCGGCACCTCGCCCTTCTTGCGATCGACTTCCTGCACGACACCACACGGATACGGCGGCACCTGCTGTCGCAAATCCAGCTCGTAGTCCGTCGTGCGAACGAACGGCTCGGTGAGATAGACCGGGTCATTCACAATCGTCATCACCGTCAGGATGTCGCCGTTGCGAATCCAATGCTCGGTGAGCGTCGCCTTGTCGCTGCGTGGCAGTCCGTTGCGCCGCAGATACCCTTCCTTCAGATGCGTGACGGTGACGGTGAGCATGTCGCCGTCCCACTTCGCCGTCGAGAATCCCGCCCACGTGTGCAGCGCGTCTGCGGGCGGATGCGGACGGCCATCGAGATAGATCGCGCGGTCAACTGAACGCAGCCACTCGGCGTGGAACGCCGTGATCTCGCGCGAGACCGGATCGACTTCTTTGGAGATGCGCAAGTTCGACGGCCCGCGCCAGATGTAGTCGGCCGAGTGCGGACGACACTGCCACTCAGGGAGTGTTTGAATCGAGGCGTCCCACGTATCGGCGCGCATACGCGCCGCTTCGCTGATCGGAATGCCGAGATAGTCCCCAAGCTCCGGACCGGGGACACGCTCCGGCTGATCCTCCCAGAAGCGAGGAGCCCACTCGCCGGAGAAGTCGATCTGGGCTGACGCCGGAACTGCCGTGAACGCTATGAGTAAGAAGAAGACCGCCGAGACCACTGAACGAACAGGGTTCATGGGACCTCGCACGCGAATGAATTAATACCGACCCGATAACAATGCGCCTGCGTTGGGCGCGTACGTCTTCAATCCAAGTTTCTGCAGCATCTGATACGTCGTGCACACCGAGGCCGAAACCACCGGCAGCCCGCATTCCTGCTCGACGATCGGGATCGCGGCGAGCGACGGCATCTGCACGCACGACGACAGGACGAGCGCGTCGATGCCATCCAGCTTCAGCCGTTTGTAGATGTCGACCAGCGCCATCGGATCGCGTCGTCCGACTTCGAGGTTGTCGGGAATCTCGAGGGCGATGCGATCGACGACTTCGATGCCTTCGTGCTCGATGTACTCGGCCACCATCGTGCAGAGCGACTGCACATAGGGCGCAACCATCGCGATCTTCCTGGCCTTCAGCGTTCGCAGACCGTCGACCAACGCGCCGGCGCTGGTGACAACGGGCGCGGGAGCACCTTCGCGTGCGGTCACTTTCTGCAGACGATCCTGCGACTGGCAGTGATAGCCCTTCCCCATGCTCATGATCGCGACGAGGCAGGCATAGCCGAGGACGTCCACGCGCGCGTCGGCCAGCTCCGCCGCGCAGCGATCCGAGTCGGCGTCCATCGCGGCGAGTTCTTCCTTCGTCACCTTCTTCATCCGCATGCGACTGGAATGGAAGGTAAAGCGCTCCGGCTCGACCGATTCCCGGCCGCGCAGGATCGCCGGGATCTCCGTCTCCATCGTCGTGTTCGAGCTGGGAACGATCTGACCGATGCGGTAGGTACGAGGGGCTGTCATTCACTACACCACGACACACAGAGGCACTGAGGCACAGAGGTCATTTAGCGAATCGGGACTTGTTCCCGCCACAAGCCAAGGGCCTTTTGCGCCGGGCGATCCGACAGACTGAAGAGCACCGCATCGTCCTGGGCTTCGTGCGAGAGCGGCGCCCATGATGGTGCGACGAAGATGTCGCGCGGTCCCCACGAATAGCTCGTGTCACCGATCCGCGTGCGGCCATGGCCTTCGACGACAACGAAGATCGTCGCGTCGGTTTGGCGATACGGCGTACCGCGGAAGCCTTTGGGCAGCAACTGCATGAACGCGCCGATCGTCGGCATCGGGTACCCGCCGGTCGCCGGGTTCACAAAGCGCATCTTGATGCCGTGGCACTCGTGCAGCGGTCCCGAACGCCGAATCTCCTCCAGCGTCTCGCGACTGCGTGAGTACGGATAGTTGAAAATCGGCGACGAGGGCCGCGAGGGCGAAAAATCGACCGGCAGCATGTTGGCGCCGTATCGATAGAGCGAGTCACCGTCGGGAATGGTGTTCGGCTGAATCTCACCTGGATAGTGCTCGGCGAAACTCGTGTCGAACAGGTTCACGATCGGGATGTCTAACCCGTCGAGCCACACGGTTGGCTCGTCACCGGGGTTGCCGTGATCGTGATACGTCCACGATGGGGTGAGGATGAAGTCGCCCGGGCTCATTTGGGTTCGCTCGCCTTCGACCGCCGTGTACGCGCCACTGCCCTCGATCACGAAGCGCAGCGCCGCCGTCGCATGACGATGACAGCGCGCCACCTCGCCCGGAAGAATCAACTGCAACCCAACGTAAAGACTGCTGGTCGCACGCGAACGGCCGCGAAGCCCTGGATTCTCCAGTATCAGCACGCGCCGCTCGGCTTCTTTCTCGGTGAGCAGCCGGCCCGCTTCCATCAACAGCGGACGCAGATCGTCGTAGTGCCACAGAACCGGCACGGCCTCAGGACGTGGCTCTGGCGGAATGATCGCACCGAGCACTTCCCAGAGCGGCGCCGCGCCACGCTCGTTCAGGCGCTCGTAGAACTCCTTGCGCTCGGGAGTGAGCGACGGCTTGGTGAAGAACGTGGTGCTCGCGCCATCCATGGGTCGGTGTCCCTGCCTACGCGGTCGCGCCGCTCATCTCGGAGGCGGCTCTCGTCGCGTCGGCCCTGGTGGCCACACTCATCGTCCCGATCTTGTCGATCGTCGCGACGATACGATCACCGGCCTGAATCGGGCTCACGCCTTCAGGTGTGCCGGTGAAGAGTAGATCGCCGGGCTGCAGCGTATAGAACGCCGACGCGAGCTCGATCAGCTCGGGCACCCCGAGAATCATGTACTTCGTGTTCGAGTGCTGACGCTGCTCGTCGTTGACAGTGATCTGGAGATCGAGCACGCCAGGGTCGGGGATCTCGTCAGCAGTGACGAGCCACGGCCCAAGCACGCTGTACGAATCCGGCGACTTGCGGAAGCTGCGGTCTTCGCTGCCGCGAATCGAGATATCGAGACCGATCGAGTACCCGGCGACATACGACAGCGCTTCGTCACGTTTCACGCGGCTCGCCGTACGGCCGATCACCACCGCGAGCTCCACTTCGTGATCGGTGCGTCGCTTAGCACAGCGGACGACGATGCCCTGTCCCGGTCCGACGAGCGAGCTCGTTGCCTTGAGAAACAGACCCGCCGTCTGAATCGTGAAGGTGTTACCGGGATTGTTGCCGTGCAACTGTGGGTTGTCGCGCACCTCGTTGAGATGCTTTTGATAGTTGACCGGCGCGGCGATGATCTTGCCCGGATTGGCGACCGGGCTGAGCAGGGTCACGCTGTCGAGGGGCACCGATGGCGCCTCCTTCGCGATCGCGCGCACGCGTGTGGTCACCGCCTCGAGATTCGCTATGAAGATGTCGTGCTGCGGGAACGGGTAGGTATACCGCGGCAATACATCGAGGGCCGCGGTGACATCGCGCACGATGTCGCCCTCAACCAGTCCCAGTCGTTCGTCACCAAACCTGCAAAATTTCATCGATGTCCTCTCGCCCTACTGCCTGCGCTTAGGGAGTGGTGCACGGTGTCGGGTTCCACCCGGCGGTTCCGTTTTCCTTCTTGAACTGGACCGTGCGCACGTAGGGGCCGTTCAGATATTGCGCATCCTCGAGGATGTTCGTCACTACCAGATACGTGTTACCGTCCGGCTCGGTGATCGTGGTGAACCACTCGGTCATCGAGGCGTTCGCGCCGTACGGCACACCGTTGCGACGGTAATAGCCAGGGCGCATGCGAGTCGTCGTGACGCGCATCGATGATCCCGGCCGAAGCGCCGAACCACCTTCAGCGCCAGCGCCGCCGCCGCGTCGTCCGCGTCCACCGCCGGGCAATTCCCACGCAGCGCTCGAGACCCCTTGCCACGTCGGTTCACCGGTGGGCGCCTGCGGATTGCCGAAGTTGAAGACACGCGTTTGCTGCCCTGTGTCAGTCTCCAGCTTCAGGGTGTTCTCGTTCTCCCAACTGATACGAAGACGTCCAGGCCAATGCATGATGCCGCCAGCGCCGTACGCTTTGCAGGCCTCGCCCGCTGCTTGATCCTTCGCGGGATCCCACTGCTCCGCCACCTTGCGCCCGGCGTCGTTCACCGGCAGATACAGCACATCGCCTTTCGGCGGCGAGACCATGCGCCATCGCCAGTCGTCGGTAACGAGTGATACCCACTGACCCGTGAGATCGAGTGGTGCCGATGCTTGCGCGGACACGGGTGCGCCGCCCTGGCCACGACCACCACGTTGAGCAGCGAGCGGCGCCGCCGCGACGATCAGCAAGACCGGAATGATCCACACGCGCTTCATGGTTTTTTTGCCGGCGCAGGTGCCTTGCGCGTCGTGTCCGGCTTCCGTGTCGTGTCCGGCTTCACTGGAACTTTTTCGCGTGTAGTGTCCGGCTTCAGCCGGACCTCATTGAGGCTCTTGTAAACCGCTTCGATGAAATTCGCGGTCGTCCATGAACCAGTCGTTGACCCGTATTCCGTGTCGTAGTCGCCGCTGACGTTCGCTGCTTTCACCTGTTCGAGGGTTCGGCCTTTCTTGACGAGATCCTCGACACGGTCGCGAATGATGGTCAGCATGTCGCGGTAGTAGGCGACATCCGCTGAATCGACGAGACGTCCATGTCCCGGCACCATCAGCGTGCCGCCCTCGAGACGGAACTCGGCGATCGACATGTCGAGCACGCGATTCAGGCCCTCGATCACGCCGTTGATCGTTCCACCCTTGGCCACGTCGATCACCGGATACGACCCGGTCGACATCAAATCGCCCATGGCGATGACGTCGGTGCCTCGCAAGTGGACGATCGAGTCACCATCGGTGTGCGCCTTCGGCATGTGAAAGAGCTGGATGCCTTCGCCGTTGAAGTAGTGACTCAGCTTGTAGAAGTCGACGAAGTAGGCATCGGTCGGCAGCGCGTCTGCGGGCACCGCCGCCTGCCCCTCGCCTTGCGCCATCCGCGACAGCACGTTTTCATGAGCGAGAATCGCAGCCCCTTCGGTCGCGTCCGCGATATTGCCCGCGACGTTGCCTCCGGTGAATGTGTGACCAGCCTTGCGCAGCTTCTCGTTGCCGCCGACGTGATCCGGATCGGCGTTGGTGTTGAGGATGTAGCGAATCGGCTTGGGCGGCGCGGTGATGTGCCGCTCGGACACTGACGATCGCGTTTCCGCCCCGAAGCCGAGCGGCTTCGGTTCGTTCCGCACGGTCCATTCGCGCTGCAGGCGCTGCACCGCCGCGAGCACCTTGTCGCTCATCTCCGCGCGTCCGGCATCGACGATCAGCACGCCGTCGTTGCCCACCGACACGACGATGTTGGCGCCGGCGCCGAAGAGCGCGTAGACATTGGCGCGAACTGGAAGGACTTCGACTTCACCCGACGGCGGCGCCTGCGTCATCGGTGCACGGGTGAACTTCGACGGTTGCACGCTGGCTGTTCTCGACGGCTGCGCGTCGGGCCGCTGTTGTGCGCCGACTGGTAACGACACGACGAGCGCCATCACCGACAGAGCTCCGGCCATCGTCAGTGCTCGCGCGGTCATTTGCTCTCCGGGCCGAGGCCGCCGCGCGATCGCGGAATCTTCGATCGAATCTCGGGATACATGTTCCCCGCGCCGGCCATCACGACGTCGAGCGGGATGTTGTAGCGCTTGGCGAACCAGCTGACGTCGGGATTCGTGCCGGGCAAATAGTGCGGAACCACTCCTCGCGGCCGATCCACTTCGGTCACCACCGTGCATGGATACGGCGGAATCTGCTGGTTCAGCGCGAGCTGGTATTCCGTGCTGCGAACCAGCGGCTCGGTGAGATACACCGGGTCATAGGCGATCACGAGGAAGGTCAGATAGTTGCCGCGGCGGATCAGATACTGCGTCACTTCGATCTCGTCGCTGTGGAAGACGCCGTTCCGGCGCTGATACTCCTCTTTCAGGTGCGTCACCCGCACGCGCAGCGTGTCGCCGATCCATTCGCCGGTCGAGAACCCGGCCCAGGTGTGCTGGGCGTTCGGTGAGGGATGTGGACGGCCGTCCATGTAGATCGGCCGATCAACCGATCGCAGCCACTCGAGATGCCATGCGGTCGTTTCGCGGGAGACCGGGTCGACTTCCTTCGAGATCTTGAGTTGCGAGGGTCCCCGTGAAATGTAGGCGCTGCCGTGCGGACGGCACTGCCATTCGGGCAGCGTGTAGATCGAGGCGTCCCAGGCTGACGACCGCATTCGCGCGGCGTCGTTCATCGGAATGCCCACCCAGTCACCGAGCTCGGGATTTCCAACGTTGTCTTCGGCACGTACCGGCGTCCACTCCCCAGAGAGATCGACTTGCGCCGCAGCCGGTTCGCTCGACAGCGCGATCGCGATGCAGCTTCCCACCACCAACCCGAGGTATTTCATCGCTTGAACTCTCTGAGAGGACGGCCGTTACGCGGCGCGTGGACCGCCGGGCGAGTATACTGCGCGGGTTCGGATTCGCAAAGTCTGATATGGCACACGTAGAGGCCGTTTGCAAGCGGCCTGGGAGCGAACGATGACCCAACCGGCGGCCAGGACGATCAACATCGGCGAGGTGCTCGAGAACAGTCAGATCGGACCGCTCCACATCCGCGTGTTCGCGCTCTGCATGATCTCGCTCATCATGGACGGCTTCGACGTCCAGATGATGGGTTACGTCGGCCCCGCCCTCGTACGCGATTGGAAGATCCCGGGTTCGCAGCTCGGTCCTGTGTTTGCTGCCGCCAACTTCGGCGTGCTGATCGGCGCGCTGCTTCTCAGCATGCTGGCCGACAAGATCGGACGCCGGCCGGTCCTGGTGGGCGCGACGTTGTGGTTCTCGGTGATGACGATTATCACGGGCTATGCGCAGACCATGGAGCAGCTGCTCTGGCTGCGGTTCATCGGCGGCATCCCCATGGGCTGCATCATCCCGAACGCCACGGCGCTGATCGGCGAGTTCAGCCCGAAGGGACGCAAGGTCACCTTGATGATGTGCATCACCGTCGGCTTCACCGGCGGCGCGATGCTCGCCGGCGCCGTCGCGCTCTGGCTCATTCCGTCGTTTGGCTGGCGATCGATGTTTTACTTCGGCGGCGTAATCCCGCTCGTGATCGGCCTCCTGATGGCGTGGGGGCTGCCGGAATCGCTGCAGTTCCTCGCGGTTCAGAAGAAGGGTCTCGATCAACTGACTCGCTGGCTCCGGCAGCTCGATCCCCGGATTGCGATCGACAGCGCGACGCGATTCATTGCCAACGAGGAAACCCGCAGCGGCGTGCCGATCGTGCATCTCTTCTACGAGGGCCGTGGTCCGGCGACGCTGCTGCTATGGCTCGTCAACTTCACGAACATCCTGATTCTCTATTCGCTGTCCAACTGGCTGCCGACGATCGTCACCGGGATGGGCTACAACCTGCAGACGGCGAATTTCATCGCGACGGTGCTGCAGGGCGGCGGACTCATCGGGACGTTCGGCCTCGCGTGGGTGATCGCCCGCTGGGGATTCCTGCCGACGCTGGGGCTGACCTTTGCGCTGGCGACGGTGAGCATCGCCCTCATCGGCCAGCCCGGGCTCACATTGCCCGTGCTCGGCGTGATCGTCTTCGTCGCGGGGTGGTGTGTGGTTGGCGGTCAGCCGGCCATCAACGCGCTGTCGGCCACGTTCTATCCGACGTATCTGCGCTCGACCGGCGTCGGCGCGGGGCTTGGCGTCGGCCGCACGGGGGCGATCATCGGGCCGTATCTGGGTGGTGTTCTGCTTGCGCAGCAATGGACCCCGCAGCAACTGTTCTGGGTCGCCGCAGTCCCGGCGCTGGTATCGACGGCCGTCATCCTGACGATGCGAGTGTTCATGCGGCTTCCGGCGCCAAGTGCAGCGTCAGCGGCGCCGATCGCGCATTAGTAGGTGCAAGGGATCTTCGATGTCGGTGCAAGGTTTCTTCGATGTCGGTGCGAAGGTTCTTCGATGTCGGTGCGAAGGTTCTTCGATGTCGGTGCGAACTCGCTTCGCTCGTCGGTGCGAGGGCGCTGACGCGTGTCGGTGCAAGGAGCTATCGCTTGTCGGTGCTAGCCTACTCACGATAGTCGGCGCAAGGGTTCTTACGCTGGTCGTTGCAAAGGCACTGACGCGGGTCGGTGCAAAGATCCTGACGATTGTCGGTGCGAGGGAACTAACGCTTGTCGGTGCGAAGGTTCTTCGATGTCGGTGCGAACTCGCTTCGCTCTCGCTGCGGGGGGCTTCGGGGAGCGTTGCGTCAATCCGTTGATCTCCCGCCTTCCAAACTGTCAGCAAGAGTAATGACGCGCGCCACGTGTGGCGCAGCATAGTGCACGCATGCTGCCCTGGGCGTTTATCGGGAAGTCTTGAGGGGAAAGACAGAGAACGCAGCCGAATCTGCGAACAACCCACCGGTCGAAACTGGCAAATTCCGCACCGACACGCGAAGATCCCTAGCACCGACAAGCGATAGTCCGATCGCACCGACTATCGAAGAAGCCTTGCACCGACAGCGTAGAACCCTCGCACCGACCAGCGTAAGAGACCTCGCACCGACTATCGTCAGTGGGCTTGCACCGACCCGCGATAGCTCCTTGCACCGACAAGCGACAGTCCGATCGCACCGACAAGCGTTAGACCTCTCGCACCGACACGCGAAGATCCCTAGCACCGACAAGCGATAGTCCGATCGCACCGACTATCGAAGAAGCCTTGCACCGATAGCGTAGAACCCTCGCACCGACCAGCGTAAGAGGGATTGCACCGACCGCGATAGGCCCCTCGCACCGACTATCGAAGAAGCCTTGCACCGACTCGCGTCAGTCCCATCGCACTGACAAACGTCAGAACGATTGCACCGATATCGAAGAGCGACCGCACCGACCTGCGTCGGTGCGATCGCCCCTCTCTAGAACTGGTACTTGATCCCCAGCTGCATCACGCGCGGCGCACCGGCAGTCGTGATCTGCCCGAAGGTCCCCGGGTTGGCCAACGATGTCGCCGGCTGCCCCCACTGGAACCAGTTAAACGCATTGAATGCATCGATGCGGACCTCGATTGCCTGGGTGCCGGCCAGCCGGATCAGTCTCGTCAGCGACATGTCCAGATTCCGCGTATACATGCCGCGAATGCTGTTGCGCGGCTGCGTGGACGACAACGTACCCGCGGTAGGTTGCCTGAATGCTTGCGGATTCAGAAACCGTTTGCCCCCATTGAGGGGATTGATCGACATATCGCCGTACGGATCGTCGAGAATCTGCTCCCCGCGCTGCGTGCCGAGCTGACCGTTGAGCGCGATGTCAGCGCCGGTCGAGACCGTCAACCACGGACCGGTCGCGGCACGGAAGCCGCCGACCAGCCGCCAGTCCGAAAATGCCGCACGCAGTGCGGCGTTGTTCATGCGCGGCGACATAACGCTCGCCGTCATCGAGAAGTTGTGCAGCCGGTCCGCCGTGCAATTGCCATCGTCATAGCCAGGATCGTCAGGCTTGTTGTAGCCGACCGAGACGTTGGTCGTGCCGCCGCCGTTGCCGTCAGGCGAGCCGTAGCAGTTCGACAATGTGTAGTTCGCCGTCACTGTAGTGAGTGTGGTGGAACCGCGCACTGAGAGCAGCATGCCGTCGTAGCTCTGGCTGCCATCGCTGACGTACTGGTCGAGAGGCCCATAGTAACGGCCGTTGTTCGGATCGGCCACCATGAGCGGACGACGGTTGTTGGTGTTCGCAGTGCTGGGCGCGGCGCCGGTTCCCGGCACAGGGATGAAGAGCGCGTTATTGAGCGGCGTCGATTCCCAGATGTTGTGCGTACGGCTGCCGACGTAGCCAACCGACGCCGTCCATCGCTGCGTGATCTGGCGCTCGAGCGTGACGTTGAACGAATCCACATTCGTCGCCACGAGGTCGTTGGTCAGGGACAGGAACGGACCGTTCAGCGAGAACGG
Organism: Acidobacteriota bacterium; assembly: GCA_046765795.1. Classification (GTDB taxonomy): domain Bacteria; phylum Acidobacteriota; class Vicinamibacteria; order Vicinamibacterales; family UBA2999; genus Gp6-AA40. The sequence continues at coordinate 3,192 of JBKPRH010000446.1, read as the reverse complement.
CGCATTCTGGTCGAACGTGACCGGGAAGATGTTGTTCTGCCCGCTGCCGAGGAACGGATTGTCGAGACCTCCGGGCGGGTTGTTCAGGCGTATTTCCGAGCCCCATGGCGGCGCGACCGACGTATTGAGATGGAACTGCGCGTTCACGAACTCATAGGCACGGCCGTAGGCCGCGCGCAACGAAGTGCGGCCAGAACCGGTCGGGTCCCAAGCCATGCCGACGCGCGGGCCGAAGTTGTTCCAGTCGGTCAGCATCCCCGCCTGAGATGGGAACCCAGGATCGCCCGGGAAGTAGAGACCCGCCGGACCGTTCGGGAACACGGTACTCCTCGTGCCCGAATTGAATCGCGCTTGATCGAACTGATAGACGGCCCCGTTCACGAGCTGCTGCGGGAAGAAGGGTTCCCAGCGCAAGCCATAATTCAACGTGACGCGCGGGTTGAGGCGCCACGTGTCCTGCGCATACAGACCGAGCGACTTGCCTTCCATGTCGAGCGTATTCGGCGCAGCTTGGACAAGGCCGTTGTTGCCCAGCCTGCCGAGGAGGAAGTCGGCCAGGCCTAGACCCGTGACCGATCCGTCAACCGTGAACTGACCGGGCGAGCGCACGTTGGCCAGCGAGAGCGATTTCCAGCTGGAGTATGTGCCACCGAATCCGAATTGATGTCCACCACGCACGAGCGTCAGGTCATCGCTGATCTGCCACGCCGGCGTCGTAAAGGTGGATTCGCTTTCCGTGCCTCCTCCAAGTTGGAAGCCGCCGGTGATCCCCAGCAACATGTAATTCGGCATGTAGCTGTAGATGTTGATGCCGACATCCGGAGCGGAGAAGAAGTCGGTGCTCGTGCGATGGATATCGGTGTTGTTGTAGGCGAAGCGAATCGCGTTCAACGTACCCGAATTGATCACCCAGTTTTCGCCAAGCGTGAGCGTCTGAGCCAGGTTGTCGCGGCCGCCGATGCGCGTCACCAGCAGGTTCTGCTCTGCCGCCTCCAGGCTGAACGGTGGCGGCGTGAACTGCGACGTGGCGATGTAGCGGCCGAACAGCGAGTGCTGCTCGCTCATCGTGAAATCGACCTTGGCCACCTGCTGCCATTCGTCGGTTTCGCTCGGCAGGCCGTATTGCACCAGGCCGCACGGATCGTTCGTCGTTGGCAGTCGCGACGTGATCCGAAGCGCGGCCGGGCTGAAGAGCGCCGGATCGACACGGTTGTTGACAAATGGAAGGCGCAGGTCTCGCGCCACTCCGGCGTTACATGGCGCTGACGCGAAGGCCGTGAAGTCGCCCTGCAGCATCGCTGCCGTCGGCACGAACGCGCGGTTGTCCGTCGGGTTCACGGTCGTGTTGGTGCCCTGATACCCGTAGAAGAAGAACAGGCTGTCGGTCTTGATCGGGCCGCCGATCGTCACGCCATACTGATTGCGCTTCAACCCGTCATCTTTACGCTTGCCCGTGCTCCGATCGGTGACAGCGAACGGATCCGTGGCGTTCATGCTGTGATGACGGAAGAACTCGAAGACGTCGCCGCGGAACGAGTTTGTGCCCGACTTGGTCACCGCATTGACCGCTCCACCCGAGTGGGTGCCGTTCTGCGCCGTCATCGCGCTCGTCTCGGCACGGAACTCCTGCATCGCGTCAGGGAATGGCAACGGCAGATTCAGGTTGTCGTACGGGTTGTTGTGCATGGCGCCGTCGAGAATCCACGAGACGCCGAATGCCAGCCCACCGGCCAGCGAGTACGCCTGGCCGCCGCTGCTGCCGCCCATGCTGCGGCTCGTCGCATTCAACTGCGGCTGCGGCACTGCCGCAGGAAGCAACGCGAGAAGGTCCGCGGTGTTGCGACCGTTGAGCGGCAACTCGACGATGCGCTTGTTCTCCATCACCTGGCTGATGCCCAGTGCGCGCGTCTCGACCGTCTGCGTGTTGGCGGTGACCGTAATGGCTTCCTGCACCGCGCCGATCTCGAGAACGACCGGCACATTGGGATTGGCGTTGACCTGCAGAACAATGCCGGTCTGGACCGACGTGCGGAATCCTTGAAGCGCGACTTCGAGACGATAGGGCCCAATCGGAAGACTGGGCAGGATGAAGAGGCCGTCGGTATCAGACACTGCTTCGCGCTTGAAACCGGTTTCCGTTTGCGTCGCCGTCACGCTGGCGCCGGGAAGCACGCCACCGCTCGAATCTTTGACGGTGCCGGTGATCTGGGCCGTCGCCTGCGCCATCGCCGTGCTCGCACACAACAGCACAACGATCAGACCGCTGACCAACGACCGGAGTGCACGTCCCATCCTGACCCTCCTCACGATGTACCCGCTTGTTATGAATCAGGGAGCCCCGCCTCCCCGAAAGTGCGTTGTGCTGGCGCACAACGGTCCGCGATACCGCCGTCACGAGGCACGCGGACCTCATGAAGTCGCTTCGCGGCACTTACACTGCCCGCGAAGTCGCGCGGAGTATACTCCCGAGGACAGCGATGTTCAACAGACTGACATCTCACATCCCGCTTCCAACTCGATGAAATACGCCATGTTTTCGCTGGGATTCGACCCAGCGCCACGCCTTGGTCTGCTTCGCGGTGACACCCTGGTCGATCTCAGGACCGCGGCACCGCGAACCTGGCCAGACGCGCCGACGACGCTCCTCGATCTCATTCAGCGCGGTCCCGACGCGTGGGCGCGCATGGCCGAGATCGGGCGTGAAGCGACGCCCGCGCATAGCCATCTGACGTCAACGGTGCGCTGGCACGCGCCGATCCCGCGTCCCACCAAGAACGTGTTCTGTCTCGGCCTCAACTACGCCGCGCATGCGAAGGAAAGCTCGCAGGCGCGGGGCCGTGAGATGAAGATTCCGACGGTCCCGGTGATCTTCACCAAGGCGCCGACGACTGTCAGCGGGCCTTTCGATGACGTGGCGGTCGATCGTCAGGCCACACAGCAAGTGGACTGGGAAGTCGAGCTCGGCGTCATCATCGGCAAGAGCGGGCGCAACATCGTCAAGGCCGATGCGCTCGGTCACGTCTTCGGCTACACCGTCATCAACGATCTGAGCGCGCGCGATCTCCAGTCGCAGCACATGCAATGGTTCAAAGGCAAGAGTCTCGACGGCTTCTGCCCGATGGGGCCGTTCGTCGTGACCGCTGACGAGTTCGGCGATCCGCAGAACAAGCGGCTGCAACTGCGCGTCAATGG
>JBKPRH010000445.1:0-7309 GCA_046765795.1 Acidobacteriota bacterium | reverse complement strand
CGGCACGATCGAGACGAGCAGGATCTTCACGATCGTCATCCCCGGGAAGATCGTGGCGAAGGAGACATCGGTCGCCTCGGTCGGCGCCAGCCGGCTCGCGTAAGCCAGGATCGCGGGATTCCCGCAGGCACCCGAGATGATACCGGCGACTTCGTCGAAGGGCCGGCGGAAGACGAACAGCCCCAGCACGAGCGGTGGCAACACCAGCGACATCAACACCACCGCACCGAGGCCGAGCATCAGCACGCCGCTGTCCGACACTTCCAGGGCGAACTTCGGGCCGGACGCCATTCCGACCTGCGCGAGAAACACCGTCAGTCCCAGGTTGCGCACCACGAGATTGGCCGAGAGCGGGATCGTCCAGTTCAATCCGGCGGTGCGCCGAACAGAGCCGAGGATCAACGCGACGATTAGCACACCGGACACGCCCAACGCGATCGTGCCAACGCCGGGCACCGGAATGGGAATCACGCCAACGAGCACGCCAAGCGCGACACCGAGCCCGATCGAGATGTAGCTGAACTCTGCGGTGCCTTTGATCGAGTCGCCGAAGAAGCGGCGGATTTCCGGGAAGTCGGCGCGGTCGGCGAGGATGCCGACACGATCGCCGTACTCGAGCACCACGTCGGGCCGCGCCTGCAGATCGCCGTCACCGCGCAGGACATGAGCCACGATGGCACGCTTGTCACCTGGCAGGACGAGCGCACCCAGGGTTCGGCCGATCACGCTCGGGCGTGACGCGAAGACACGCAGATAATCGAGATCGCGGCGATCCGCGGTGATCGCTCCGTGCGCCGGTTGCCCCAGGATCGTCTGCACCTGTTCGAGCACCGCCCTGGTTGGTCCGACGGCGAGCAATACGTCGTTCTCGGCGATGACCGAGTTGAGTGATGCGGGCCGGTTGTAGTCACCACGGCGCAGCGCGACGATCTGGACTTGCGGCGGCAGCGCCGTCATCAACTCGCCGACGCGCTTGCCGAAGAACTCCGGCTGCGTCAACCCGACCTCGAGCAGTTCCATGCGTGAGCCCGTCGCCACGTCAATCTTCGGCTTGAGAATCGCGAAGGCGAGATAGAGAGACAGGATCGGACCGGCCACTCCAAACGGGTACGCCACCGAGTAGCCGATGGCGGGATCGTCGTTCCCGAGCGTCGCGAGTGCGGCCTGCAGTGCCGGCGTGCTGGTGTTCGAGCCCGCAAACAATCCGAGCGCGTGTCCGAGGCTGAGGCCCATCACCTTCATGATCACGATGGACACCAGGCCTGAAAACAGGACACCCGCAAGTCCCATGAAATTGGCCCGCAGCCCGCTGACGCTTGTCAAGCCAGCGAAGAACTGTCTGCCGTACTGCACACCAACGGCGTACAGAAAGAGTGCGAGACCAAAGGTACCGAGGAGGGGCGGCGGCGCCGCGGCCGGTGCGAACCATCCCATCGCCAGGGCGACGAACAACACTGCCCCGACGCCGAGTGAGAATCCCTTGAGATTGAGTTCGCCGGCGAGATAGCCGATAGCGATCGTCAGGAACAGCGCCATGAGCGGCTGCTGCTCGAGTACAGTCCTCAGCGAGTCCATAGCGGGCCCTTCGCGTAGGGCGGATCCCTTTCGGACCCGCCAGGATTCAATACACCGTGATCCCGCGACTGCGGAACTGGCCGCGCACCCGCTCGGTCAACTCGGCGTCCGGCGGTTCGGTGTTCTGCAGTGGGTAGATCAGACCGAGCTTGTGCCACTTGTCGCGGCCCATCTGGTGGAACCGCAGGATCTCCACTCGCTCGAGCGACTGCAGCCCGGCGCAGATGTCGGCGACCTTCTCGACATTGTCGAAGCCGTCGGTCAGTCCAGGCACGAGCACGAAGCGAACCCACATTGGACGCCGCAACGCCGACAGCCGGCGCGCGTATTCGACCGTCGGAGCGAGCGGTTGACGGGTGACGCGCTCGTACGTCGCCGGATCACCGGACTTGATATCGAGCAGGTTCAAATCGATGTCCATCAACTCGTCGTCGGTGAAACGGTCGCCGAGGCGCCCCGATGTATCAAGGCACGTGTGCAGGCCGAGCGCCTTGCACCGCTTGAAGATCGCCATCGTGAACGGGCGCTGCAGCTGCGGTTCGCCGCCGGAGAGCGTCAACCCGCCTTTGCTGATCTTGAGGACCTGCACGTACTTGCCGATCTCGCGCATCGCACGAGCGACCGTCACCGGCGTGCCGTTGTACAAGTGCCACGTGTCTGGGTTGTGGCAAAACTGGCACCGCAGGAGACAGCCGGTGAGAAAGCCGACAAAGCGAATGCCCGGGCCATCGACTGTGCTTCCGACCTCGTACGAATGCACGTAGCCAACGAGATCGTCGCCTGCGCCGGTGCTCTCTTCCAGATCTCCTGGATGCACGGAGAAGTAGTCGTGCGCAGCCTGCGTCTCGGCCGTGCCCTTCTTCGCCACGTGGAGTTCGTAGCGGCTGCCAACGAGTGTGTGGCTCATGAGGCCCCCTACCCTTACACTTCGCCGTGGAACGTGCGGTTGATCACGTCCATCTGCTGTTCTCGTGTCAGCTTGATGAAATTGACTGCGTAGCCCGAGACACGCACGGTAAGCTGCGGGTATTTGTCCGGATGCGCCATCGCGTCGCGCAGGGTGTCGCGATTCAACACGTTGACGTTCACGTGGAACCCACCGACCGAGAAATAGGCGTCGAGGACATCGGTGCCGCGTGTGACCCGATCCTCGTCCTTACCCAACGACGTCGGCACGACCGAGAGGGTCAACGAAATCCCGTCCTCGGCATCGTCATAGGGAATCTTTGCCACCGACATCATCGCGGCCAGCGCGCCGTGCGTATCACGACCGTTCGACGGGTTCGCGCCAGGCGCGAAGGGCTCGCCCTTTTTGCGACCGTCAGGCGTACTGCCGGTCGCCTTGCCGTAAACCACGTTCGACGTGATGGTGAGCACGGACTGCGTGTGCGTCGCGTCGCGATAGCTCGGATACCGGCGGATCTTGTCCATCATGGTCGAGACCAGCATCTTGGCGAGGTCGTCGGCGCGATCGTCGTTGTTGCCGTAGCACGGGAACTCGCCGGTCGTCTCGAAATCCACGATGAGGCCACGCTCGTCGCGAACCGGCGTGACCTTCGCGTAGCGGATCGCCGACAGGCTGTCGGCGGCGTGCGACAGACCGGCAATCCCGCAGGCGAGCGTGCGCAAGATGTCGCGGTCGTGCAGCGCCATCTCGATCGCCTCGTAGCAGTACTTGTCGTGCATGAAGTGGATCACGTTGAGGGCATTGACGTAGGTGCGCGCCAACCAGTCCATCATCGGGTTCAGACGGATCATCACCTCGTCGTAGTCGAGCAGTTGCGACGTGATCGGCGCGAGCCGCGGGCCGACCTGCTCGCCGGAGATCTCATCGCGGCCGCCGTTCAACGCGTAGAGAAGGGTCTTCGCGAGATTGACGCGCGCGCCGAAGAATTGCATCTGCTTGCCGATGCGCATCGCCGACACGCAGCACGCGATCCCGCAGTCGTCGCCCCACTTGGGCCGCATCAGGTCGTCGGACTCGTACTGGATCGCGCTGGTGTCGATCGACGCCTTCACCGCAAACCGCTTGAAGCCGTCTGGCAGTCGTGTTGACCAGAACACCGTCAGGTTTGGCTCCGGTGCGGGCCCCAGGTTGTTGAGCGTGTGCAACATGCGGAACGACGTCTTGGTCACGAGCGTCCGGCCGTCTTCGCCCATGCCGCCAATCGTCTCGGTCACCCACACCGGGTCACCCGAGAATAGCTGGTTGTATTCAGGCGCGCGTAGGAAGCGCACCAGCCGCCACTTGATCACCAGGTCGTCGATGATTTCCTGGGCCTGCGATTCGTTCAGCGTGCCCTCACGCAGATCGCGCTCGAAATAGATGTCCCAGAACGTCGAGAGCCGGCCGGCGGACATCGCCGCGCCGTTCTGCTGTTTGATGGCGGCGAGATAGCCGAAGTAGGTCCACTGCACGGCCTCGTGCGCGGTGTTCGCTGGCCGCGAGATGTCGCTGCCGTAGCGAGCGGCCATCTGCTTCAATTCTTTCAACGACCGGATCTGTTCTGCCAGCTCCTCACGAAGCCGGATGATCTCCTCGGTCGAGTGCCGGTCGTCGAGTTCGTGTTTCTCGCGTTCCTTGTCGACGATCAGAAAGTCCACGCCGTACAGCGCGATGCGACGGTAGTCGCCGATGATGCGTCCGCGCCCGTAGGCATCCGGCAGGCCCGTGACGATATGCGACGAACGCGCCTTCCGGATATCGGGTGTATACGCATCGAAGACGCCGGCGTTGTGCGTCTTGCGGTACTTCGTGAAGATCTCGACGAGCGCGGGATCCGGCGTATAGCCATAGCCCTTGAGACTGGACTCGACGACACGCCACCCGCCGAGCGGCATGATCGCGCGCTTGAGCGGCGCCTCGGTCTGCAGCCCGACGATGATCTCGCGCTCCTTGTCGATATATCCCGGACCGTGCGCAAGGATGCTGGAGGGCACCTGCGAGACATCGACCACGCCCTTCTCGCGTTCCGTGGCCAGGAGCGGGAGCAGTTTCTGCCAGAGATCGCGCGTGCGCGCGGTCGGCCCCTGCAGGAACTGGCTGTCTCCCTCGTACGGCGTGTAGTTACGCTGGATGAATTCACGGACGTTGAGGCGCCGCTGCCAGGTGCCGGGTGTGAACCCGCGCCAGGCGACATCGGTGGGCGTCGTCGCGTCCACGTGTGCGACGGTACTCATGATTCCCTCTTCGATTTCACAGTCAACGCTGCGCATACGCAGGCGCGGCGACGAGCCGCTGGGTATGACGCGCGATCATCAACTCTTCGTTTGTCGGGAGCACCCACGCTGACACGCGGCTGGCCTTCGTGCTGATGCGGGGACCGCCGCCACGGTTCGCCTCGCTATCCACGTCCACGCCGAGCCACGTGGCATCACGGCACACGCGCTCCCGAATCACCGCACTGTTCTCCCCGATGCCGGCCGTAAAGACCAGCGCGTCAAGACCACCGAGCGCCGCGGCGAGCGAGCCGAGCTCGCGACGGATGCGATAGATGAACAGATCGACAGCGAGCTGGGCACGAGGATCGTTCGACTCAAGGAGCTTGCGCATGTCGCTCGAGATGCCAGACACGCCCAACAGACCCGATTGCTGATAGAGCAGCTTCTCGATCGCGCGGGCGTCCATCTTGCGCTCATCCATCAGGTAGAGGAGCACGCCGGGATCGATGGCGCCACACCGCGTGCCCATCGCCAGCCCGTCGAGCGCGGTGAATCCCATCGTGCTCGCAATGCTCGCGCCCTTCTCGATCGCGCACAGGCTCGAGCCATTGCCCAGATGACACACGACTGTCTTGCCGGACGCCGCCCGCCTGTCGTGCTCAGGCAATACCGACGCGACGTACTCGTACGACATCCCATGGAATCCGTAACGGCGAACGCCGGCGTCGTGCAGTTCGGCGGGGATCGCAAACCGCTGCGCAACGGGTGGATTGGTCGAGTGGAACGCCGTGTCGAAGCACGCGACCTGCGGGAGATCCGGCCGGCGCGCGAGCAGCATCCTGATCGGCGCGAGGTTGTGAGGCTGGTGCAACGGCGCCAGTGGAACGAATTGATCCAACTGTGTCAGCACGTCGAGAGTGATTCGCACCGGACGCGCGAAGTCAGGTCCGCCATGCACGACACGATGCCCCACCGCCTCGAGCTCCATCCCCCCGGCCTCGTGCCGGAGGAACTCGGCGAGATGGTCCACCGCGCCGTCGTGACCGAGCGTCACACCGTCGCCCCAGCTTTTTTCTGCGGCGACCACACCGCGTGCGGTGCGCGCGACGAAATGTGGCGACGTGTGAATGCCCTCGATCTGTCCGCGCAACTGCGGGTCGAGCCGGCCATCCTTGTGCGCGTAGAGCAGGAACTTGATGCTCGACGAGCCCGCATTCAGTACGAGAATGGCCTTGCCGTTCACGACACGGCCTTCTCGAACTGCATGCGTCGCGAATGGGCGATCAACATTGCCACCGCGCAGGACGCCTGACGGGCAATCAACGAATCGGCGCGGCTGGTCAGGATGATCGGCACCCGCGCGCCGAGCACGATCCCCGCAGCGTCCGCACCGGCCATGAACGTGAGGCTCTTGGCGAGCATGTTGCCCGCCTCGAGATCCGGCACCACCAGAATGTCGGCGTGACCTGCGACCGCCGATTCAATCCGTTTGATGCGTGCCGCTGTCAGGTTGATCGCGTTGTCCACCGCCAGCGGACCGTCGAGGATTCCGCCAGTGATCTGTCCACGGTCGGCCATCTTGCACAAGGCGCCGGCTTCGATCGTGGACGGCACGCCGGGATTGACGGTCTCCATCGCCGAGAGGATCGCCACCCGCGGCATCGTCCGGCCGAACACGTGGGCGAGATCGATCGCGTTCTGAATGATGTGGACCTTGTCCTGCAGCGTCGGCGCGATGTTGATGGCGCAATCGGTGATGATCAGCGCCTGCTCCAGTGCCGGCACATCCATCACGAAGCAGTGGCTGATGCGGCGGTTCGTGCGCATGCCGTTTTCGCGCTTGACCACCGCACTCATCAACTCGTCGGTGTGCAGGCTCCCCTTCATCAGCGCTTCGACCTTGCCCTCACGCGCGAGACGGACGCCGGCCTCGGCGGCCGCCTCGCTATGGGGTGCGTCCACGATCGACACGCCGCTGAGATCCAGCTTGTGGTCCGCGGCCACGCGTCTGATTCGTGCTTCGGGTCCGACGAGGATAGGAATGATCAGTCGCTCCTGCGCCGCATCCACCGCGGCGCGCAGCGAACTCTCGTCGCACGGGTGCACTACCGCGCAGGCCACCGGCTCGAGCGTTTTACAGCGCGCGATCAGGCGCTCGTACTTCTCGTGCTTGTGTTCCATGGATGTGATCAGCAAAGCGTGACCGACACCGCCAGGCCCGCTTGGCTGGTCTCCTTAGTACTTACTGTTCATGTCCGCCGGCCGTCAGCGCCATCGCTACGGCCCTCTCGTTGAAGCTCGCCTGGTGGCGACGCGTCAAATCGAGTGTCGCGATTGAATCGATCAGGCTGCATACGGCCTGCCATCGCCTCGATCGAATGTCGGTCGCCCCTGCCTCACTCGAATCACGGCTCACCGTGATGTGGTGGGTCATCGCGCCGAAATATCGTGGGCAACCCTCCGGCATCTCGCGGGTCCTGCGTCGCTCCGAACCGACGTGCGATGCGATTCTTCGCGCCAGTTTTCAAGGGATCGCACGCACTATGCACCAACGTCAGCCGCGGGCACGGCC
>JBKPRH010000444.1:0-5737 GCA_046765795.1 Acidobacteriota bacterium | reverse complement strand
GGCCGGTATGCTGCGCGCGGTCACCGGATGGGACGTCACACCCGACGAGCTCCACGAGACGGCGAAGCGCATCGTCAGCGCAAAGCGGCAGGTGAATCTGCTGGCGGGCTGGACTCCTGCGGAAGATACGCTCCCCGATCGTTTCTTCAACTCACCACTGCCCAACGATCCCGAGGCTTCGCTCAGTCGCGAGCGTCTGCAGGAACTTGTTGCGGAATACCATCGTCAACGCGGATGGTGATCACAGCATTGGTGATTCCTGATTTGAGATTGTCGAATCGTTGTTGATTGTCGATTCTTGATTGACGATTGGTATTGGTCACGCGCTGCCTCAATCAACAATCGCCAATCCACAATCAACAACCAATCACCGATCAACAATCGTTGAATCAACAATGTCCCTATCGTGGACTGGGCGGTTCGGTGACTGCCTCGATCCGTCTGTGTTCCATCGTCTTATCGTGGTTGTCGCAGAAGGACTCGACGAGGTCGGTGTCGGGCATCAGCGTCAATCGCGCCTGAACGGTCCATGGTTTGAGGAATGCTTTGCGGTCGTCGATGGTGATCGTCAGCTGCATGTGACCGAAGTCGGTCCTGCGATAGCGTTCGGTCACCTTTAGGGCGTCGCTATGAGGACGCGCCTTGCGCGTGTCGAGCCAGCCACCATCTCTGAACCCCGTCGTCTCGATGACGAAGACATCGCCGTCCCAACGTCCAACTGAATAACCCAACCAGGTTGGCTCGGTCGTCTGAGGCAGTGAACGCCCGTCGGTGAAGACCTGTCGGAAGGTCATGCCGCCGATCGTTTCGTACAGGAAAGCAGTGACCTCGCGCGTGCGGAGAATCTTGAACGGACCACCAGCGAAGGTGATTCGCGGCGTTCCTGGCGGCAGGCAATACCCATAGGGATCATCGACATGGTTGCGGGCTTCGCGCTGGGTCTGGATTGCTTGTGCCCACGGCGTCATCTGCACATCGGCGGCGTTCAGATCTTTCGCGAGGTCGAAGAACAGGCCTTGCGTGAAGCAGGCATCAAGGCCGGAGATGCCGCACTCGGCGGCCCAGATGCCAGATAGATCGGGCTTGCCATCAGGTGCTATCGGTGCCGGCGCTGAGAGATTCGGTTTGCCGTCCGGCAAACGTGGAATCGCCGGCGACGGCTGATTCAACCACTGCGCCTCGGCAACGGTCGCGAGCAGCAGGACGGCGAACACTACGCGAAGCACGACAAGCCCTGAGGCCGAATGATTCAACATCACGCGCTTCGCCTCCCGGCGGGCAACAGAGTAACAGACCAATAGACAGTCCTTGGTGTCTAAGGCTGGAAGAACCGACGGTTCGATCGTTCTGATCGCAGGAGGTGAGCCATGCGAGTGCGCATATGGGCTCTGTTTACCGCCCTGATCATCGTTGCTGCAGCCTTTGCCTGTGCCCGAAAGGCTGCCGACGTACCTGCCGTTCAGCCGCCGAGTGGCCCTGTCCCTTTGGATGCGACGGCGAATCTGGAAAGACAAGCGCCACAGGCCAGGAACAGCGCCGAGAGCCCTCAAACCGCTTTCGCCCGAGTCGGCGGCACCTTCGACGCGCGCGAGGGCCGATTCAATACGGAAGCCTACGACCACATCGAGGAAAACCGGTTCCATCGTGTGGAGGCGGATCCGCTCTCGACGTTTTCGGTCGACGTAGACACCGCGTCGTACGCAAACGTACGACGTTTCCTCGTCGATGGCGCGTTGCCTCCGGCAGGTGCCGTGCGCACCGAGGAACTGATCAACTACTTCCGCTTCGCATATCCACAGCCGTCCGGGAACGATCCGTTCTCGATTACGGGGGAACTGGCTGAATGTCCGTGGAACCCGAAGCATCGTCTGGCGCTCATCGGCTTGCAAGGACGCGCGCTCGGGGAGCGCGATCCATCTCCGCGCAACCTGGTGTTCCTGCTCGATGTATCCGGGTCGATGATGCCTGCCGACAAGCTGCCGCTAGTGAAAACGGCGATGCGGATGCTGACCGACGTGCTCACCGAGCGCGATCGCGTGGCGATCGTCGTCTATGCGGGTGCGAGTGGTCTGGTCCTGCCGTCGACCGCCGGGGATCAGAAGGAACGCATATACGAAGCGCTCGAGAAGCTGGATGCTGGCGGCTCGACCAACGGTGCGCAAGGAATCCAGCTGGCCTACGAGGTCGCTCGTCGCAACTTCATTCGTGGCGGCGTGAATCGCGTCGTGCTCGCCACCGATGGTGACTTCAACGTCGGCCTCACGAATCAAAGCGACCTGGTGAGTCTCATCGAACGCGAACGCGAGAGCGGCATTTTCCTGTCGGTTCTCGGTGTCGGCACCGGCAACCTGAAGGATTCGACGATGGAAAAGCTGGCCGACAAGGGCAACGGCAACTACTCGTACCTCGACTCGGTGCACGAAGCTCGGAAGGTGCTCGTGCGCGAAGCGGGCGGGACGCTCGAGACGATCGCCAAGGATGTGAAGATCCAGGTGGAGTTCAATCCGCGCCAGGTCGCCGGGTACCGCCTCATCGGCTACGAGAATCGGCTGCTCAATCACCAGGACTTCAACGACGACAAGAAAGATGCTGGCGAGATCGGCGCCGGTCATTCGGTGACCGCGCTCTACGAGATCGTGCCGGTCGGCGTGCCGCTCGATGCGCCAGGCGTGGATCCGCTCAAGTATCAGCGCGAGTCGCAGGAGACGCGCGCCGCCGGATCGGGGGAGCTCTTGACGGTCAAGGTGCGCTTCAAGGAGCCGGATGGTGAGACGAGCCGGCTTCTCAGTCGCGTGCTGACGAATCAGTCGACAGCGATGACGGCGAATCTTGGCTTCGCATCGGCAGTGGCGGAGTTCGGCATGCTGCTCCGCGAGTCGCCCTTGCGTGGCAGTGCGTCATTCGCGTCGTTGACCGCGCGCGCCAGAAAGTTCGTGGGCGTGGATGAGGACGGTTATCGCGCCCAGTTCATTCAATTGGCCGATCGCGCAGCGATGCTGCGTGCACGCGAGCCGGCGAGTCAGTCGCGGCGCTGAACGACATTGTTGATTTGCGGATCTTTGATTGTTGAATCGTTGTTGATTGGTGATCTGGGAGCGTTGATTGGGAGCTGCTTCCATCAGCTGGTTGCTCGCCAATCCCAAATCGACAATCGCCAATCAACAACTAATCCCTAATCAAAGATCCTCAAATCAAAAATGGATAGCTAGCGACCGACGAAGTGCTCGGTCTTGTGGTTCTCGTTGCAGAGGTATTCCTGAATCTCCTCGCCGGGAGCGAGTTGAAGCAGGCGGCGAATCTTCCAGGGCCGCGTGTACGCGCCGGGATCGTCAACGGTGATCTCGACCGTCATGCGGCCCAGATCGATGCGGCGATAGCGTTCGACGATGTGCAGTCGTTCAGTCTGTGGGCGGTTACCTTCGAGCCAACCCTTATCGTTGAATCCGATCGTGTCGATGACGAGCGTGTCTTGATCCCAGTGACCGATCGAGTGGCCCATCCACGTCGGTTGCAGGTCAGCGGGATGACTGCGCCCGTCGAGGAAGATCTGACGCACCGGCGGTGACGCGCCTTCGATCAGTGCGAGCAACAGGCCTGGCGTCTGTACGAACTTGACCAGGTCGAGCGAATGCATGCGCGACACGCCGGTCGGCATGCATTGCGCGCGCGGATCGTCGCCGGGACGATCTGCGAACTTCTTGGCGGCCTCGGCCGCCCATGGTTGGAATGGTGGAACGTCGGGCTCGAGGTCGTGACTGGGAAGCCAGACGCCGCTCAGATCAGGTTTGCCATCCGAGGTTTTTGGTGCCGGACCCACGGGTGGCTTCTTGCCGACGCGGTCGTAGAGGAAATAGATCTCTCCCGGCGTGCCCGCGTTCGGGCTATCGCGCAGCACGCCATCGGCCTTGACGGTGGCGCCGGCTCGCACCTCGAGATCGCGCAGCGCGAGGACCGCATAGCCCGCCTCGCTCGCGAACACCTCGTATCGGCCAGGCGTCACTCGCATCGAGTATTCGCCAGTGGGCGAGGTCGTGGTCGTCGTCACCTCGCCTGTGCTGGTGTTTTTGATTCGAACCTCGAGACCGGCGAGCGGTCCGCGAACGCTCGACAGCACACCACGCAACTCGCCGGTGCCCGTCTGTGCTTGCAGCAACGTGCTGTACGCACAGACAAGAGCGACGATCGCGGCGTGGCGGATCAATGACGCCATTTGTGATTTCTGATCGTGGATTCTTGAATCGTTGTCGATTGTTGATGGCTGATCGTTGATTGCAGTCATCGGTGGTGCTGCCTCCAAATCAACGATCGTTAATCACCAATCCACAACGAATCACCAATCGAAGATCCCCAAATCAGCAATTTACGATTTGGGCACCAGCTTGAGGATCCGCCCCTTCGCGTTGTCGGTCAACACGTAGATGGCGCCGTCTGGACCCTGACGCACGTCGCGGAGTCGCTCGCGCGACGGCTGCAGGTCCTGGAGCAGGCGCTCTTCACCGACCACGCGATCGCCCTTCACCGAAAGCCGCACAAGATTCGTGCTGCCGAGTCCGCCGATGAACATGCTGTTCTGCCACGCCGGGAACAGTTTGCCGGTGTAGAAGATCATGCCGCTCGGCGCGATGTTCGGATCCCAGTAGTAGACCGGCTGCTCCATGCCTTCCTTCTGCTGGATGCCACCGGTGATCGGCGGGCCCTGGTACTCGATGCCGTAGGCGATCGTTGGCCAGCCGTAGTCCTTGCCCTTGCGCGAGATGTTGACCTCGTCGCCACCGCGGGTGCCGTGTTCGACTTCCCACAACTCACCGGTCGCGGGGTTGAGTGTCGCGGCCTGCACGTTGCGATGGCCGAACGACCAGATCTCGGGACGAATCCCTTCCTTCCCCACGAACGGATTGTCCTTGGGGATGGATCCATCGGCATTGAGACGCACGATCTTCCCGAGCAGGCTGTCCATCTTCTGCGCCTGCATCCGCCCTTCGGTGATCGATCGCTCGCCTTGCGTGATGAACAACGTGCCGTCGCGGCCGAACACGAGACGCCCACCGTAATGCAGTGTGGACATCAACGACGGCGCCTGATGGTAGATGACCTGCACGTTCTCGACCTTCGGCGCTGCGCCGTCCACGAGCTTGCCGCGTGCGACCGCGGTGTTGTTCGCGCCCCCCTCACGAGGCTCGGCGTAGCTCCAGTAGATCACCTGGTTCTTCTGATAGGCAGGATCCAATGCGACGTCGAGCAGTCCGCCCTGGCCACGCGAATCGACCATTGGCAATCCCGCGACAGGTTCCGACATCGTCTTGCCATCTGCGCTGACGATGCGGAGTCGACCCGGCCGCTCGGTGACGAGCATGCGCCCATCGGGCAGCCACGTCATGCTCCAAGGATTCACGAGACCTTCAGTTACCGTGACGACGTTGAAAGCGACGTTGAGCTTCTGCTCGGGGACGCGATGCTGCCCGGCGAACGCCGGCTTCTGATCAGGCGCGTTCGGTGGGCGCTGGTTCAGTCCATCTTCGGGACCGCCTCCGGGAGGTCCGAAGCCTCGGCCGCCGCCTCGGCCACCGGGTGCGGCCGCCGGTGCGCCGGGCGCTGGCGCTGCCGGCTGCTGCGCCGCGAGATAAAGCGTCGAACCGAGAGCGAGTGCAACAGTCGCTGCAAGGACGGTCCTGTTCATGTGGATCTTTCTCCGTTATTAAGAAAGATTAATTGTTGATCATGTTGATCAGTACCGCCG
>JBKPRH010000443.1:0-9242 GCA_046765795.1 Acidobacteriota bacterium | reverse complement strand
GCCATGGTTCGCGTCGATCATGCTCCGCGAACTTGTCGCGGGTGCGCCGCACTTTGACGCGCATACCTTCCAGTTGATGAACGACGTGTTCGCGGCCGTGCGCGACATCCTTGCGCAGGGACAACGTGAAGGGGTCTTTCGTCAGGTCGATCCGCTGCTGACCCATCTGACGATCATGCCGCCCATCCTCATCTTCTTCGTGCGCCAGCGCGTCATTGCCACCGCGCGGCTCACCAAGGATCTCGCCGAGCCCAGGCAGGTCGAAGAGTTTGCACGCCATATGCAGGCC
This sequence comes from Acidobacteriota bacterium, assembly GCA_046765795.1. Classification (GTDB taxonomy): domain Bacteria; phylum Acidobacteriota; class Vicinamibacteria; order Vicinamibacterales; family UBA2999; genus Gp6-AA40. Next base: position 8,953 of record JBKPRH010000443.1, on the reverse strand, counting down.
TCGGTGAGAGGCATGCTTCGGAAGGACTCATGAGTCTCATCCGCGAGTACCGCGCTCTCTGGCTGGTTGTCGCGCTCGTCATGTCTGCATGCGCCAACGACACGCCCGACAACACGCTGCGAGTCTCTGGCCACGTCGAGGCGACCGAGGTCCACGTGGCCTCGGAAGTCGGTGGACGAATTCTCGAACTCCGGGTTGACGAAGGCGCGCGTCTGAACCCGGGCGATGTCATCGCCAAACTCGATACGCGCGACACCGAGCTGCAGATACAACGGGCTCGCGCAGATCGCGAGGGCGCCGTCGCGCAGCTTCGGTTGCTCGAAGCCGGTTCGCGCGTCGAAGACATCCGTCAGGCCGAGGCGCAAGTCGATGCTGCGGAGGCGGAAGCGCTGGCGATCCAGGCCGATCTCAAGGCGGCCCAACTCGATCTCGATCGCTTCGAAGCGCTGCTCAAAGCCAATGCGGGTTCGCAAAAGCAACGTGACGATGCAAAGGCGCGAACGGACATGACGCGTGAGCGGCTGCGCAGCGCCGAGGAGCGTGTGCGCGCGGCGCGTGAAAACACCGCCCGCCTGAAGATGGGCGCGCGCCCCGAGGAGATATCGGCGGCCCGCGCACGAGTGTCTGGAACGGACGCGCAGATCGCCGTGCTCGAGAAAGCGCTTGCCGACGCGCAGATCGTCGCGCCAGTTGCTGGTGTCGTCACTCAGAAGCTCGTCGATGCCGGCGAGATCGTCATGCGCGGAACACCCATCGTTGTCGTCACCGATCTCGACAACGCATGGGCGAATCTCTTCGTGCCAGAGCCGATGGTGCCGCGCGTCAAGTTGGGACAACCGGCGAAGGTGGTGACTGACGCAGGTGGCGAAGGGCTGACCGGTAAAGTGACCTTCGTATCGCCGAAGGCCGAGTTCACACCGCGCAACGTGCAGACCGCGGAAGAGCGTTCGAAACTCGTGTACCGCATCAAGGTCACTGTTGATAACCGCGCCGGCGTGCTGAAACCAGGCATGCCCGTCGATGCGGAGCTGGCGCTGCAATGACGAGCCACGCTGAGCACGAGCCGGCGGTTGTCATGGATCGTGTCGTCAAGCGATACGGCGACACCACGGCGCTCGACGGGTTGAGCCTCGATGTGAAGCGAGGCGAGATGTTCGGCCTCATCGGCCCCGATGGGGCGGGCAAGACGACGGCAATCCGTCTGATGTGTGGCTTGTTGCATCCGGATACGGGCGAGTTGCGCGTGCTCGGTCTCAACCCAGTGCGTTCGCATCGGGCACTGACGGAGCGAGTGGGATATCTCTCGCAGCGTTTCAGTCTCTATGGCGATCTGACCATCGACGAGAACATCGCGTTCTTCGCCGAGGTGCATGGCGTGCGTGATTACCGTGCGCGACGCGACCAGTTGCTGTCGATGACACAGCTGACGCCGTTTCGCATGCGTCTGGCCGATCGGTTGTCGGGCGGCATGAAGCAGAAGCTGGCGCTCGCCTGCACGCTCGTCCACGAGCCGGACCTGATCTTGCTCGACGAGCCGACCACCGGCGTGGATCCGGTCTCGCGCCGCGAGTTCTGGAAGCTGCTCTCGGAGTTCCTCGCCAACGGCATCACGATCGTGATGTCCACGCCGTATCTGGACGAAGCGGAGCGCTGCACGCGTGTGGCGCTCGTGCACGAAGGACGCGTGCTCGCCGCCGACGAACCGGCGCGTCTGCGTCAACTCATACCTGGCCGGATGCTCGAGATCCTCGCGCACGGAACAGCGGCCGCCGAGTCGCTTCGTGCGCTGCCATGCGTCCACGACGCGCAGATATTCGGCGACCGCATTCACATCACATTGGATGACGACTCGCCTGCGTGCGAGGAACGGTTCAGGGCCGCATTGCGCGCGACGTCGTTCGCCGACGCACAAGTCCGCTCGGTGCAGCCCTCTCTTGAAGACGTATTCATCGCCCGTCTCTCGGGCCCGCCTTCGCCGCCGGGCGGCTTCGGCGAGACAAGCAAGGAGAACGTCCGTGCCTGATCGTCGCCCGCTCGTCCTGCTGGTGCTGATGGCTAGTGGATTTGCCTCTCACGCCGCGGCGCAGGATGTTCCCGTACTGCGGCTGACTTTGGACGAAGCACAGATGCGAGCGCGCGAGACGAGCCATCGGCTGGCGGAAGCGCGGGCGCGTGAGTCGGTCGCACAAGCCACCGTTGCTGTGCGCGAGGCGGCCGACCAGCCGATCATTGCCGCGGTCGGCGGCTACACGCGCACGAATCACGTGTTGCCATTCACGGTGCCTGGCGGCCCGCTGGGCCTGCCGCGCGTGCTGTATCCCGACGTCCCCGACAACGTCAATTCGCGACTCGATCTTCAGTGGCCGATCTACAACGGCGGGCGGACGGATGCGCTCGAGCGCGCAGCACGCGCCGAGGCCGACGCCGCAACAGCCGACGTCTCAGTGGCACAGGCCGATCTTCGTCTCGAAGTGGCGCGCGCGTTCTGGGCGGTCGTCACGGCGAAAGCCGCCGTTGATGTGCTCGATCAGGGTGTCGCTCGTTCGCAAGCCAACGTCGCCGACGTACGACAGCGTTTCATGGCAGGTCTTATCCCGCCGAATGAAGTGGCCTCGGCGGAAGCACAGGAGTCACGTGCACGCATGCTGGCCATACAAGCGCGCAATGAACGTGATGTGGCGACTGCCGATCTCTCCCGTCTCGTCGGTCGCGCGCCTGGTGAAGACGTTGAACCCGTCGCCGTGCTGGACGCGCCCCCGACGAGCGTGTCTGGTCTCGATGCGCTGGTGGCTGCGGCGCGTGAATCACGCGACGAGCGTCGCGCTCTGGCGCGACGCCTCGACTCAGCGACTGATCTCCGCTCGGCTGCTGCAGCTGGCAAGATGCCGAACCTGACCGTGGCGGGCGGCGTGGATTACGCACGACCGAACCCGAAGATTTTCCCTCGTGCCGACAAGTGGGACGACTCCTGGGACGCGTCGATCAACGTGCGCTGGCCGTTGTGGGATGGCGGCCGAACCGCAGCCGATGTTGCACAGGCCACTGGGGGCATCGAGGCCGCCCGGCAGCGGCTCGCCGAATTCGACTCCGTCCTCGCGGTCGAAGTGCGCCAGCGCGCGCTCGACATCGAGTCGGGCCGTGCCTCGGTTGCCGCCGCAGGGGATGCGGTGCGTGCCGCGACCGAAGCTCGTCGCGTCGTGGGCGAGCGATACCAGGCCGGCGTCATCACCCAGATTGAAGTGCTCGACGCGGAATACGCGCTGCTGCAGGCCGAACTCGATCGAACGCGGGCGCTTGCGGGAGTCCGGCTCTCCGAAGCCAGACTCGCCAGAGCGATCGGACGATGAACAACGCTATCGAAGTCCGGAACCTGACGCGTCGTTTCGGCGATTTCGTGGCCGTCAATGACATCTCCTTCGACGTTCGCGCCGGTGAAATCTTCGGATTCCTCGGCAGCAACGGCGCCGGCAAGTCCACCACAATCCGCATGCTGTGCGGGCTGCTGCGTCCCACGTCAGGCACGGCCATTGTCGGCGGCATCGACGTGACGAGGGATCCCGAGGGCGTCAAGCGACGCATCGGCTATATGTCGCAACGCTTCTCGCTCTACGAGAAGCTGACCGTCGATCAAAACATCACCTTCTTCGCCGGCATTTATGGCCTGAGCAAGGAGCGGTTCGATGCGCGGCGTGCCTTCGTTCTCGACATGGCCGGCCTCCGCGGCCGAGAGAACACGCTTACCGGAGACCTGTCGGCTGGATGGCGTCAGCGGCTCGCGCTCGGCTGCGCGATTCTCCACGAGCCGCCGATCGTGTTCCTCGACGAGCCAACCGGTGGCGTGGATCCGCTGTCGCGCCGGCAGTTCTGGCGGCTCATTGACGATCTGTCTCGCGCCGGTGTCGCCGTTCTCGTGACGACGCACTACCTCGACGAGGCAGAGCACTGTCATCGCATCGCCATCATTCAGGCGGGCCGTCTTGCCGCGCACGGGACGGTCAAGGAACTCAAATCGATCTTTGCCTCACGTCCGATCCTCGAAGTACGCGCAGTCGAGCCCGTTGCTGCGATGCGGGCGCTCGATAGCATGCCGGAAGTCGAGAAGACGAGCATTTTCGGCACAGCGGTTCACGCCGTTTTGCGTTCGAGCGATGTCACCCCTGAGACGATCGCCGCGCGACTCAACGCGGCCGGCATTCCGCCGGTCTCGTGCACCTTTGTCGAGCCGTCACTCGAGGACGTCTTCCTCGACGTCGCTGAACGGACCGCGGCATGAACGCGTTGTGGAAAACGCTGGCCGTCGCACGAAAGGAGATGCGGCAGATCGGACGCGATCGCCGCACGCTCCTGATCCTGCTGTTTGTTCCGGTGTTCTTCCTACTGGTCTACGGCTACGCGCTGAACTTCGACATCCGCAACGTGCGCATCGCTGTTCAGGACAACGATCGCAGTACGGCGAGTCGCGATTTGATCTCGAGCTTCGTCAACTCGGGATATTTCGATTTGTACGGCGATGTGCTGAACGACAAAGAAATCTCGCGGGTGCTCGATCGCAACGACGTGCGGGCGGTCCTGGTGATTCCTGCGCGATTTGGCAGCGATGTGGCGGCAGGTCATCCGACCAGCGTGCAGTTCATCGTCAACGGCGACAACGCCAACACGGCGACGACGGTCGTCGGCTACGCAAGAGGCCTGCTCAGCGCCACGTCTGCGCGATATGAGGTGCAAGCGCGGCTTGGATCGCCTCAAGGTCCGCTCGTCAACGTCGAGCCACGCGTGTTCTACAACCCTGAGCTGCGCAGCACGTTATTTCTCGTCCCTGGACTCATCGCCTACATCGCGATGCTGACTGCTGTTGTCTCCACCGCCTTGTCCATCGTCCGAGAGAAAGAGGTGGGCACGATGGAGCAGGTCCGCATGTCGCCGATCGGGCCGGTGCCATACATCCTTGGCAAGACAATCCCTTACTTTGTCGTGTCGCTCATCTCGGCGATGAGCATCGTCGTTGCGGCGATGGTGCTGTTCGACATGCCGATGCGAGGCTCGTGGCTCGTGCTGTTCGGCGTCGTCTCGCTCTTCTTGGTTGGTGCGCTCGGATTCGGACTGTTGATCTCGAGCATCGCCGAGACACAGCAGGTGGCATTTCAAGTCGCGCTGCTCACGTCGTTTCTGCCGACACTCATGTTGTCGGGCTTCATCTTTCCGATCTCGAGCATGCCGGAGTTTCTGCAGTTGGTGACGCGCATCGTGCCGGCGCGGTACTTCCTGGTGGCGCTGCGGGGGATTGTGCTGAAAGGGGTCGGTCCAGAGGCGTTCTGGTCCGACCTGGTCGCGCTCGGGATCTTTGCCGTGGCGATTCTTGGCCTGGCATCTCTGAGGCTGGGGCGCCAATGGGCTTGAGCCGCCTGCTCCACGTCGTCCGGAAGGAGTTCCTCGAGCTCCGTCAGGATCCGCGTCTGTTCAGCATCGTCATCTTGGCGCCGATCGTCCAGTTGACGATGCTCGGCTATGCGGCGACGACGGACGTGCGGAACGTGCCGTTGGTGGTGATCGATCAGGATGGCACCAGCGAGAGTCGTGACCTCGTGAGCCGGTTCGAGGCGTCGCAAAGCTTCAATGTTATCGGCCGGCTGTCGTCGGTCAGCGAGATCGACGCGTACCTCGATACCGGACGGGCGTGGATGGCGCTGACGATCCCCGCCGAGTATGGCGAACGCATTCGCGCCGGAACGCCGACGACCGTTCAAGTCGTGGCTGACGGGACCGATGCGAATTCGACGAACGTAGCGCTGGGCTATGCAGGCGCGCTGATTGCTGATTACGCGCGCGAGCTGGCGGCGGCGTCCGGCGCGGTGCAGGGTCCGCCGCTCGTGTCAGCGGAAGTGCGCGTCTGGTTCAATCCGCAGCTCGAGAGCCGCGACTTCATGATCCCCGGGATCCTGGCGTTACTCCTGCTGGTCGTCACGACGAATCTCTCGTCGATGGCCATCGTGCGCGAGCGCGAGCTTGGAACGCTCGAGCAGCTCAATGTGACGCCAATCGCGCGCTGGGAGCTGATTGTCGGCAAGATGGTGCCGTACGCCCTGATCGGTCTCATCGACATTTTGCTCGTCGTCTTTGTCGCCGTGTTCTGGTTCGAGGTGCCGTTGCGCGGCAGCTTCACGCTGCTCTTGGTGATGTGCGCCGTCTACCTCCTGACGACGCTGGGGTTGGGCCTGTTCGTGTCTACGATCTCCAGCACGCAGCAGCAGGCGATGATGACGTCCTCATTCTTCTTCCTGATTCCGATGGTGTTTCTCTCGGGATTCGTCTTCCCGATCGAGAACATGCCGACGGTCGTCCAGCCCGTCACGTATCTGATTCCGCTGCGCTATTTCCTGATCATCCTCCGCGGCATTTTCCTCAAGGGAGTTGGCCTCGAGACCTTCTGGCCTGACGCGCTCGCGTTGCTTGGCTGGGGCGTCGGGATCCTCACGCTCGCAACGCTTCGATCCAGCAAGCGCGCGGCGTAGCTCGGGTACTACGAACCACCAACCACGAACCACCAACCAGAACCACGCATGAGCCTTGTTGTGGACAGTGCAGCTGTGTCACGCATGTGGCAAATACCAGATCCCGCGAAATATCGCGGCTTTGCAGCCTCTGCCGATCTGGCATGGCGCTTGGAAAACTACGGTGCAGAGCCCGAGAGGGCACCGTCATAAAGGAGACGAGCCATGAAACGGATCGCCGCAGCAGCAGTAACGCTGGTTTTGGGCGTGACGATGTGCACCGCGACCGCGCAGGCACAGGAGCGGGAGCGCTTCACCAACGCGCTGCGGCCGATCGCAGCGCCTTCGAACGCCGGCCGCAATGAGCGAGGAGCGCCCTGGCAAAATTCGCGCGCCTCGGATCGCGGTATCGCGCGCTCGCAGCGCGAGAGAATCAACGACCGTGACCGCGACAGAGTGTATGACCGGGAGCGCGACAGGGTCTATGAAACGGATCGGCGGGACGATCCGTCGTGGGGCGAGAGCGCGATGATCGTTGGCGGAACCGCCGCAGCCGGCGCAGGTGTCGGCGGCCTCATTGGAGGCACGAAAGGCGCGCTGATTGGCGCGGCGATCGGTGGCGGCGGCGCGGCGATTTACGAAGGCACTCGTCGTCGCTAACCGTCGAACAAGATGCGCAGGGTCCGGGGCGACGCCCGGGGCCCTGCGTGTCAGTCGTAGCGAAGGGCGACGAGCGCATCGACTCGCGATGCTCGATACGCCGGCAGCCACGTTGCCAAAGTCGCGACGGCCGTCAGACCCACGAGCGCCGAGGCAACCGTGATCGGATCGGCTGGCGATACCCCGTAGAGGCGCGAGGTGAGAAGCCGGATCACCGCCAGCGACATGATGCCTCCGGCGACAATTCCCAAAAGCACCAGCCAGGCTGTCTCACGGGCAATCATGCCCATCAGCATTCCGTGCTGTGCCCCAAGCGCCTTCCGGACGGCGAGCTCATTCGTCCGTCGAGCAATGCCGTACGAGAGCACACCATAGAGGCCGATTGCCGTGAGCAGCGCGGCGACCACGGCGAACGCGGTCGTGAGCTGCGCGAGCATGCGGTCCTGTGCAACCCTGGCGCCGATGGCGTCGTTCAACGTCTTTGCATCCGTCACGCGCATATTCGGCTCGGCTCGTTCGAGCGCCGCACGCGCCTCGGAAAGGACTGGCGCATCAACGTGACGAGGCACGATCAGGAACGTGACGTTATTGACCGTCGCAGCCGGCTGAGTCACCGGTGTGTAGAAGCGATGCTCGATGTCACCGCGAAGATTGCGCTGGCGGGAGTTCTTGACCACTCCGATGATTTCGTAGGTGCGGCGTTCGTCGGCGTACATCTGTGTGATGTGCAGCCCGAGAGGGTTACGGCCGTCAAAAAATCTCCTGGCGAATTGCTCATTGATCACCGCGACCATGCGCCCGGCGGCGATATCCTGTTCGGAGACCTCGCGGCCGAGGATCACCGGAATGCCGAGCGTCGAGAAATATGCGGGGCCAACGGCATCGTAAGCGGAGCCAGTATCACCACGTCCCGTCGCTGTGTATCCCTCGACCGTGATTTGATCGCCGTTATCCGTGCCTCCGAAGAGACCGTTGTTCGAGAAGGTGACCGCGCGCACGGACGGCAGTTGCCGCACACCCGCGAGCATCTCGCCAAACGCGGTCGACTGCCGCGCCGGTTCGTAACCGGCAGTCTGTGCATCGACGCGCACAGTGCTGAGCCCGTCTCGCGCGTAACCGAGATCGACTTGTTGGAGATTGAACAACGTCCGTGCGAGTAAGCCGGCGCCGACGAGCAGCGGTACCGAAAGCGCCAACTGGCCCACGACAACCGTCTTGCCAATTCGCAACCACGTCGCCGACCCCGCCACGCCCCGCCCTTCGCGGAGACCCTGTGCAATGTGTGTGTGAGTGATCCGCAGGGCGGGCAGTAGACCGAGCAGCAATCCCACCGCAATCGTCAGCCCTACGACAAAGCCCACCGTACGGAGGTCGGTAGACGCAGGCAGCGTGATCGTTGGATCGCCGACAAGCCACAGCAGTCCACTCCGAAAGAACGCAGCGGTGATGAGTCCGACGATGCTGCCGGCGATCGCCAGGCACAGACTCTCGGTCAGCAACTGACGTATGAGCCGGCCGCGGCTAGCCCCGAGTGCGAGACGTGTCGTGATCTCACGATTCCGCGCCGTCGTGCGCGCAAGAAGCAGATTGCCGAGATTTGAACAGGCGATGAGCAAAACCACACCGGCGGCACCGAGCATCACGGACAGCGGCTCGGCGAACGTGCCGCGGACCGACGATGCGCCCATTCCCGCAGGAGTAGCAACGAGATTCTGCTGGCGATAGCGCGTGCGAGCCGTAACGTCGGCAATGGACTCGTAGTACGGGATGAGACCTTGCTGGAATACCAGGTTCGCGCTTGCCTG
>JBKPRH010000442.1:0-10750 GCA_046765795.1 Acidobacteriota bacterium | reverse complement strand
GCCGACCGAGCGCGTGAACACGGCGATACGCGACGCGTCAGGGGCGTACGAGCGGCACATCAATCAGAGCATCCCGGTGCCTGATGGTTTCGATGTGAGGGGAATGTTGCAGGCTGCGTAGGGGTCAGATCTGACCCCGTAACGGCTATTTCGCTTTGAAGATCGCGATGCGATCGCCGCGGAACGATCCCACCCAGTAGTCGTTCCCGATTTCAACGGCGACTGTCCCCGCGCTGAACGGACCGACCGGCGGGTCGTTGACCACATTCGAAACCTTGAGTGTCTTCGGATCGATCTTCACGACCTGCGTCGTGAAATTCGGCGCCTCGCCACCCTGACCCGTAGCGAGAATCGACCCGTCGCGCGACCAGCGGATGTTGTCCACGCGGAAACCGAGCGGCACTTCCTGCTTCTCCGGCTTGGCGGCCCCACGCGACAGACGGAAGAACGACTGGCTGCCCCACGCGGCGACATAGAGCGTCTTCGCGTCCGACGACATCTCCAGTCCGTTGGCGCCGGAGGCTTCGCTGCCAGGCACCTTCTGCCACCCACTTGCTGTGTGCCATTCCCACAGCTCGCCGTTCACTTCGCCCTTTTGAAGCGCCGCCATCTGCCGGTTGCGGGGCAGGAAGTTGGTGGCGATGAATCCGCCATCCGGAAGCGCGCGCACAGAGTTGAGGCCGATTGGATCGGGTGCAACCGCGCAGCCGATCCACGTCAGCGTCGGCGTCTGCGGCTTCGCATCGAGCTCGAACACCTCCACCGCTTCGCGTCCGCCATGGACGACGACGTAGAGTTTGTGGACCGAGTTGCGGCCTTCCTGCAGATACAAACCGTGCGTCAGGAACTTGGCCTTGAATGCCGCGTCAGGCGGACCGGGACACGTGTTGAAGGTCTTCGCGTCCAGCCGTTCCTTCGGCGCCGTTCCCGGATACGCGACCGACGACATCCGATCCTTGACGCGAATCAGCATGATGCCGCCGTTCCCGCCATAGGAGGAGGCGACCACCCACTGCGATCCGGGCACGACGACGAGATCTTCGGGCCCGTTCTGACCGCAGATGAATTGGACGGTGCCAATCGCGTCGCATGAAACGGGCGCTTGCGGCGCGGGCGCCTGGGCGATCACTGATTGGGTTGCCGCGAACGCGGCAAACCCAATCACGAGCAGTGCACGTGTCACTGCGCAGCCTCGGTGCGGAAGCGACCGACGTACGCGGCCTTGGCGACGATCTTTCCTTCCATCGCTTTCAGCAGTTCTTCACGTCCTGCCGTCGGCGGCAGATCGAGATTCGAGTTCAGCGCGTAGAGCTCGAACACGTAGTGGTGATAGCGCGGACCGGCTGGCGCTCCCGGACCAAAGTACGCGTTCTGTCCGGTGATGCCTCTGCCGACCACGGCGCCTGTCGGCACGCTGCCTTCGGGGATGCCGCCCGCTGACGCGGGAATGTTCCACACGATCCAGTGCAACACGTCTCCGGTGCTGCCCTTCAGCGACACGTCGATGTCGTGGAAGATGATCGCGTAGCTCATCGTCCCTTCGGGCGCGTTGGCGAATTTGAAGCCAGGCTGCACGCCGCCGCGACCGGCGTATTTCTGCGGCACGATGCCGCCGTCGGGAAATGCATCGGTCGTCATCAGGAGTGGCGGAAGATTGAATCCGCCACCGCCACGGCCCCCGCCGCCGGCGCGAGCGCCACCGCCTTGCGGCGCTGGTGCCTGCTGCGCCGAAAGATCAACGCCTACCGTTACGGCGGTCATCACGGCCGCCACAGAGATCAACCATTTCAATCGCATCGAATTCCTCCGCTATTTGGGTCGCCCCTTGATTCCTTCAGCCAGCATCGAGATCTTATAGATCGTCATCGCCGTATTGCGCACGCCCTCCGGCGTCGCCCAAGCTTTACCGTCCGGGCCGATCGCGCCCATTTGCGGCACATACAGTGTCTTCTTGTCGCGCCCGGAGAATGCGAGCGTGATCGGCCGGCGCGGTGTCGGGATCATGCCGAGGTGCTTGCCTTCCGGTGAGAGCACATGCACGCCGAGGTTGCCGGTCACATACAGCCGGCCCGTCGAATCCACCGCCATCCCGTCGCCGCCATCGTCGCCGTTCAGCGTGCCGAAGTCGCGTCGGTTCGCGGTCGAGCCATCCGGCTTCACGTCAAACGCGATCACGACCTTCTGATTGGTGACGTAGAGGATCTTGCCGTCAGGGCTCAACATGATCCCGTTCGAGCGCAGGTTCTGATCTTCGACGACAGAGACGACGCCGTCTGCGTTGACGTGATAGGCGCCACCGGCAGTGAAGTACGCGCCGCCTTTGCCATCAGCCATCAGATCATTTGGACGACCAAGTGGCCGGCCATCCTTGAACATGTTGGCCAGCGTGCGGCGCTGCGGATACACCATCGCGATGGCGGGAAGCTCGGGACAACTCGCGGCGAACGGACGCGCCGTATCCGTGCAGGCGCGCTGCGCGGCGAAAAGCCGGCCCTGTGCGTCCATGGAGATCGAACCGGCCCCGAAGCTGTCCTTCACGAACACGAACTCTTTGCCGTTCACGTCCAGCCGGCGGATGGTGTCGGTCTGTTCCTGCGCGAACAACACGCCGCCATCAGCGGTGCCGACGATCCCGTCCGCAGTTTCGAAGTCTGCCCAAATCAGTTCCCACTTCGCGTCCGCCGCGATCACGCCGGGTATCGCAGTCACAACCGCGGCTCGTTCGCCAGGCAGGAGTGACGGCGCGCTGCTCTGCGCAGTGACGAGCGTTGGGACAAGCAGAACTGCCAGAACCACTCCTGGTCTCATGAATGCGGGGCTCCTCGGTGAAGTCGCGACGACTGTTCTTTAGTCGCGACGACTGTCTTCAGTCGCGACGACTGTTCTGCAGTCGCAACGACTGTTCTGCAGTCGCAACGACTGTTCTTTAGTCGCGACTGCCGATGGTAGCGCAAGGCGCGGCTCGAAATCTGGCATATTGATGGCGCCCTGTCGCCGCACGGAGGCCAATTGACGAAATTTCTCAAAGACAACTTCGTCCTGGTCGTGGGCCTGACGCTGCCGATCCTCCTCATGATCGGCTTCATCGTCTTCAGCACGCTTCCACGCTCGCTGTCGAATCCGCCGCAGCACGATCTGATCTTTGCGACGCCCGACTATTCCGAGGGGAATGCGAACCGGCCGTTCAGCGTGATGCTCGTCGTCAGAGACGGCCTGCTCAAAGCGCAATACACGCGCGTGCTGCCGGCGCCCAATGGCGGGTACTACAACAGCGGCTGGAAGAAGCTGTATCGCTATCAGGCCGGACCACAGACGGTGCGCGAGCTACCGTTCGGCATTCCGCAGGACATCGCCTCGATCGAGCAGATGCGCGAGGACACGGTGGACGCGACCAAGGATCTGAAACTCGACACGACGTTGCGTGCACCGGATGGCTACGAACTCGAGTACGACGTGAACCGCGGGCGCGGGCTGCTCACCGACATCTTCTGGTCGTCATCCTCGTACGAGCCACGTCTTCGCAAAGGCACATCGAGTGTGCGGCTCAGAACCGGAGATGGTCGCACGTCGTTTTATGCCGGCAACGTCGAGTTCATTGGCTGGGTTGTCGGCACGAGATGAGCGACAAGCAGGACGCGCTCATCGAGGTCGTCGATCTCATCACCCGCCACGGGCTGACGATCGACGAGGTCTCTGCTGCGCTGAAGGGAGAGCCTGCGTTCAAGGCCGCAAAATCTGGCGGCATCCTGTCTCGCCTCTTCGCCTACATCGGTGGCACGTTCGTCATCGTCGGCCTGTCGATCTACGTCGGCATGCGCTGGAACGATCTCGATGCGCTCGGCCGCGTCATGGTCACGCTCGGTCCCGGGTTCTGCCTCTTCGTGCTCGCGCTGGTGTGCACGACGGATGCGCGTCTGGAGCGCGTCTCCACACCGCTGTTCGTGTTGGCGGCGCTGGTTCAGCCGACCGGCATCATGGTGATGCTGCAGGAGTACTCGAGCGGAGGCGAACCTGCGCACGGCGTGCTGTTCATGAATGGCGTCATGGCCATTCAGCAAGGGTGCACGTTCATCGCCAGGCGACGAACGGTCCTGGCGCTGACCACGATCTTTTTCACGTTGGGATTCTTCACCATCGCGTTCGATCTGCTCGGTGTGCACCACAACCTGATCGGCCTGGTGATGGGGGCCTCGCTGATCTGCATCGCCTGGAGCCTCGATCGCTCGCGTCACCGGTCGATCGCAGGCCTGGCGTATTTCTTCGGGTCTGGAATCTTTCTCGCCGCCGCGTGGGACTGGCTGCACGACACCGTCGCCGATCCGCTGTTTCTGGCGCTGGCGTGCGGCGCGATCTTCCTGTCGACGGTGACGCGCAGCCGCAGTTTGCTGCTGGTCGCCACCATCGCGCTGGTGGGCTACCTCGGTAACTTCATCGAGGAACACTTCGGCGACGATCTCAGTGGCCCGCTGATGCTGATCGTGATCGGCTTCGTGCTGATTGGCTTTGGTGGGCTCGCCGTCGCGATCAATAACCGGTTCATCACGCAGCGATCGGCGGCCGGCCCTAACGGACCGGCCTTACGGTTGGGCGCGCGGGCCGTTGGGACCGCGCCCTACTCTGTCTATCTCACCGCAATCGGCGCGACGGTCGATCCCGTACCGCCTTGAATCTTCAGCGGCTCGACGACCAACGCGAACTCGTGGGCTCGTCGCGCGGCGAGCTCGTCGAGGCGAAGATTCTCGAGCAGGTGAATGCCGTTGACGACGAGGAAGATCTGGTGGCCGGGACCGGCGAGGTTCTTGTCGGGATTGGGTGACACTTCGACGGCGCTGTTGTCGGCGCCCACGAGCATCGGATCCTGCTTCGCGAGCCATTCGGCCGCAGCCACACCGAGCCCCGGGCTCGATCGCTGATAGCGCGCGTTGTCCTTACCCCACAGCGTGCCCCAGCCCGTGTGAATCAACACCGCATCGCCAGGCTGCAGTGTCTGCTTCTGCGCAGCGAGCGCCGCTTGCAGATCCTGCGGCGTGATCTCATAGGTGTCGCCGAGCACCGGCACGCCTTTGAGCGCCGCAACGTCGATGAGCACGCCGCGTGTGATGAGCGCGCCGACCTGCTCGACGCCAAGCTTGGTGAAACCCGTGCGAGACGCCGTCTCGTCGAGCGTGAAGCAGTTGTACATGCTTCCGCCGATCATCTGGTGGCTGAACGTATCGAACTGGGTGCCCACTTGCCCCATCTCGGCGACGATGAGCTCTTCGTTCGAGCGGCGGTGGTTGGTCCCGGGATCGTCGCGCGTGCGCTTGGTGATGATCTCGAAGCGCCGGCCGGCAGGCATCGGCATGCTCTCCTGCAGCACGCGACCGAGCTCGAAGACCTCGCCGGTCTTGATCAACCGCGCCGCCGTGAGCACGCTCTCGGGCTTCATGTGATTGCCCGAGCCACGCTGGTCGCCTTTGCCCCACTTCGACGGGCAGCGCTGACTGTCAGAGGGCGGTTGCCAGGTCTGTGCCGAGGCCGCGCCTGCGAGAGCGAACAGCATGAAGACGGTGCACGCTGGAATCAGACGCATAGGCGCTCCTCGCGATCAGTAGTCGTACAAATTGGGCGGCTCTTTCCCGAGCAGCCGCAGATAGACATACAGCTGCCCGCGATGGTGCCAGTGCTCGTCGTAGGCAAACAGGAAGAATTGCCACGCCGGATACGTACCCATCGGCGATTCCACCTGTCGCGCGACGTCCTCATCAGACATCGCTCGGAAGATCTCTTCCGCCGCATCGTGGCACCTGGTCGCGAAGGTCACGGCATCCTTCACGGTGGCGAGCGCCGCCACCGCCGACTCATTCGCGGGATCCTCGGGATTGGAGCCGTTCGCGGCCTCCATCGTGAATGTCCCATCGCGCGCGGCTTCGGCGATCAGCTTCTCCTGCGCGTAGATGTGAAAAATCAATTCGCGAGGCGTGCGCAGACGGGCACGCGGCCGAAAGTCGAGATCCTGATCTGAGAGCGCCGCGATCGCGCGCAGCGTCACGCCGTGGACCATGTTGAAGTAGTCACGACGCGCCAGCAGCAGATCGCGAGTCATTGCGCAGATGGCGCGTTGCCGACCAGTTCGATATTCAGTCCGCCGGGATCCTTCACGAACACATTGCGCAGCGTCGGACTCCAGTTCACGAGCTCCTGGTTTCGCGAGATGACGCGCACGCCGTTGGCCTTCAACCGTGTGAGCAAGTCGCCGATTGCCGCGACGCGAATCGCCATACCGGACGCCCCGGGATCGGGCACGCGCAGCGAGAACGGCTTGCGCTGTACGCCCTTGAACTCGATCATCGCGATGCGTGCCTTGCTGCCCGGCACGACGCCATTCACCGCGCGGAACGATGCGCCCTTCGGCGCGCCCATCAGATCCAGCAGCGCAGGATCGGTTGAGAACGCGCGATCACCGGTGAGCTCAAAGCCAAGCAGACCGTGCCAGAACTTCATGGCCGTGTCCATGTCTTCGACGGTGAGCCCCATGATCGCGCCCACCACGTTGCCCGTTGCCGGTGCGTCCGCCAGCGCCGGCGCCGGCGCCTGCACGGCCTCGACGATGTAGCCGTCCGGGTCGCGGAACATGATGGCTTTCACGTTACCGATCGGTGTCGAGACGGCGACCGGCGCTTTCGACGTCGTGAGGATTGGGGCACCGAGCTTCTTGACGGCAGCGACAACCGGCTCGAGATCGCGCACCAGGATCTTCATGTGCGGCGCACCCGGATCCCAGATCTGTGGCTGCGCCGGCGTGCGGGTGACACCCGAGAACTCGGTCAGCTCGAAGTTGAATCCCTGTCCGGGCAGCGACAGCATCGAGACCTTCAGCGTCACGCCTGGCGAGTCGGTCAGGATGGGCACGGCCTCGTTGGCGAACGGACGCACTTGACCCATCACGCCGAAGACCTCGGTGTAGAACGCGAGCGTCTTCTCGACGACGTTGGTCGCGTGAATCGCGTGCATGAAGCCGACGGTGGCAACTCCGGTCGGCGCGGGGGCTGGCCCCTGGGCGAGCGGCGCGGTTACAAGAAGTGCGACCACACCGACAACGAGAAAAATTCGAGTGCGCATGCGGCGGATTGTACGCCAATGAATGGCGTGTTCAGCCGCACGTCCCGACTCCGCCACACGCTGCGGCGCGGCAGGCCTGAGCAGATCTGATTACATGAACAGGGGACGGGACGGGCCTCCCGGATTGGCAGGGGATCTGGCATATTGAAGGGCGGTTACAAATGAGCAGGAGACTGCTGGGGCTCACTGCGTGCGTATGGCTGGCGTATGTGGCATTCGCTGCCGGCGTGCAGACGCCTGTTTCGTCACGCCCGTCGAACGCACCACCTGCCGCTGATCCCGCCCCGTATCGCGCCACACTCGACCAGTACTGCGTGACGTGTCACAGCACGCGGCTGAAGACCGGCGGGCTGGTCCTCGAGGGCACGGACCTGACACATCTGGCGAATGACGCGGAGATGTGGGAGAAGGTGGTGCGCAAAATGCGAGCCGGCGTGATGCCGCCTCAAGGCGTGCGACAGCCCGACTCAGCGACGGCCCATTCACTCATCGCGTGGCTCGAAGCGGGCCTCGATGCTGCCGCAGCGGCGCAACCGGATCCAGGCCGTCCGTTACTTCACCGACTCAATCGCGCCGAGTACAAGAACGCGATCCGCGATCTGCTTCGTCTCGACATCGACGTGACGACGCTCCTGCCTCCGGACGATTCGGCGTACGGCTTCGACAACGTGTCGGACGTGCTCGGTGTGTCGCCGTCGCTGCAGGAGCGATATCTCACCGCCGCGTCGCGGATCAGCAAGATCGCGGTCGGCGATCGAAACATGCGGGCCGGTAGCGACACCTATCGCGTGGCCCAGGATCTGTCACAGAACCAGCACATCGAAGGCCTGCCGCTCGGCACGGTCGGCGGGCTCAGTGTGCAGCAGACGTTTCCGCTCGACGCCGAATACGAGTTCCGCACACAGCTCTATCGCACGAACCTCAACATCGTGCGCGGTCTGCAATATCCGAACGACTTCGAGATCGCGATCGATGGCAAGCCGGTGCACCACGTCACGATCGGCGGCATGGACGATCTTGCGGCGATGTACGACAAGCCGACCGATACCGGCGATGCCGTGGAAGTGCGCATGCGCGTCCGCGTCAAAGTGCCCGCGGGTCCACACACCGTCAGCGCGACGTTCATCGAGAACTTGTCCGTGAAAGACACGTGGCGGCTGCAGCCGTTCCTGCGCAGCTCCGCCGACAACTTCGACTGGGCAGGCCGGCCCCACATCCAGACCTTCACGATCACCGGGCCGTTCAATCCCACCGGTGTCGGCCGCACGCCGAGCCGCGACGAGATCTTCACGTGCCGCCCATCCTCACACCGTGATGAGCGCGGTTGCGCCGAGAAGATCCTCGGGCGCCTGGCCCGACGCGCGTATCGACAGCCAGTCACGAAGATCGAGCTCGATCCGATCCTCGCGATGTACGACGATGCACGGAAGCAAGGTCATTTCGACGCCGGCATCCAGCGCGGGCTCGAGCGCATTCTGGCGAGTCCGCGCTTCGTGTTCCGCCTCGAGCAGGATCCCGCAGACGCGAAACCGAATGCTCCGTATCGCCTCGCCGATGTCGATCTCGCGTCGCGGCTCTCCTTCTTCCTGTGGAGCAGCATCCCGGACGAGGAGCTGCTGCGATTGGCGACCCAGCACAAGTTGAGCGATCCGGCCGTCCTCGAGCGGCAGGTGAAGCGCATGCTCGCCGATCCGAAGTCGAGCGCCCTGGTGAGCAACTTCGCCGGTCAGTGGCTCCATTTGCGCAACGTACGATCGGTGCAGCCGAACTCCGACGAGTTTCCCGACTTCGACGACAACCTGCGTCAGGCCTTCCGCCGCGAGACCGAGCTGCTGTTCGACAGCATCGTCCGCGAGGATCGCAACGTGCTCGATCTCCTGCGCGCCGACTACACCTTCGTGAACGAACGGCTCGCCCGTCACTACGGCATCCCCGATGTGTATGGCAGTCGCTTCCGTCGCGTGCCGGTGCCGAGCGATGCGCGTCGCGGGCTGTTGGGTCAAGGCAGCGTCCTCGCCGTCACGTCGCACGCCGAGCGCACGTCGCCGGTGCTTCGCGGCAAGTGGGTGCTCGAGAACATCATCGGTCTGCCGGTGCCACCGCCGCCGGGCGATGTGCCGCAGTTGAAGGGCAACGAAGAAGGACAGAAACCAAAGACGCTGCGCGAACAGATGGCCGAGCATCGCACCAGCCCGACATGCGCGACCTGTCATAAGGTGATGGACCCGGTCGGTCTGGCACTCGAGAACTTCGACGCCGTTGGCGCGTGGCGCACGCAGGACGCGGGCAGCCCGATCGATGCCTCCGGAAATCTGGCCGACGGCAAAGCCATCGACGGAGTCGTCACGCTCCGCGAAGCGATCCTGGCCCGCCCCGACGTGTTCGTCGGGACGATGACGGAGAAGCTGATGACGTATGCGCTGGGCCGCGGCGTGGATGCCCGCGACATGCCGGCGATCCGGACAGTGCTGCGGAAGGCGGCGGCTGAGAACTGGCGCTTTTCATCGCTGGTGCTGGGCATCGTCAAGAGCGTGCCGTTCCAGATGCGCGTGAAGCCGGCGGATTCGAACACGACACACTGAGGCAGACATGTTCATCACCAAGCGGTCTCTGTCGCGCCGCACGTTCCTCCGTGGCACCGGCGTGGTTATCGCGCTGCCGTTCCTCGATGCGATGCTGCCGGCGCTCACGCCGCTCGCGCGAGCGCAAGCGCGGCCGCGCACACGCTTCGGCGCGATCTACGTGCCGAACGGCGCGATCATGGAACAGTGGATCCCCGAGGTCGTCGGAACGGGGTTCGACTTCAAGCCGATCCTCAAGCCGCTCGAACCGTTCAAGGATCAGATTGTCGTCACCACCAACCTGACGCGGTCGCATCCGGGCAGTCAGGTCGGCGATCACGCCGTGAGCGCAGCCGGCTTTCTGACCGGCGTCTGGCCGAAGCGAACGGAAGCCGAGGACGTCCTCGCCAACACGACGATCGATCAGGTGGTGGCGCGACAGATCGGTCAGGACACACCGTTTCCCTCACTCGAAGTCGCGACGGAGGACTTCACGGGCTACGTCGGTGCGTGCTCGCCCGGGTTCAACTGCGTCTACCTGAACACGGTGTGCTGGAGCTCACCCTCGACGCCGCTGCCGATGGACATCAATCCGCGTGTGGTGTTCGAACGCATGTTCGGACAGGGCGGCAGTCCGGCGCAGCGCGCCGCCCGCGTCCGCGACGAGCGCAGCATGCTCGACTCGGTCGCCGCCGAGGCGCGGCTGCTGCAGCGCAGTCTCGACACGCGCGATCGTCAGCGCGTCAGCGACTACCTGGATAACCTCCGCGAGATCGAGCGCCGCATTCAGCGCGCGGAGTCACGCGGCAAGACCGATGTCACGCTCGACGTTCCCGTCGGCGTGCCTGACTCCTTCGAGGAGCACGTCGGATTGATGTACGACCTGATGGCGGTCGCGTATCAGGCGGATGTCACGCGTGTGTTCACGTTCATGCTGTCTCGCGAGCTGAGTCAGCGCACCTACGCCAATATCGGCGTGACAGAGCAGCACCACTCCGTGTCGCATCACGGCAACGACCCGCAAAAGATCGCGCAGAACGTGAAGGTGAACACGTATCACATGGGGCTGTTTGCGAAGTTCATCGAGA
>JBKPRH010000441.1:0-15600 GCA_046765795.1 Acidobacteriota bacterium | reverse complement strand
GTCTCCTCGCACCGACATCGAAGCCCCTTCGCACCGACAAGCGTCAGACCCCTTGCTCCGACATCGAAGCCCATCGCACCGACAAGCGTCAGTCCCCTCGCACCGACATCGAAGGACCATTGCACCGACATGCGTCAGGCCCTCGCACCGACATCGAAGCCCCTTCGCACCGACAGGCGTCAGGCCCCTCGCACCGACATCGAAGGACCTTTGCACCGACAAGCGTCAGACCCCTCGCACCGACATCGAAGCCCCCTCGCACCGACAAGCGTAAGAAGGATCGCACCGACAAGCGTCAGTCCCCTCGCACCGACATCGAAGCCCCTTCGCACCGACAAGCGCCGGACCCCTCGCACCGACATCGAAGCCCCCTTCGCACCGACGTGCGTCAGGCCCCTCCACCGACAAGCGTCAGTCCCCTCGCACCGACATCGAAGAACCTTGCACCGACGATCGTCAGCTCCTCGCACCGACCAGCGTCAGACCCCTTGCACCGACATCGAAGCCCCCCTCGCACCGACAAGCGTAAGAAGGATCGCACCGACCAGCGATAGCGCCCTTGCACCGACAATCGTCAGTTCGCTCGCACCGACCAGCGTCTACCGAAACGCGTGGACAGGCAAGAAGTAGAAACCCAACGCGAGGATCATGTAGACGGCGAGCAGTTGTACGCCTTCCATCCAGTGTGTCTCGCCGTCGTGGGCGATGAGCGTGATCGTGAGCACGGCGATCCCGACCGCCACCAACTCGAACACCGTGAACAACAGATCCATCGGCGCAGGGGAGATTGCGTAGCTGAGAAAGACGAGCGTCGGCGCGACGAACAACGCAATCTGCGTGGACGAGCCGATGGCGATGCCGATCGCGACGTCCATCTGGTTGCGCGCGGCCATCTGCACCGCGGAGTAGTGCTCCGCGGCGTTGCCGGCGATCGCGACGATGACGACGCCGATGAAGAGTTCGGACATGCCGAGGGCGCGCGCGGCTTCAGAAACCGAGCCGACCAGCAGTTCACTCATCCACGCCACACCAATCGTGGCGCCGCACAGCATTGCGACCGCGGGCCAGATGCTTCCCGTCACGTGCCCGTTCTGGTCAGATGCATAGAGACCCCGATGGGTCTTCAGCGTGAACACCAGACTGGCGATGTACGTCAGGAGCAGCACCACCGCGATCTCGGTATCGAGCGTCAAGTCCACTTCGCTGCCGCTCGCCTTGGCCAGAAAGTGGAACACCGCTGGAACAGTCAACCCGATCGCGCTGAGCAGCAGCATCGTCGTGCCGAGACCGGCGGCGGTACGGTTGAAGCGCTGGACAGGACGATGCTTGATGCCGCCGACCAGCGCGCAGAGACCGAAGACGAGCAGCACGTTACCAATGATTGAACCCGTCAATGACGCTTTGACGAGGTCGGTGAGCCCGTGCCGAAGGGCGAGGGCGCCAATGATCAACTCGGCGGCATTCCCGAACGTCGCGTTCAACAGACCGCCCACTCCACTGCCCAGGCGTGCGGCCAGCGTTTCCGTCGCCCGTCCGATGTAACCCGCGAGAGGGAGGATGGCCACGGCAGAGGCGGCAAATATGACCGTGTGACTCTCCGGAGCCAGCAGTTTGAGCGCGACTGCCGCCGGGATGGCAGCCAGCAGGAGGAGCGACGGACGCAAGGAGCCGAGATGCGTGCGGAACCGCGGTGCATGTTCCAAGCCACGCTCAGCACCATCCTTGCAGGTCATCGTTGTGGAGGGAACGCCCATGAACAACCCAACGCCAGCGGATCTCGGAGACACAGAACGGACGATGGGCGTTGCTTACAGCGTGATCGGAGCCGTCGTGCTTGGCGCAGGAGGATACGCGCTCGATGGATGGCTGCACACCCGTCCGTGGCTGGCCGTTGCCGGTCTTGTCATCGGCGCGGTGATCGCGTTGATTGGCGTGCGCACGTTGATCCGGGATCGCGCCGGCTCGTAGGACCGCTGCACGAAACTGCGCAGAGTGATCGACCTTTCGGCCGGCCATAACGGGCGAAAACTCGTAGTAGACTGGCCGTTCGTCTTTACGCGAGCTCAGACCCCAGTTGGGCTTAGCGTCGATATGCGTCTCGCGGCGTCTCCCGCGCTCATTCGGGAGCGCGTCCGTTAGGTCTTGATGGACACCATTCTCGTTGTCGACGATTCCCCGACGATTCGCCGTATGGTCCGCGCCGCGCTCGGATCACTCGGCGGCGTCGCCTTCGCTGAAGCCGGTACTGGCCTTCGCGCCATCGAAGTGCTGGGGATGGAGCCCGTGCAAGTGGTCGTGCTCGACCTCAACATGCCCGACATGCACGGCCTCGACGTCATCCGTTTTCTCAGATCTCACGATCGCTATCGTGACCTTCCCGTGATCGTGCTGACCACGCGCGGGGATGAGAGCAGTAGACAGGCGGCGCTGGCTGCCGGCGCGTCGGAGTACTTGACCAAGCCGTTCGTGCCCGGCGCGCTCCTGTCGTCGGTGCGCGAGTTGCTGGACGCGCGCGTGTCACGGGGACGGTAACGCATGTCCGGTTCAGACCGACCATTCGCCGACGGCTTCATGGACGATTACTTCGCGGAAGCCGATGAGCACATGGTCGCTGTGCGCCGAAGCCTGCTCGCACTCGAAGGCGCGCTCGGTTCGGCGCTGCCCTCGGCGCCGCTCGAAGAGCTGTTTCGCAGCTTCCACTCGTTGAAGGGCATTTCGGCCATGGTGGAGTTGCGCGAAGCCGAGCTGCTCGCGCATCACATGGAAAGCTGCTTGCGCGCAGTGCGGCAAGGCCGTCTGACGCTCACCAGCACAAACTTCGAGGGGCTGGTCGACGGTGTGCGACTGCTCGAGCATGTCATTGCCGCACGTCGTACCTCCGCATCGATGCCCGACATCGATGCGCTTGTGGACAAGCTCGAGGCGCTCGGGCGAACCGGTCACGAGACTCTTCCCATCGATGCGCCGGCGGCGAATCACACGTCCGCGAACGCACCGGCATCGGACCACGGCCGCGCACGGCGATGGCGCGTGAACTTCGTGCCGTCGCCGCAGCTCGTGGAGCGCGGCGTCAAGGTGGACACGATTCGCGCACGGTTGATGCAAATCGGCGACGTGCGAAACGTGACGCCGAAAGTTGTTCCAGGCGGCGGCATCTCATTCGAGTTCGACGTCGAGACGAATGACGAGGCGCATTTGGCGCAGTGGCAGGAAGACGGGCTCTCGTATGAGCCGGTTGTGTCCGCGCCGGTCACGGCACCGGCTGAAGACGATGCCGGAGCGGCGCCGGTCGAACGGCCGCTCACCGATCTGACGCTCGCCGGATCGTCGAATGTCGTCCGCGTGGATCTCGCCAGGCTGGACGATTTGATGCGACTGGTCGGCGAGATGGTCGTCACCCGCTCGCGGCTCGAAGACACGCTGCGGCGCATCGAGGCGCATGTGCCGTTCCAGGAATGGCGCGCGCTGCAGGATCACAACGCCCGGCTCGAACGGAACCTCCGCGACCTGCGCGAAGGCGTCATGCGGGTCCGCCTCGTGCCGGTCGGTGAGATCTTCCGACGCATGCCCTTCGTCGTCCGCGATCTGGCGCGGGACAACGGCAAGCGCGTCCATCTCGAGCTCACCGGTCAGAGCACCGAGATCGACAAGTTCCTCGTCGAGCGAATGATGGATCCGGTGCTGCACATCGTGCGCAACGCGATCAGTCATGGCATCGAGACGCCGGAGCAGCGTGTCACGGCTGGCAAGCCGGCCGACGGCACCATTCGTCTCGGCGCCGCGACGGCCGGCGAGACCGTGGTCATCGAGATTGCTGACGACGGCCGCGGCATCGACGTCCCGTCGGTGACACAGCGCGCGCGTGCGCTCGGTCTGGTCGTCCCCGACGATGGCGGCCTCGAATCTCGCGCCTTGCTCGACATCATTTGTGCGTCGGGGTTCTCGACCCGCGACGAAGCCGATCGCGTGAGCGGCCGCGGTGTCGGCATGGCCGTCGTCCGCGATACGGTCGAAGGTCTCGGCGGCACGCTCGCCGTCGAGTCACGTCCCGGCCGCGGCACCACATTCAGGTTGACGCTGCCGCTGACGCTGGCGATTACCGACGCCATCATTGCGCACGTCGGCGAGCAGATCTTTGCCGTGCCCCAGGCGTCGGTACGCGAGGTGATCGAAGTGGACGCGAGCCTGCTCCACGCGTTCGAGCACAACGAGCTGATGCCGTATCGCGGCGGGACGCTGCCGATGGTGCGCCTCGCCGAGATGTTCTCGATCCCGACGGCGAAGCGTCCGCGCTATCACGCGATCGTCGTCGGCGCCGGCCAGGCCGCGATTGGCCTGATCGTCGATCGGATTGCCGGCCAGCGTGAGGTGGTGGTGAAGACGATTACCGATCCATTGATTCGTGTGGACGGTGTCTCCGGCGCAACGGAGTTGGGCGATGGGCGTGTCGTGCTGATTCTCGACGCCGCGGCCTTGAGCCGAACGCGGCGGCAGCATGCGCGCGTGATCACAGGAGTGTCGGCATGAGCGAGACGAGCGTCGCGGTCCCCGAGACCGCTGGGGCGGCGCAGGCGTACATCCTGTTCGGTGTGGCCGGAACGACCTATGCGATCCGCAGCCACGAGGTCCTTCACGTCGAGATGATCGAGCACGTGACGCCGGTTCCGAACGCGCCCGCCTTCGTCGAAGGCGTGGTGTTTTCCCGCGGACAGGTCGTGCCAGTGATCAATCTGCGCGCGCGGTTTGGCTTCGAACGTGCGGCCATGACGCAGCGCAGCCGCCTGCTCGTCGTGCAGCACGGAAGCCGGAAGGTCGGACTGCTGGCCGACGAGTCTCGCGAGTTCATCCGCATCAACGACACGGCGATCAAGCCGCCCCAGGAAGCGATCGGCGGGCTGAGCGGCAATTATCTCGAAGGTGTCGCGACGCTTGGCCAGCGCATCGTGCTGGTGCTGAACGTACGGGAAATCGTCGAGACGATGCCCACGGCATTGGCGTGAATGTAGTGTCCGGCTTGAGCCGGACCGTGAGGTCGGGTCCGGCTTGAGCCGGGCCTGAAGAGAGCGTCTAAGGAGAACGACGATGGCAGTCAGCAACGGCAACGGTCACGACGTGCGCGCCTCGCAGGACGTGCTGCGCGACGAGGCGAGCCAAATCACCAGTGCGGTGTCGCGCATCGCCGAGATGACCGATCAGGTCTCCGAGGGCGCCGAGGCGCAGATTCGCTCGCTCGACAGCGCGTTGAGCGGCCTGAACCAGATGACGACGTCGCTCAAGGAGACGGCCACGCAGGCCACCTCGGTCAGCGCGTCTTCCGAGAGTCTCGTGTCGGCGATCAACGAGGTTGCCGCGTCGATCGAGCAGGTGACGCGGAGCTCGGAGAGTCTCACCGGGTTCGTGCGCCAGACGGTGTCGTCTATTCGCGAGAGCAACGAGTCGATCCAGCGGACGACCTCGACGGCCAACGAGATGGCGACCGCGGCGCAGCAGGTCACCACGTCGATCACGCAGATCAGTGCCTCGGTGAAATCGACAACCGCCGATACCCAGACGCTGACGTCGTCGGTGAACGAGACGGCGGCGGCGATCGAAGAAATGACGCGATCGGTGCAGGGCGTGGCCCTCAACGCCGATGAAATGGCGGCATCGTCGGAGGAAACCTCGTCAGCGATCAACGAATCGGTGGCGTCGATCGAAGAAGTGACCGCGATGATCGAAAGCCTGGCGACGAGCGTCGAACAGAACGGCGCCTCGACCGAGCAGCTCGCCAAATCGGTGCAGGCCGTGGCCAAGAGCGGGCAGCGTATCAGCGAAGCGGCCAGCGGCGCTGCGACGAGCGCCACCGAGCTCGATCGCACCAGTCAATCGGTGGCCTCGCTGGCCAAGGAGGCTGACGAGATCACGAAACGGGCAAGCCAGGAGGCTAAAGAGGGCGGCACCAGCGTTCAGCGCTCGATCCAGGGCTTCGCGAAGGTCAAGGACTCGATGTCACAATCGGCGATCGTCATCCGCGAGATGGGAAAGCGAGCCAGCGAGATCAGCAGCATCGTCGACACGATTGATCTGATCGCCGAGCGCACGAATCTGTTGTCGCTCAATGCGTCGATTGAAGCCGCCCGGGCCGGAGACGCGGGGCGCGGCTTTGCGGTCGTAGCCGAGGAGATTCGCAATCTCGCCGATCGATCGGCCAAGGCGACATCCGACATCGCGGCGATCATCAAGGCGCTGCAGGAAGTGGCGCGGGAGGCCGTCGATGCCTCGAACGAAGGCTTGCGCGTCGTCGATCAGAGTAACGCACAGGCGGAAGAGGGGGCGCGCGGCCTGGGCAAGATCCTCGATGGCGTCACCGAGGCGAGCCGGATGGTGAGTCAGATCGCCCGCGCCAGCGACGAGCAGCGCGAAGCCGCGCGGAACGTCATCGGCGCGATTTCCGGCACCGTGGAGCAAGCGCGCCAGATCGCCGCAGCGACCGAGGAGCAGGCCAGGTCGGTGACCATACTGGTGCAGACCAATGCCCAGGTTCGGAAGACCTCGCACGAGGTCAACAAAGCGATGGCGGAGCAGTCGCGGGCCGCGCGGGACATCATGAAGGCCGCGTCCAGCACCAAGGAGCAGGCGTCCCAGGTCCGCAAGGCGACCCAACAGCAGGCCAAAACGGCCAGCGAGATCGGCAGAGCGGCCGAATCGATGCGGCGTGGCGCGGCCAACACGACGCGTGCGCTCGCCGAGCAGAGTACCGCCAGCGAGGAAATCGCCAAGGCGGCCGCGGAATTGCATCGGATGATCGCGACAACGACGAAGGCAATCAATGACCAGGCCGCCAGCATGAACCAGATCAGTGCGGCGGCCGACGGCATGAGCACGCAGGCCGAGCAGGTGTTGCGTGGTGCAGCCGATCAGGCGCGCGCCATGCGTTCGATGACGACTGACGCGCAGAACACGGCGAAGCAGATCAAGTTGATGGCCAAGGCGAACTTCGAACATTCGTCCGTGGCCGCGGCGCTGCTCGCCTCGATCTCCGAGATTCGTCAGATCACCGATCGCAATGCGGCTGGAGTGAAACAGACACGCGGCGGCACCGACGATCTGCGCCGGCGCGCCCAGGCGCTGGCGGCGCTCGTCGATCAGCCGTCACCGCGCAAGACGAACGGGCGGGTCTCTCGCTCGAATCGATAGGGTTCGCACCGCCGCATGTCCACCGAACGGCTTCCCCTGGGCGTATTCACGACCGACACCCGTCTGGTCGTGCGCACGTGGGACAAGTGGATTGCGGCGGCCACCGGCGTCGAGGCGTCGCGTGCCCTGAATCGCCGCGTCGCCGACGTCCTCCCCGAGATCAGTCCGACGGGGCTCGCCGTGATGGAAGACGTCCTGTCGCGAGGGACGGTTGAAGTGATGGCGACCGCGTTGCATCACTATCTGTTCCCGTGCAAGCCTCTCGACCCCTCCTCGTCACTCGATCAGATGCAGCAGCACGTCACCATCGGGCCGTTGCGCGATGACTCCGGCACGGTCGGGATCGTCGTGACCGTCGAAGACGTGACTGCGCGTGTCGAGGACGAACGCCGCGTGGCCGAGGGCATGAGCCGGCACGTCGAGTCGCTGGCTGGCCTGATGGCCGACACCGATGTGCGAGTCCGGCGGATGGCGGTCTCGACACTCGCGAATCACGGCGCGGCCGTCGTCGAGACGCTGGTGCAGACCCTGCGCGAGCAACACCGCGATCTCTCTGTGCTGAGCAGCGCGCTCGATCTCCTGTCGGTCAGCGACATCGACATCGTCGAGCCGGTGATCGGGTTTCTCGACGACGAGGACACGAACCTCCGTATTCAGGCGGCGCTGATTCTCGGCCAGCGCCGCGATCGCCGGGCGATTGCTCCGCTCGTTGCGCGGCTCGCCGATGACGACGACGTGAACGTGCGCTTCCATGTCATCGAGGCGCTCGGCCGGTTGCACGCGGTCGAGGCGAGCGAGGCGCTGACCGAGATCGCGATCGAGGGCGACTTCTTCCTGGCGTTCCCGGCGATCCAGTCGCTCACCGAGATCGGGAATACGCAGGCGGCGCCGCGTCTGGTGCCGCTGCTCGCCGACGAAATGCTGCGCGCGCCCGTCATCGAGGCGCTGGGTCAGCTCGGCGATGAAGACGTGACCGTGCCGCTCGTGCAGCTGCTCAACACGTCCGATGCACCAACCGAAGTCATCACCGACGCGTTGTCCGGGTTGTTCACGCGCTACGAGAGCCGCTACGGTGCAGGGGATCACATCGCCGATCTCGTACGCCGTCACGTCACCCCCCTCGGGACGCAAAACGTCCTCGACGCGGTGCCGCGTGTGAGTGCGGATCGTCTCCCCGGTCTGGCCCGCGTGCTGGGATGGCTGAAGGGCGACGCGGTTCAACGCGCGCTGACGCGAATGCTTGGACAGAATACGGTTCGGTCGCATGTCATCGAGGCGCTGGTCCGCAACGGCGCCGGGGTGGTGGCGCCGCTGATCGAGCAACTGCGCGCCGAGGATCTCGAGACGCGTCAGGCGGCCGCCGTCGCGCTCGGCCGGATTGGCGATCGGCGCGCCACTGCGCCGCTCGTCGCGGCGCTCGAGGAGCGCGAACTGACCATGGCTGCGGCTGGCGCGCTGGCGCGCATCGGCGATGGTGCCGCATTCGAGGCCCTCGTCACCCGCCTCGGTGATCCGGATGCGGCCATTCGCCAGGCGGTTATTGCGGCGCTGAACTCGATCGGGCATGCGGACATGCCGAGCCGTATTGCGATGCTTCTGACCGACGCCGATCCGATCGTGCGCGAGTCGGCGCTCAAGATCGCCGGCTACTTCGGATATCCCGATTGCCTGGAGCGGGTGCTGGCGTGCTGTCGCGACAATAACGAAACGGTGCGGCGCACGGCGATTGAGCAGCTACCGTTTTTCGAGGATGCCAGCGTGTTCAATGCGCTGGTCCACGCCATTGAGCATGACGGTCCTTCGGTGCGCGCCGCGGCTGCTTCGGCGCTCGCACGCGTCGAGCACCCGTCGCGTACGAGCGTCCTTCTGCGGGCGCTCGGCGACAGTGATCCATGGGTGCGGTTCGTGACGCTGCGAACGCTGGGAGCGATTGGCGCGACTGAGGCGGTGCCCCCTGTGCTGGCTACCGTCGATCAGGATCCGGCGCCACATGTGCGCCTGGCGGCGATTGAAGTGCTCGGTCGGATCAGTCCGGCGGAAGCGCTCGATGTGCTCCAGCCGCTCACCGCATCAGCCAATCCTGACATCGCTCGCGCGGCGGTTGCGGCCCTGGGAAACGTCAATCGGGACGAAGCGCTGACTATCCTCGAACACCACTCGCGTGCGCCACAGGTCTCGACGCGTCTGGCGACGGTGGACGCGTTGGCGAAACGGT
This sequence comes from Acidobacteriota bacterium, assembly GCA_046765795.1. GTDB lineage: Bacteria > Acidobacteriota > Vicinamibacteria > Vicinamibacterales > UBA2999 > Gp6-AA40. Next base: position 6,209 of record JBKPRH010000441.1, on the reverse strand, counting down.
GTGAACCGCGCGTGCCGCAGATTTTGCAGTGGATGGCGGCGGTGGACAGCGTGCCAGAAGTCGTCTCGGCCGCGCTCGATGCGCTCGCGCGTGTCGGCAAACGCGACGACGAACAGGGCGGCGCAGCGGCACGTGCGTTGATCGCGCTCACCGCGGAACCGTCACGCCGCGAAGCGGCGGTCAACGTCCTGAGTACCCTGCCGCCGCGGCGCATCGGCGATATCGCGGCTGGCCTGCGCCACGCCTCCACTGATGTCAGGTGTGCGAGCGTCGAGGCGCTGGGACGGATGAAGCGGCCCGATGCGTCGCGCGCGCTCGAGTCGGCGCTCGACGATCGGGCGAGCCTGGTCCGCTTGACGGCAGTCGCTGAATTGAAACATCTCGGCACGCACACGTCACAGCGCAAGTTGATGGCGCTGGCGCGCACGGATCCGGACGGCGAGGTTCGACATGCGGCGATGCGTGCCGTCGCGCACGCGGACCGGCCGCACGTCCACTCCATGGGGCCGCGGTAATCCATGCAATATCGCGCGGAATCGCTGGGCCTGGTCGGCCACGTCACGACGCTGCTCATGGATCTGATTCATGACCAGCTCGGGCTGCAGTACAAACCGTCGGATGCGGAACAACTCGGCGATCGACTGGCGCCGCTCGTCGTCGCGCGCGGCCTGTCGTCGTTCATGGACTACTACTACGTGCTGAAGTATTCGCCCGGACCGGATGACTGGCTCGCGGTCATGGACGCACTCGCGGTGCAGGAGACCTACCTGTGGCGCGAGATCGATCAACTGCGCGCGGTCGTGGACCACCTCGTGCCGTCGCTGGTCCGCGCGTCTCGCGGCCGGCCGGTGCGGATCTGGAGCAGTGCCTGCGCCTCCGGCGAGGAACCGTTGACGCTCGCCATGCTGCTCGAGGAGGCCGGCTGGTTCGAGCGCGCCCCAATCGAACTGATCGCCAGCGATGCCAGTCCGGCGGCCATTGCCCGGGCCCGGAAGGGCAACTACACACAGCGGTCGTTTCGCAATCTGCCCGTGGCACTCAAGGACAAATATTTCGTGGCGAATGAGAACCAGTGGAGCGTCATTCCCGAGTTGCATCGTCGTGTGACGTACGACATCGTGAATCTCGTCGCCGAGGACCAGGTCGCACGATATGCGTCGGCGCCGGTCATCATCTGTCGCAACGTGTTCATCTACTTCTCCGATCGCAGCATTCAACGGACGGTGACCCTGTTCAACCAGGCGATGCCGTCGCCCTCGTACCTCTGTGTGGGCGTCTCGGAATCGCTGCTCCGGCGGACGTCACTGTTCGACCTGCAGGAGATCGGCGGCGCGTTCGTCTACGTGAAGGGCTCGTCCGACGCGTCGAGCGCCTCCTTTCAATCGGGCATGGAGGCGGCCTCATGACGGCGACGCCGGTCCGCGTGCTGGTCGTTGACGACTCGGCCTACATCCGCAAAGTCGTGAAAGAGATGCTGTCGCGCAGCCCCACGCTGGAAGTGGTCGGCACCGCACGCGACAGCGACGAAGCGCTCGAGCTGGTCGAGCAGCTCAAGCCCGACGTGGTGACCTGCGATCTGATCATGCCGGGCACCGACGGCGTCGGTTTCATCCAGCGGCAGATGTCCCGGCGGCGACTGCCGATCGTCATCGTGAGCATGGCGGGAGAATCGAGCGAGCGCGTGCTGAGCGGTCTGGATGCCGGCGCCATCGACTTCGTGCAGAAACCGACGGCGCTTGCCACCGAGAAAGTCTTCGACGTTGCCGATGAATTGATCGCGAAGGTGACGGCGGCGGCCGGTGCCTCGATGCGCGAACTTCCCCAAGCCCAGCCGGGGCGTGAAGCGATTGCCACAGCGACATTTCAGAACAGGTATAGTGTCCTTGTCGTCGGTGTCTCCACCGGTGGACCGCAGGGCTTGAAGTCGGTGATTGCGCGATTGCCCGCGGATTTTCCGCTCCCCGTCGCGGTCGTGCTGCACATGCCGATTGGCTACACCGAGGCGTACGCCAAGCGACTCGACGAGCTCTCTGCCCTGACCGTCGTCGAAGCGCACGACGGCGACGAGTTACGGGCTGGCGTGGTCCTTGTCGCTCCCGCAGGTCGTCATCTGAAGCTTCAACTCGAAGCGGACGGACGCGTGATCTCGCGGCTCGATATCCGGCCGCTGGATACGCCGCACCGTCCGTCGGTGGACGTGTTGTTCCAGTCGGCCGTCGAGGTGTTCGGCGACCGTGTGCTCGGTGTCGTCATGAGCGGCATGGGCGCCGATGGCCGTGACGGCGCCGCCTGGATCAAGGCCCGCGGTGGCACCGTGTTGACCGAGGCCGAGGAAACGTGCGTCGTCTACGGAATGCCTCGCGCGGTTGTCGAGGCCGGGCTCAGTGACGAGGAGGTTCCGCTGGATCGTCTGACGTCGGCCATCATCGAGCGCATATGAACGCCAAGGTTCTCATCGTGGACGATTCGTCGTTGACGAGGCGCAACTTGCGGCAGATCCTCGAGACCGCTGGCTGTGCCGTCGTTGAGGCCGAGAACGGACTCGATGCGCTCGAGCGCTATTTCCTCGAGAAGCCGGATGTCGTCATGCTCGATCTGGTCATGCGCGGAATGTACGGGCTCGACGTGCTGCACAAGATCCGCGAGCTCGATCCCCGCGCCCGCGTCATCGTCGTCTCCGCTGACATCCAGACCTCGTCACAGGACCTCGCCGGCGAGGCCGGCGCCGCCGCGTTCATCAACAAACCGTTCGACAAGTCCGACATTTTGAGCGCCCTCGATACGGCGCTGGCGGGAGCGAGCTAGTGGATCTCTCTGCCCTGCAGCAAGACGCGATGATCGAGCTGATCAACATCGGCTTCGGCCGCGCTGGTGCGGCGCTCTCGAAGTTGACCGGACACCGCGTCCAGCTCGAGGTGCCGGAGATCCAGATGTGTCCGATCGACGAGATGGCCGATCGGCTCCGGCTGCTGCTCGACAACGAAGTGGCGACGGTGCATCAGATCTTCTCGGGACCGGTCGACGGCGATGCCCTGCTGGTGCTGGACCGGAACAGCGCGGCAATCCTGAAGGAGCTGCTGACCAGCGAGCCGCCGTTGCCGCTCGAGATCGATCGCTCGGCGCGTGAAGTGCTGACCGAGATCGGCAACATCCTCCTCAATGCGTGCCTCGGCACCTTCGGCAACATCCTCAAGGTGAAGGTGTCGTTCTCGGTTCCGCATTTGACGCTGGATACGCTCGAAAGCGTGGTCGGATCGATCACAGTCGATCGCACGGGTCTGCGCTACGCGCTGATCGTTCACTCGCATTTCCGTCTCCGTGAAAGCAGCCTCACCGGTTATCTGGTGATCGTGCTGGGCGTCGGCTCGATCGAGATGTTGATCCGCGCGCTCGAACGTTGGGACGGGGACCGCTAGCCGTGGCCCCTGAGCTCTCGCTCGATACTGGCCGCCTCGAGGCGGCGCTCACGCATTGGCTGTCGCACGAGACGCAGCGCGGCGTCTTCGTCACCGATCCGCAAATCAGGCTGGTGGTGTGGAACCAGTGGATGGAGATCCACTCTGGACGCTTGTCGAGCGACGTGATCGGACGCTCGCTGTTCGAGCTGTATCCAGAAGCGGCGACACGCGGCATTCGCGAGTACTACGAGGGTGCACTCGACGGCGCGGTCACAGTACTTTCACACGCCTTCCACCGCTTTCTGATCGCACTCCCGCCGACCAACGGGGAACTCGGCGCCGCCGAGATGCCCCAGAGCGCGCACATCGGGCCGTTGAGCCACGACGGCGTGATCGTCGGCACCGTCACGATCATCGACGACGTCAGCGACCGACTGGCGACTGAGCATGCACTGCGCAAGCAGATCGAGGCGCAGCGCCGGGCCCGCGCCACGGCCGAACAGGCCTTGCACGCGAAGGACGAATTCCTCTCCACGCTCTCGCATGAGATGCGGACACCGCTGAACGCGGTGCTTGGCTGGGCGCGCATCCTGCTCGATCGGCAGACGCTCGATCATGCGCTCGTGCAGCGCGCGCTGCAGGTGATCGAACGCAATGCCTCGGCGCAGGCCAAGATGATCGACGACATGCTCGACATGGCGCGCATCGTTAGCGGCAAGCTGCGTCTGGAAATGAAGACCCTCGATTTCGTGAGTGTCGTCCTTTCCGCGGTGGACGTGATCATGCCGTCGGCTGATGCGCGGAAGATTGCGGTCCGCACGCGTGTCGATCCCACCTCGCCGTTGATCGTCGGGGATCCCGATCGGCTGCAGCAGGTCGTCGTCAACCTGCTGTCCAATGCAGTGAAGTTCACCGATGTGGGCGGAGCGATCGAGGTGCACCTCGATATGTCCGACACCGAGGCCCGCCTTACCGTGAAAGATACCGGCCGCGGCATTGACGCGGCATTCCTGCCGCACGTGTTCGAGCGCTTCCGTCAGGGTGATGCGTCGAGTACGCGGCGCCATGGCGGCCTGGGACTCGGTCTCGCGCTGGTGCGCGATCTCGTCGAACTGCATGGTGGGGCGGTGTCGGCACAGAGCGATGGGGAAGGCAAGGGCGCGACGTTCACCGTGCGGCTGCCGACGATGGCGGTGACCTCTGTCTCGGCGGACGGCGGACGTGCCACCGGACCCGGGCCCCGTGCGCTGATGGGGATTCGCGTGCTGTTGATCGAGGACGAACCTGATTCACGCGATCTCGCACGAGCAGCGCTGACCCGCTTCGGAGCGCAGGTGTCCGCCGTGTCATCGAGCGCTGAAGCCGTCCAGGTGGTGTTGTCGGCATCAGCCGCGACACTGCCGAACGTGGTCGTTTCTGACATCGGGATGCCGGTTGAAGACGGCTATGTCTTCATTCAGCAGTTGCGGTCGTTGTCACCGGAGCGCGGCGGCCGTATACCCGCCGTGACGTTGACCGGCTACAGCACGCCAGCCGACGTTGCTCGCGCGCTCGCGGCGGGGTATCAGCTACACCTCTCAAAGCCCGTCGATCCCGTTGCGTTGATTGAAGCGGTCGCGAAACTGTCCCGAGAAGCGGTCTAGCTGCCGCTCTGCGGAATGAGGTTGGCGCGCACGATCGTGCGCTGATTGGCGACCACACGGACGCTCGCCGACCACTGCGAATACCCGTCGCGTCGGACGACGATCGCGCGTGAGCCGACCGGCAAATCGTTCAGCACCACCGGCGTCTCGCCAACGACCTTTCCGTTGAGCACCACCTGCGCACCCGCAGGGCTCGAGGTCAACGACAGCCCGCCTCGATACCCACTGGCGGCCGGCCGCGACGTGCCTGCTATGGCGTTCGAAGGCGCCAGTGTAGCCTCGGCTGTTTTCGCTGGAGCGGCTGGTGCCGGCGGAGCGACTGGTGGAGGAACCGCAGCGGCAATCGGTGGCGGTGCCGATGCCGGTGCTGGTGCCGGTGCTGATGCTGTGCTCGAGGCTGCGACAGCTTGCGTCCCAGTCGGCTGTGGTTCCCTGGTGGTGGCGGCCGTTTTCTCATGTATGTCGGCGGCGACCACAGGTGTTCCCACCGATGCCACTGGCGTGCTGTTACCGGTCGCGGCGACTTCGTCGCCGGAGATGCTTCCCAACCACGCAATCAAACTCGCCAGCGCAAACCCCAGGACGAAAGACACCACGCGTGAAGTCGTGTCGATTGCGTGGGTTGGGGGCTGTACCACCGGCCAAGGTGTCGTTGCGGGGAGGGGGTCCGTGTACACGATCTTCACTTCCGAATCGAAGTCGAGCAGCGGATCCTGCGTGGGCACGCCCCGCCGCGTTGCAATTCCCGTACACATCGCACTTTGGCAGCACGGCCGTTTTGCGTCCACGCTATATCGAGGCCTTGGAGCGCCAATTGCAGCCCGAAGCACGACGTGGCACGAGCTTACCGGCGAACGCTTCGCCGCCTCACAATCGGGTTCGTCGCACTGTGCCTCGTCATCGTCATCCTGTTCTTCACGATTCACACGCGACCGGTTCGGCGCTATGCGGTCAACAAGGTCACCGCGCTTCTGGCGCAGAAGCACATTCAGTTTCAGGCCGACGAACTCAACTACAACCTCCTGAAGGCGTCGCTCGATCTCAAGAACATCCGCGTGCGATCGGTGGATTATCCTGAGGCGCCGGTATTTGCGACGATCGCACGGGCGCAGATCAATCTCAGCCTTCCCGACCTGTTACGTGGCCGCTACGTCGTTGACTCCGGCAC
>JBKPRH010000440.1:0-11122 GCA_046765795.1 Acidobacteriota bacterium | reverse complement strand
ATACACGATGGTGTGAACGCCGCGAAACAACGTTCACCCGCGGCGTAGCCTTGCCGAAGGCGGGCGGGCATACAATGGCGCATGATTGTGTCGAGGATCATGCGCGTCGTCTCTGTCACTACGTTGATCGTGATGCTGACCTCCGCCGCGTATGCGCAGAACGCGGCGCCGCCTCCGCTCAAACCCAATCCGCAAGCACCGCTTTACCAACACGTCGGTGAGCAGTATCGGGTCTACGACTTTCCCGGAACCGGCGAATCCATCCCGTACAGGCTGTTCGTACCGTCGCGATGGAAGCCCGGCGTGAGACTGCCGCTGCTCGTGACGCTGCGGGCCGGTAACAGCGTGAACAATTCGTATCGCGAGCCCAACAGTCTCGTCGCGCAGGCCGAGAAGCGAGGCTATCTCGTCGTCACACCGATGGGCTATCGTCCGCTGAGTCAGCCCTACTACGGCAGCCCGTATCGGATCGCGCGACCGAACGCGGCGGAGCCGGCTCAGGGCTGGACGCCGCAGGAAAACGAACGAGCGGAGCAGGACGTGATGAACGTCATCGATCTCGTGAGCCAGGAGTACGGCGTCGATCCGGGTCGCGTGTTCCTGCACGGGCAGAACCCCTCGGGGTCGGGCGCGCTCTACCTCGGCGCCAAGTACCCGGATCGTTTTGCCGCGCTCGTCATCAGCTCAGGACCGATCGACTACTCGTCCTATCCGTTCGATCGCCTCAAGGGCAAGATGGGGCTGATGGTGATCCACGGCGATCAGGACACGACCAATCCGATCGAGGCATCGAAGAAGATGGCCGAGGCCGCGAAGGCCGCGGGTGTGAACACCGTGTACGCGACGGTGCCCGGCGGCACGCACTTGGCCGCGTACCTGACCTTCGCGTCGGAGATCTTCGACTTCCTCGACACACAGAAGAAGTGATCCGATGTCGCTCGCGCCACCTCAGTCGCATCCGCAATACGGCGTCACGCAACTGATTTACGCGCTTCACGCGCTCAGCCTGGTCGTTGGCATCATCGGCACTGCCACCGTGGTCGGCGCATTTCTGTTTGGATGGCCGTCGATCATCGCCGTGATCATCAATTACGTGAAACGCGGCGACGTGCAGGGGACATGGCTCGAAACGCACTTCCGCTGGCAAATCCGGACGTTCTGGTTTGGTCTGCTGTGGGTCGCGTTGTGCGGGCTATTCGTGCTCGGGACGTTAGGCCTGGGCCTGCTCTTCGTATGGCTTCCGCTCGGGGTCGTCGCGATCTGGTTCATCTATCGTGTCGTTCGCGGCTGGTCTGCGCTCAGCAACGGACGACCGATGTACGTCTAACGCTGGAAATTGACGATTGACGAAGTACGAGTGACGGATTGTTCCCGTTCGTCGATCAATGCGTCAATCGTCCCTCGTCAATCGACAATCTCCCGGTCTGGCCTTTCCCAACGCGCGGTCCGAGATTGTCGCGCCGCGGCTGATGATCGAGATTGGCGAGCCGCGCGGCGGTGCCGTAGACGAGCGCGGTGATTCGCGCCATCTTTGGAAACTCGATCTTGTCCACTTCGTCGGTCACGTAGTGATAATCGCGATGCAAGCCGGTCGTGAAGAAGATGATGGGCACGCCTTTCGAGGCGTAGCTGTAGTGATCGCTGCGCGTGTAGATCGATTCGAGATCCGACGGATCGTTCAGCTCGTAGTTGAGCGTCAGCGGTGAGGGCAGCGCCGCGTTCGAATCCTCGTTGACGTTGTGGAGTTCGGTGCTGATGCGGTCCGAACCCACCACGTAGACGGTGTTGGCCTCCTTCGGGTCATCGCAGCGATTACGTCCGACCATGTCGATGTTCAGCTGCGCCGACACTTTCTCGAGCGGCACGAGCGGATGATCGGCCATGAATCGCGAGCCGGTCAGGCCGCCTTCCTCCGACGTATGCCACACCAGCAGCACGGATCGCTTCATGCGCGGCCCGCGTGCGAATGCCTTGGCCAGTGCCATCAGCGTCACCGTGCCCGAGCCGTCATCGTCGGCGCCGTTGTTGATGATGTCGCCCGGCCGCGGTGTCGGACGCGACTGTCCGTCGCAGCTCGCAATCGCGTTGCGGCGATCGCCGAACGCGAATTGCTCGTAGCCGATGTGGTCGTAGTGCGCGCCCATCAGAACGTAGGTGTCTTTCACTGACGAGTCGCTGCCCTCGATCACGCCGACCACGTTTCGCGTCAGGCGGGTTTGAATCACGTCGTAGGTCGCGTCCACGTTGATCGTGATCGAGACGCCGGACAGCGCGACGTCCGGCAGCGGCTCCTGCTTTTCGGCGGTAGCGCGGAGCGTTGCGTAGTCGGTGCCTGAGGCGCTGAAGAGGAACGTGAAGACGTCGTCGCTCGCGGTGATCTGCGGCGGAAGCTGCGCGTCGAGCCGTTGCGCGGTCTGAAAGTCCACGCGCTGGGCCGCCGGAACGTTGGTCACCGGCGGCACGTTGGGGACCACCTGCGTGATCGTCGCGACGGCGTGCTGCGTGTCGACGGCCACGCGTCCGCGACCGTTGAGGATGCGGTTATGCGCGGCGGTAAATCCCTTTGGACCCAAGCGTCCCAGGAAAATCGCGACCTTGCCGCTGACCGTGCGGTGTGCGTAGTCGTCCTGTTCAAGTGGGGCGAATGTCAGGCCGTACCCCGCGAACGCCGCCTCGCCGCTCACCGTCTGCTTCGTGCCTTGATTGCGCGGGAATGTGACGCCCTCGCCATCCTTGAACGTGCGCGACTGTCCGTTCACCGTGACGGTCACGCTGGAGTTGCTCTTCGTGCGGACGCCGAGCACGCGCACTTCCTGGAAGTACGTGCCGTGGTCGCCGCCCGGCTTCACGCCCCATTCCTTCAGGTGGTCGGCGATGTATGCCGCCGCCAGGCCGATGCCTTCGGTGTAGACGAGGCGTCCTTGCAGTTCGTCCGACGCGATGTAGGTGAGCCAGGTGCGCAGGTCGTCTTGTGAAATCGACGGCTGGCGCGGCGTCTGAGCCGTGGCGGTCATTCCGAGGGCCATGCACAGCGCCAGGGCAGCGGCAAGAAAAGAGCGACTCATGAAGCGGATCTTACAGCCGAGGGTAAGTGAAACGTGCATGGCGACCGTATAGGACTGTTCACGGGAGAGCCACCATGCGCCTTGTCACATCCGTCCTCGCCCTGTGCTCATTCGCCCTTGCTTCCAGTGCTCTGGCCCAGCCGGCGCCGCCGACGCAGCGCGGCATCGTCAACGTGACGGGGCAGTTGTATCGCGCGCAGAACAACAACCATTACACGGTGTTTCTGGTGACGCCCGAGGGCATCATCATGAGCGACCCGATCAACCGTGATTTCGCTCGCTATCTGAAGGCAGAGTTCGCGACGCGCTTCAAGGTGCCGGTTCGCTACGTGCTCTACACGCATCGGGACTGGGACCATGCGTCCGGCGGTGTGGTGTTCGCCGACACGGCGGAGTTCGTCGGCCACCGGAATATGCTGACGGCGCTCGCGCCTCCGGCCGGAAATCCTCCATTGCCAGCCGACGCCGTGAAGATCGACGCCAACAAAAATGGACTCATCGATCGCGGCGAAGCGGCGGGCCAGTATAGCGAGCGCTTCGCGATGTTCGACTACAACCGCGACGAGGTACTGAGCGGCGCTGAAATCGCGCGTGGGTCCGTGAGCGATGTCTATCCCCCGACGGTGACCTACACCGATCGTCATACGGTGACGCTCGGCGGAAAGCGCGTCACGATGACCTATCTGGGTGTCGCCCACGCTGACGACAGCTCGGTGCTGCATTTCCCCGACGAGCGTGCCGTATTCAGCGCCGACATCCTGCAGGTGAAGCGCCTGCCGGGTGGACTGGCTCCAACAGTTGGCTCGTGGATCGATGCACTGTCAACGATCAACGCACTCGACTACGAGCATGCGCTCACCGGTCACGCGTTGTCGGGTACCAAGAAGGATGCGATGCAGTCGCTGCAGTACCTGGTGGACATCTCGAAGGGCGTCGCAGCCGGTATCGCGGCGGGCCGCAGCCTCGCCGAGATCCAGAAGACGCTGACACTCGATGCGTACAAGGGATTCGAGCGCTGGGATACGATCCGTGAGGCGCACATCGCCGCGGTCTACGCGACGATGGCGGGGACGCGGTGACCGCCGAAGGTCAAAGGGCAAAGGTCAAAAGGCAAAGGCGAGGTATGTAGTCTTATGTCTGCCTTCAAGACACGATGCGCCGTGGCGCTTATCGTCGGCCTCGCGACGACGTCAGCACTGGTCCGGGCACAGACGACAGCCGATCGGACGCAGGACAAGGTGGCGTTCCCTGCGCACACGATCATCGGGAACCTCCACTATGTCGGGACCGCCACGCTGAATTCCTATCTCTTCACGACGCCGCAAGGGCACATCCTGATCAACACGAACTACGAGGACACGCTGCCGTTGCTGCGTGCGTCGGTAGAGAAGCTTGGTTTCAAGGTCACTGACATCAAGATCATTCTCGGCAGTCACGCGCACCCGGATCACCAGCAGGCCGATGCGATGCTGAAGGAGCTCTCTGGTGGCGCAACGGTGATGGCCATGGAACAGGACGTGCCGGCGCTCAAGGCCATGAAGGCGCCGAGCGGTAAGGCGTATCCTGCCGACCGCGTCCTGAAAGACGGTGATCAGGTGTCGCTTGGCGGCACCACGCTCACTGCACACCTCACACCCGGCCACACGCGCGGCTGCACAACCTGGACGACGAGGATTGCGGACGGCGGCAGGACCTACAACGTGCTGATTGCCTGCGGCGGTCTTCAGGAAGGTGCCCAGCTGGTCAACAACAAGAACTATCCCGAGATCGCTGAGGACTTCGCCCGGGGCATCAAGACATTCAAGTCGTTGCCCGCTGACGTCTTTCTCGGGGCGCACAGCTGGTTTTTCGATCTGGCCGGAAAGCACAAGAAGCTGGGGAGCGGGACCAACCCGTACATCGATCCCGCTGGCTACAAAGCCTGGGTCGACAACATGGAGAAGAACTACAACGCGACGCTCACCGAGCAGAAAAAATAAGGTCGCCTTTGACCTTTGACGTTTGCCCTTTGACCTGACGATTTTCAATCGTCATGGGCATGCCATTGCGCGGCCGCAGCGTGATGAGCGGCCACGGTTCGACCCGATGTCCGGGCACGAGCTGCAGACGATAGCGTTGCGCCAGCGTCGCCACGCTCAGATGCGCTTCGATCAACGCGAACTGATTCCCGATGCATTGCCGCGGTCCGGCGCCGAACGGCACGTAGACGAACTTCGGACGATCGGCGCTTTGCTCGGGTGAGAACCGTTCCGGTTCGAATGTGTCTGGATCCTTCCAGTACTGCGGGAGCCGATGTAGCACGTACGGGACGACGAACGCCAGCCACCCACTCGGCAAGTGATAGCCACCGAGGGTGTCATCACCGAGCGCCTGACGCGAGAAGCCCCACGCCGGCGGATAGAGACGCATCGCTTCATCCACCACCATGCGCGTGTAGGGCAGCCGTGCGAGGTCAGAGTACTCGGGCGGGCGGCCGCCGAGTACGGTATCGATCTCGTCTTCAAGACGCTGCCGCGCTGCTGGGTGCTGCGAGAGAAGGAACCACGTCCATGTCAGCGCGAGCGACGTGGTCTCCTGTCCCGCGAGCAGGAACGTCGTGACCTCGACACGCAGTTGCTCGTCGGTCATTCGCTCACCGGTCTCTTCGTCTCGTGCGCCCATCAACATCGACAACAGATCGGGGCTGTCGATCGGATGGCGGCGGCGTTCGTTGATCACGTAATCAACCGCCTGCCGCAGAACGAAGCGCGCCTCCGCGAACTGTCGTGCCCTTGCGCGTCGAAAGCGCTCGGCGATGCCCAGCGACCAGAAGCTGTTACCAATGTTCTCGTTGATGACCACCCACGCCTGATCGATCTTTGAGGCGAACGGGCCGAGATCGCCGCCGAGCAGGGCGCGCAGGACGACGGTGCGCGTGAAGCGCATCATCTCGTCCGAAATGTCGACGGGTCGTCCGTCTGACGCAATCGACTGCCACGCGTCGGCCGTCTCACGCGCCGCCTGAGCCATCACTCCCGCGAGGCCCGCGACCCGCTGCCGATGAAACGCTGGTTGCGCGATGCGGCGTTGCCGCAGCCAGAAGTCGTCTTCGCTGGTCAGGAGTCCGTTGCCGATCGACATCCGCAGTTTCTGATAGAGCGGGCTCTTGTGATAGTTGCGCGCGTTGTCCTGCAGGACGTGCCGGATGTCGGCGGGGTTGGTCAGCAGGTACCCGCGACGAGGGCCGATCTTGAAGTAGACGACGTCGCCGAAGCGGCGAGCGGCCCGCATGAAGACGCCGGTCGGATCGCGTCTGACTGCCAGCAGCATGCCGAGGATCGGCACGCCGCGTGGACCTGGTGGCAGCATATAGTTGGCATTGGCATCATAGCGCCGCCGCACGTTCACAATGTGACCGCGGAGCGTTATTCCCGTGAGGAGAGTGGAATGCGCAATCGATGGGTATGCCTGTGGCTCGTCGTGCTCTCAGTGACGGCCCAGGCACAGTGGCTGAACTTTCAGACGCCCGGCGTGCCGCGCACCAAGGATGGCAAGCCCAACCTGAGCGCGCCGGCGCCACGCACGGCTGATGGCAAGCCGGACCTCTCTGGTGTCTGGATGCACGAGACGACGACCATCGACGAGATGAGGCGTCTGTTCGGCGCCATTATCGAGAACGAGATCAAAACCAGCGTGCCCGGAATGGAGCTCGACACTGTCCACAAGTACGCAATCAACGTGCTCGCGGACTTTCCACCCAACGCGCTGCCGATGACGCCTGAAGGCGGGAAGCTCTTCCTGAAGAATTTGACAGGGCGCGATCCTGCGGTCGTCTGTGCCGCGCCGCCGCCGTTCCCGTTGGCTGGCTTGCTGTCAGAGCCGATCAAGATTGTGCAGGCGCCGCGCATGACAATCGTGCTCTACGAGGCCGGCAACATGTATCGTCAGATCTACGCCGACGGTCGCACCTTGCCACAGGAGGTCAACTTCCCGGCGTATCTCGGCTACTCGGTCGGACGCTGGGATGGTGACGTCTTCGTCGTCGACACGGCAGGCTTCAACGACAGGACCCAGCTCGATATCCTCGGGCACCCGCGCAGCGAAGAGATGCGTGTCATCGAGCGGTTCCGCCGCACGGACTACGGACACATGGACATGGAAGTCACGCTCAACGACCCGAAGATGTACACGAAACCGCTCACGCTGAAGATTCCGCACACGCTGATGGCCGATGCCGACATCTTCGAATCGTTCTGCGACAACGAACGCGACCGCACCCATCTCGAAGCCGCGAAGCCGAAGCGCTGAGCCTCAGGCGGCGCTGCCGCGGTTACGCGATCGGATTCGTCCTGGCGTGCGCGTGCTGTTCGTCGGCATCAACCCCGGCGTGCGCTCGGCACTGACCGGCCATCACTTCGCGGGTTTCTCGAATCGATTCTGGAAGCTGCTCTACGACGCGCGGCTCGTGCCCGAGCCGATCACCTACGTCGACGATGAGCGGTTGCCCGAGTGGGGATACGGGATCACGAATGTCATCCCGAGGGCCACGCCGGGGATCGACACGCTGACGCGCGACGAGTACGTCGCTGGATCGGCGCGACTGCGCCGCAAGATCCAACGGTATCGTCCGCAGGTCGTCGCGCTCGTGGGTGTCACCGTCTTTCGCGCGTTGTTCCCCAACAGCCGAGTTGCAGTCGCGCTCGGACTGCAGAAAGAGCATCTTAGTAACGCTGCGGTGTTTGTCCTCCCTAATCCGAGTGGACGAAACGCCAACTACACGTACGACGAGATGCGTCGGGCATATCGTGCGCTCGCTCGATACGTGAGGCGCCGCGAGCGCTTGTAGTCCCTGGTCCTTAGTGCTTGGTTCTTGGTCCGTCCTTGGTCCCTGGTCCTTGGTCCGAGAGAGCTATGGCGATCAGCATTACGCTCGACGATCTTCGGCATCTGGCACCGAATGCCCGATCCAGCTATCGCCAGGCATTTGAGAACGGGCCGCCGCTCCTCGAACTGTCAGGGATCTCGGTCTCGCCGATGCGCGTCGCGCACTTCATGGCCCAGGTGCTGCACGAGTCCACCGGGCTGACCTTTCAGATCGAGAGCCTGAATTACAGTCCGCAGCGTTTGCCGCAGGTGTGGCCGACGAGATTTAGACCGAAGGGCCCGCTCGATCCGGCGTTGTTTGCCCACAACGAAGAGAAGCTCGGCAACGAGGTGTACGGCGGACGTCTGGGCAACGATCAACCGGGCGATGGATTCAAGTACCGCGGTCGCGGTCTGCTGCAGCTCACCGGCAAGGAAAGCTATCGGGATGCGACGACATCACTGCGTATCCAGAATCCCGCGGCGCCGGATTTCGTCATCGCGCCCGATGAAGTCTTCAGCGCGCAGTGGTGCCTGGCGGTGGCTGCCGCCGAATGGGCGGCGAAAGGCTGCAATGCGCTCGCCGATCAGGACAACGTGCAGCGTGTGACGCGCGCGATCAACGGCGGGCTGATCGGGCTGAGCGATCGGATGGAGTGGCTGCGACTGACGAAAGCCGTCTGGCTCTGAGGGCGTAGACTCTGCTCATGTCGATCGCGAGGCCCGTTTCTATTGGCTGTGTGACTGCTGTACTCGGGCTCGCGAGTTCTGTATCGAACCCCGCGTGGGCACAAGGCGCACATCGCTGCGCGCCTGCCGCGCGCGAGCAGGCGCAGAAGCTGTTGGCGTTTCATGTCGGTGGGGACGACCGTATCGAGATCGACAAATCAGTGAGAACCCTGCTGCCGATGCGTAATCCGGCGAATCGTCTGCAGCGCTTCGATGTGCTCGAGGTCTGGGGCCGCATTTACAAGGGTCAGTACCGCTTGCGCCTTATCTACGCCCGTGTCCCGAACGAGTGCGTGCTGATGGGCCAGGAGGTGATCGAATACGCGAGTCTTTGATCGAGACTCCAACCGTTCAAGCCCCTTCGGTGTCTAAAGCGGCAAGGAAGTAGGGTCGCCTTCGAGGCGGCTCCTCGGGCGCTATGAAGGCGTGCCTCATCACCGGCGTGTTTATATGGGTGGTCTCGGCGATCACCATCCCTGCTGCCGAGCGCAGTCTGCACCTGCCTGACACCCCATACACGTACGCCTATCTGGATCTGCCGAGTCACTTCACCGACGCGGCGGCACAGAAATTCGACAACACCCCGGCCGACAATCCCGTCACCGACGCCGGAGCAACGCTCGGCCGGGTGCTGTTCTACGACACGCATGTGTCGGCCAACAACACCGTGTCCTGCGGCTCGTGCCACGTGCAGTCGCACGCGTTCGTCGATCCGAATCGGTTCAGCAAAGGGTTCAAAGGTGGCCTGACCGATCGTCATGCGATGAATCTCGTCAACCTGAGGTTCCATCCGCGTGCACGCTTCTTCTGGGATGAGCGCAGTGGCAATCTCGAGGCGATGGTGCTCATGCCCGTGGAGAACCGGCTCGAGATGGGACAGGACCTGTCGAAGCTTCCTGGCATCCTCGGCGCCGAGCCGCAGTACGCGGAACTGTTTCGTCGAGCCTTCGGCGATCCGGAGATCACGAACGAGCGCATCGCGCGATCGCTGGCGCAGTTCCTGCGCTCGATGGTCTCGTATCAATCGAAGTACGACGACGGCCGGCTGCAGGTCCGATCGTCGCACGACGATTTCCCCAACTTCACGCTCGAGGAGAACCGCGGCAAGGCGTTGTTTGTCCGCAACTGCGCGCTCTGTCATCTTCCCGATCAGGACGCGCACTTCGTGATGACGGAGCCGGTGAACACCGGCCTCGACGACGACACCGCCCGCACCGACGGCGGCGTCGGCGACATCACACTCAAGCCGCAGGACATCGGCCGTTTCAAGTCGCCGTCGCTGCGTAACGTCGAGGTCACCGCGCCCTACATGCACGATGGGCGATTCGCGACGCTCGATGCGGTCCTCGATCACTACAGCAACGGCGGCAAGAATCATCCGAACAAGGATGTCCGTGTCCAGCCGCTGCATTTCACGGCCTCGGAAAAACTGGCGCTGGTCGCGTTTCTCAAAACCCTGACCGACCAGGCGTTTCTCACTGACCCCAGGTTCTCGGATCCGTTCAAGTGAAGGAGTGCATCATGCGGCGCGACCCTGTGTTTCTCCTGGTGCTGATGGCGATCGCGGCGATGGCGGCGCCGCAGATGGCGTCTGCGCAAACGGCGACGCCTTTCAGGCAGCTCGAGCGGGCAGCGATCTTCGAGTCGACCATCGACCCTCCGACGAACCCCGCCATCGTCATCGCGCGGCTGATGACGTTCGATCGCGATAACGACGGACGTCTCGTGAAAAGCGAGCTGCCGGAGCGTATGCAGAACCTGCTCGCCGGTGACTCGAGTGGCGATCAGGCGCTCGACCGCGATGAGATCCTCGCCATGGCGAGGCCAGCACCTCCTGCGCCCGTCGCTGCGGCCACGGTTCCGGGATTGAGGGGCGGTGGCGGTGGTGGCTATACGTTCGGCGATCAGGTCAGCCTCTCGACGCGCTCGCATGTGGAGGGCGCATTGGACGACCTGCGGCTGACTCCGATCCAGCACCGACAGGCGCTCGCGATCGTTCGGCCGTTCATGGACGCGCTCGAAGCCGATGCGGAAGCGGTGTTGTTGAAGGAACTCGAACCTCTCATGGCGCCGGAACATCTTGGCGGCTTCAAGGTGATGCTCGAGCGCCGGATGACCGGAAGCGACATGCCAGGCCAGTTCATCACGCGGCCCGACGGCACGAGGATTCAAATCAATGCGTTGAGATTCGGTCCCGACCTCGCGCAGATGATCAACAGCTTCGGATTACCACCCGAGCGCACCTCTCTGGCGCTCGCCGCGCTCGATGGGTTCAAGGTGCGCATCCGTCCGGCCGACCGCGATCGCGCCGTGCTGCTTCGTCAGTTGAAGGACGTGCTGAACGATGAAGAGCGCGAGAACTTCGACGCGGCGCTGCAACGGCGGCCGCTAGTGAAAGCCAACGCCATGTTCGCGGGCGCCTCTTTCGTCACGGGGGTGGTGGTGCCGCCGCCTCCCCCAGCGCCGTTGCGCGCACTGCCTGGTGA
>JBKPRH010000439.1:0-8066 GCA_046765795.1 Acidobacteriota bacterium | reverse complement strand
GTTGTATCCCGCGACACTCACCGTTCTCGGGAACGTGATCGGCGCGGGATTGAACCTCGAGATCTCGGTCGTGCCGTTGTGCTCGTAGGGCGCCCAGCTCGACGCGCGGTCGAAGCGGACGGCTCCCTGCAGCGTGAAGCGGCCCTTCGTCCACTGGTCCTGCACAAAGACGGCGGATGTGGCGGTGCGATCGTTCTGCTCCCACCGACTGGCCAACGTATACCCGACGCCATTCAAGGAGCGGCCGTTCATCGTGTACCGCAACAGCGTGGTGTTCGCGTCCCTCGCCTGCAGCGATCGCTGATACGAGCCTTGATAGCCGACCTTCAGGTTGTGCGCGCCTGTGACGTACGACATCGACGCTCGCCAGTTGTTCGGGTTGGCGTCGTTATCGGCCCACCCGAATCCCAACGGGTCGTACATGCCGCGATACGTGTAGTTCGCCCTGTGATTGTCGATGGCCTGCGACTCGGTGACCGGGATGAGATCCGTCAGCGCATCCGGCGGCGCCTGCCCGAAGCCCGCCCAGAGATATTGGAAGCGCGAGAACCCCGCCTCGAGTAGAACCTTGCTCGAGACGGGCGACGTCCAGGTCGCCTGCGTCACGTGATACGGGAAGTCGTGATACCCCGGCCAGGTCTCGGGAGACGCCGTAAGCGTGCCGAGGCCAATCCAGTCCGCCTCTCGAGTGCGGCAGCCGCCACCGTCCGTGGTGAACGCCGATCCGGAACAGCGGTGCTGGTATTCATGCGAGAAGGACACGCGGTTTCGCGCACTCACCTGTGCGGTGAACTTGACGCTGAAGATGTCGCGCCGGTTCGCGCTACGTCCTTCGACGGACGTGTCCTGCAGGTAATCCCAGCGGCTCGCGTCACCGGCGTTGCGATTCGCAAACAGCCCCTCGGTAAAGGTGGCGCTTCCGAAGTCACGCGCCATGCCGAAGAACCACAGCCGGTCGCGCACAATCGGTCCACCGAGCGAGCCGCTCACGTCGTACTGATTGAGTAGTGCGGGCGGCCGTGTCAGGCCGACGCTGCGGAGATAGTCGTCGATGTTGTCGGACCGCAGTCCGTCGCCCGTTCCGCTATAGAACGCCTGTCCGTTGAACGCATTGCCGCCGGCCCGCGGAATCAGGTTGACGCTGGGCCCTCCCGCTTCGGATTCCCCGAGCCCTCCCGAGACGAGTACCTGCATCTCTTCGGTGTTCGCGACGTCGTAGATGAACGTGGACACGCCGCCGCCGTTAAACGAGGCCGCCACGGGCATGCCGTTGATCAACATGCGGCCCTCATTGGCCCGACCGCCGTTCGCCGTGAAGAAGGTCATGAACGGCTCGGTCAGCGCACCCCTCGAGGTGTTGTCGGTGGTGATGCCCGGAATCGCCGCGAGCAGCGCGCCGTAGGTCCGGGTGACCGGCGCCGTTGCCAGCGTCTCAGCGTTAATGACCATCTCGCGCCGCGTGGACTGGACGTCAACAACTGGCGTCTCGCCGGTGACGGTGATCGTCTCTTCCAGCGCCCCCACCCTCAGGTCGGCGCTGATGGTCGTCACGCCTGAGCCACTGAGCACCACGCCCTCACGAACCACGCGGGTGAATCCCGTCAGTGAGAAGGTGACCGAGTACGTGCCGGGCGGCAGGTCGGTGATGCGGTACTGACCGGAACCGTCACTCACCGCGGTGCGGGACCGTTCGATCAGAGCCGCGCCACTAGCCTCGACGGTGACTCCCGGTAGGACAGCACCGGATGTATCCCGCACGACGCCGGCGAGCGTCGTCTGTGAGTAAGCCAGAGAGGGGAGGATGACACCACACGCGAGGACACACAGACCCAGCAGTCTTCTCATGACCAAGCTCCCTTCGCAGAGTGAACGTGCGCACGCCGAAAGGACTCGATACCCGACGCCGGAAGGACTACCCTGCCACCTGGAGATGAATGCGTCCGGATGAGATTGATGGTGTCCGATTACAAGTGGGAGTTGTATACGCCCCGCTGGGGGGAACGTCAAGATACAGGAAGACCCCTAGGGGGTAGCTGGTAGCTACCTTGGGTTGTCGTGATGCGAGCCGTCGATGATGTGCTCGACGTCGCGATCTTCGCAGCGCGCCGGCTCTTCGATCTCAATGTCGGTGATCCACATCACCTGCGGCTTCAGTTGCCACGGCTCTGACAGGATCGAGGGATCGTTGACCGTCGCGCGCCACTCGATCGTGTCGCCGACGCGCCGGAAGCGTTCGGTCACCTTGAGGTCCTTGGTGTGGAACGCGCCGTTGTCGGTGAGCCACGTGTCTTCGTTGAACCCAAGCGTCTCGACAATCAGCGTATCGCCTTCGATGCGACCGACCGCGTCGCCAAGATAACTGGCCGGCACGTCCTTGCGATGCGGCCGTCCGTCGGTCGGAATGATCCGGAAGAACGCGCCATTCACATCGTCATAGAGGAACACGACCTCGCGCGCGTTCTGAATGATCTTCGACGGCGGTCCAATGCGCGGCACACCCGGTGCCTGACAGCGCAAGTTGGTATCGAGCTCGACCTGGCGCTTCGCGAAATCGGCGACCTTGGCCTGCAACTCGGGCTTGTACTTCGGAAAGTCGGTCTGCACCGGCGGGAACGGCGCGGGAGGCGCGCCGCCCGGCGCGGGACCGCATCCGATCAAGCAAATTGATCCGTCGGCCTTCTTGACAGGCCGCACGAACTCGATGCCGCCGAGGTGATCCCACGTGCCGTTGAAGTCGATGCGGCCGTCAGCCAGCTTCGGCGTGGGTTTCGCGGACAGCTTCTGCAGCTGTTGAACAGTACCGCGATCGGGAGCGCGCGCAGCAACCTGCGCCAACGCAATGCTGGAGACGCTAAGCAGCGCCAGCGCCGCTGCGGTCGGGATCAAGAAACGATGCGTCATGTTCATTGCCCCGTTGGCGCGAACGAGTGGCCGTCCGCGTAGGTGATCTTGTTGATCCAGGCGAGATGTTTCGATCCATCGCGCGCGGGAACCGCGTTGATGGTCACCTCCTCGCCGGATTTCCCCTGCAGCGATTCCTTGGTGATTCCCGCACGCCGCATCATCGCCGTCGGCAGCGTGGCCAGCGCCCACGTGTTGGTCGTCCCGTCGGGCTCCTTCACATCGAGATGCACGTAGATGTGCGGGTTGATCCAATCCACTTTCGAGATGACGCCTTTGAGCGTCACTGGCTTGGACATGTCGAACTGACCGGGAACCGAGTGATGCGCCAACAGCGTGGCGGCTGCTGTCACGACGATGGCCGCGGAGACGAGAAGACTGCGTAGTCGGTTTCGCATCGCTCCCTCTGGGCGCAAGAGTATGCCTAGGGTGATAGGCGGTCAACTCCCAACGACCAACTCCCAATTCCCAACCACTGCCAATTCCCAACCCCCAAATCCCAAGACAGGCACGACGATCGCTTGGGCGTTGGGAGTAGGAGGTTGGGAGTGGCTGGGCGTTGGTAGTTGGAATTTGGGAGTTGGCACCTCACAGCAGCTTGTGCTTCGTCAGAAACTCGCGGATCGTCGCGTAAATCATCGTCCGCTGCTCGGGCGTGAAATTGCCGTGGCCGCCACCCGGGATGGTGATCAGTTGGTTCGGAACACCCGCCTTGGTCAGCGCATCGTGCAGTCGGACCGCATGCTGATACGGAACGACGCGATCGGCGTCGCCGTGAATGGTCAGAATCGGCGGAAGTCCGGCGCGCACGTAGGTCAGCGGCGAGACGCGCTTGGCGATCTCCTCGCGATTCGGCAAGCTGCCGAACCACGTCATCGCCGCGTTGGCGCGGTTGGGGCCTTCGATCACATCGTACACATCGGTGATGCCGAACCAGTTGATCGCCGCAGCGGGCTTCGGCACGGCCGCGGTGCCGGCACACTGACGATCGAGTCCCGCGCTCTCGGGAATCATCGCGCTCGTGAGCGACAGATGCCCGCCGGCGGACTCACCGGTGACCACGATGCGGTTGACGTCGATCATGTAGGTCTTCGCCTGCGCGGCGAGGAAGCGCAGCGCACAGAGACAGTCCTCGACGGCCGCCGGCGCCGGCGCCACTCGGGCGAGCCGGTATTCGACGTTCACGACGTTCCAGCCCATCTCCATCCACGGAACGATCTTGGTGACCGCCCCCTCCTTGTTGCCCGCGGCCCAGAATCCTCCATGGAAGTACACGACGGTCGGCTGCGGTGTCGTCGCGCCGCGACGGTAGTAGATATCGAGCTTCGACTCGTAGTTGCTGGCTGTGAGGTATGTGAGGTTCGGTGCAGTCTGGTAGCTGCTATCCGCGTGAACGGCCCACGTCGCGGATGACTGCGCGGATGTGCGCGTCGAGATCACGGAGAGAGCCAGGAGCACGAAGAACAATGAGAGTCGTCGCATGGGGCGAGAGAATACCCGATTACGGAGGGAGCGGTGTCCTCTGCCTCCTCCGTGGCCTCCAACAGTAGAATCCCCACACATGAAACGCCTCCAGTTCGCGTGCGTCGCCTTCCTGGTGTGCCTCACCACGTTGCCAACCACCGCGCAGCGATACGCGGCGCGACGCGAGGGCGACATCATTCAGTTGACCGATACGGGCACCGACACGCGCGTGTCGATCGCGCCCTCGATTGGCAACATCGCCTTCCGCATGACGGTGAAAGGCCACGATGTCCTGCGCTGGCCGCACCCCGACATGGATGCGTTCAAGGCCAATCCGAATCAGACCGGCATTCCGTTCATGGGCCCGTGGATCAATCGTCTCGACGAACAGGCCTTCTACGCCAACGGCAAACGCTACGCGTTCGACATGAGCCTCGGGAATGTCCGCGGCACGATCCCGATACATGGCTTCCTGACCGCGACGTCTGAGTGGCGCCTCGTCTCTGTCGATGCCGGCCGCGACCGCGCCACCGTCACCAGCAGGCTCGAATTCTTCCGTCAGCCGGCATGGATGAAGCAGTGGCCCTTCGCCCACACGATCGAGATGACACACACCCTGCATGATGGCGTGCTCGAGGTGATGACGACCGTCACCAACATGAGCGCGGAGCCGATGCCGGTGTCGATCGGCTTTCATCCGTACTTTCAGTTGACCGACTCGCCCCGAAACGACTGGACCATCTCGATCGGCGCGCGCACACATCTGAAGCTGACGGAGAACAAGCTGCCCACCGGTGACACCGAACCAATCGGCGCGCCGTACACGGGCGGCGTGCCGCTGCGCGAATACGACATTGACGACGGATTCACCGATCTGGTGCGCGATGCACAAGGCCGCGCCACGATGAGCGTGATCGGCAAGGGGCAGCGGCTCGACGTGCAGTTCGGGCCGAACTATCGCGCAGCCGTCGTCTGGTCGCTGAAGCCGCACAGCTTCATCTGTTTCGAACCGATGGCGGGAATCACCAACGCACTGAACCTCGCGCAGAAGGGAATCTACAAGGAGTTGCAGTCCGTCGTGCCAGGCGGCACGTGGCGCGAGAGCTTTTGGATTTCGCCGAAGGGATTCTGACGGTCGAATTTACGAAAGCAATTGATGCAGATGGAAATGATGCTTCCCGAGTTTGCCGCCGTAGTTGCCCGCCGTGATCTCAATGACCCCAGGACGACAAGCCGCGGCGAGTCCGGCACGCATCGACTGCTCGATCGCCGATCGATCCAGGCCATCCACAACGATTTCGAGGACTGAGTTCACACTCGAGGGCAGCTGGCTCTCGACGCCACTGCGGCCACGCAGTGTTGGGCAATAGGCATCGTTGGTGGACGCGATCATGTTCTTGTATTTCTTCGCGCCAACCTTGCTGCCCGCACGCACGATGCCACCGGGGAACGGCAGAATCACGCCCGGCACGCGCATCGCCGTGACCGCAGCTTCAGCCGCGGCAAGCGCCGCGGCCTGGTGCTCGCCGAGGATCAGCATGTTGCCGCCGCCAATCGCTTTCTGAACGCCGAACGACTCCTGGACGAGGAACTCGCCCTCCATCACCGGAATACGCCAGTAGCGCAGCCCGTTCATGAATTTGCTCGACTGAAACTTGTCGCCGAAGTGACGCAACTGTCCGCCGACAACAACACGCTCCGGAGCGTCCGCCAACCCATCGAAACACGCCGTCGTCGGACACGTGAGCACGGTCTGACCAATCCGATCGATGAGCTGTCGCTGCAGTCCATCGGCGTCGAACGCGAAGAGCAGGACGCTGATGCCCGGCCGCAGGTCAGGTGTCGTCTCGGGCGCCAGCTCTGACTCGATCCCGGCCTCCACCTTGCAGCCGATCACTGAGGTCGCAAAGCCGGTCAGCGACTGCGCCGCCGTCCGCGCCCATGCCGGCGACTGTGCCGTGATCACCACGCGCGCGGCGCGCATCGAGAACGCCTCGGCAAACGTGTCGATGATTCTGACGCCGTTCTTCGTCTGTTCCAGGCTAGTACCGGTCATGCCAGCTCATTAGTGTACTGCGAACCTCTGATAGGCTGAGAGACGGGACCCTCGTATCGAACATGGATCGGACCATCGTGACCAGCGCCACCTGCACCTCCTGCGGGTGTCTTTGCGACGACATCGATATCCACACCGAGCGCGGACGCATCGTGCGCGCCGAACGCGCCTGCAAGTTGGGCCGCGAATGGTTTCTTGGCGATCGCGGCGATAGCGCAGTCACTGCCCTCGTCAATGGCCGGCCGGCCTCGATGAACGAGGCGGTCGAGACCGCGGCCGGCATTCTGGCGCGGGCCAATCGTCCGCTGATCTACGGACTGGGCAACTCGACGTGCGAATCGCAGCGCTCCGCGATTCTGCTGGCCGAAGACGTCGGCGGTGTCATCGATACGAACACGTCGATGACGCATGGCCCCAGCAAGCTGGCGGCGCAATTGGTCGGCAAGGTCACGTGCACGCTCGGCGAAGTGCGAAACCGCGCCGACCTGGTGATCTACTGGGGCACCAATCCGGTCGAAACCCATCCGCGACACCTCACGAGGTACGCCTACACGCCTCGCGGCAAGTTCGTGCCCGGTGGGCGGTACGACCGCACGATGATCCTCGTGGACGTACACGACACGCTGAGCGCCAGGGTCGCCGACCAGTTCCTGCGAATCCAGCCGGGCACCGACTTCGAGCTGCTCACCGTGCTGCGCGCCATCGTCCGCGATCAGAAAGTCGATCCGGATCTGCTCACGGCCACCGGCCTGACGCTCGATCGCGCGATGGATCTCGTGGCGCAGATGAAGCGCGCACGCCTCGGCGTGTTCTTCTTCGGCACCGGATTGAGCCGGACGCGCGGCCGCCACATGAACGTGGCCGCACTCCATTCGTTGACCATGGCGCTGAACGACTTCACGAAGTTCGCCGCCGTCCCGATGCGCGATCTCGGCAACGACGTCGGCGCCGACAACGTCATGAGCTGGCTGACTGGATATCCCGTCGGTGTCGACTTCAGCCGCGGCTACGCGCGGTCGAATCCTGGCGAGTTCACTGCGGTCGAACTGCTCGAGCGGCGCGAGGCCGATGCGGCGCTGATCGTTGCCGCCGATCCATGGTCCACGATGCCGAAAGCGGCCGTCGAACACCTCGACACCATCCCGCACGTGGTCATCGATCGCCCGGGTGCGAGTCCGCGTGCGAAGGCGCATGTGCAGTTCATCACCGCGTTGCCGGGCATCAATACGCCCGGAACCGCGTATCGGATGGACTGGGTGCCGGTGTCGATGCGAGCGTCGGTGAGCTCGTCGCAGCCCACCGACGAAGAAGTCCTCGGCCGGATCCGTCACGCGCTCGCTGCGGCGTGATTATTCCAGACGAGAATCTCGCCTTTCCCCACAACTGAGGTGTCGCCGAGGTAACGCTGATACGCGCCGGCCTGCGGATCGAACGGCAGGCTGATGCCGAGCGAGCCCAGATGCTTCACAAGCACGCCCATGAACGTGGGTGTGTAGCTCGATGAGTACAGGAAACTGGGCAGCAGCGGGATCGGCTTGAGCGAGATGATCGTGCCGCGATTCATCCACGCGCCGGTCCGCAACTCCGCCCCGCTTCGCAACACGATCGTGCCGCCCTTCATCTCGAGACCAGCGAAGTCCCTGAC